>NZ_CP046508.1:6161000-6475000 GCF_017161115.1 Variovorax sp. RKNM96 | reverse complement strand
GCCAACGATCGAGCGGACTTGTCCGTGAAGTGACTGAACGAGGTTCCAGGAAAAGCCACTAAGCTTCAGCTATATACGACCGTACCGCAAACCGACACTGGTGCGCGAGATGAGTATTCTAAGGCGCTTGAGAGAACTCAGGAGAAGGAACTCGGCAAATTGACACCGTAACTTCGGAAGAAGGTGTGCCCTATTAGTGTGTAGTGAACAACGAAGCATGAATGGGTTGCAAAAAATCGGTGGCTGCGACTGTTTATTAAAAACACAGCACTCTGCAAACACGAAAGTGGACGTATAGGGTGTGACGCCTGCCCGGTGCTGGAAGATTAAATGATGGGGTGCAAGCTCTTGATTGAAGTCCCAGTAAACGGCGGCCGTAACTATAACGGTCCTAAGGTAGCGAAATTCCTTGTCGGGTAAGTTCCGACCTGCACGAATGGCGTAACGATGGCCACACTGTCTCCTCCTGAGACTCAGCGAAGTTGAAATGTTTGTGATGATGCAATCTCCCCGCGGAAAGACGGAAAGACCCCATGAACCTTTACTGTAGCTTTGTATTGGACTTTGAACAGATCTGTGTAGGATAGGTGGGAGGCTTTGAAGCAGGGTCGCTAGATCTTGTGGAGCCAACGTTGAAATACCACCCTGGTGTGTTTGAGGTTCTAACCTAGGTCCATTATCTGGATCGGGGACAGTGCATGGTAGGCAGTTTGACTGGGGCGGTCTCCTCCCAAAGCGTAACGGAGGAGTTCGAAGGTACGCTAGTTACGGTCGGACATCGTGACGATAGTGCAATGGCATAAGCGTGCTTAACTGCGAGACTGACAAGTCGAGCAGATGCGAAAGCAGGACATAGTGATCCGGTGGTTCTGTATGGAAGGGCCATCGCTCAACGGATAAAAGGTACTCTGGGGATAACAGGCTGATACCGCCCAAGAGTTCATATCGACGGCGGTGTTTGGCACCTCGATGTCGGCTCATCTCATCCTGGGGCTGTAGCCGGTCCCAAGGGTATGGCTGTTCGCCATTTAAAGAGGTACGTGAGCTGGGTTTAAAACGTCGTGAGACAGTTTGGTCCCTATCTTCCGTGGGCGCTGCAGATTTGAGGAAGCCTGCTCCTAGTACGAGAGGACCGGAGTGGACACACCTCTGGTGTATCGGTTGTCACGCCAGTGGCATTGCCGAGTAGCTAAGTGTGGAAGAGATAACCGCTGAAAGCATCTAAGCGGGAAACTCGTTTCAAGATGAGATCTGCCGGGGCCTTGAGCCCCCTAAAGAGTCGTTCAAGACCAGGACGTTGATAGGTCAGGTGTGGAAGCGCAGTAATGCGTTAAGCTAACTGATACTAATTGCTCGTGCGGCTTGACCCTATAACTTTGATCATCATGATCAAGGTGTTATGCCAAGTTGACGCATTCAAAATACATTCAAGCAAGCGCAAGACAATTGCGCGCTGATTCCAAACTCTATGAATTCGTTTGATTGATCATGTGATCAACCAGACTACCCTTTATGCCTGATGACCATAGCGAGTTGGTACCACTCCTTCCCATCCCGAACAGGACAGTGAAACGACTCAGCGCCGATGATAGTGCGGGTTCCCGTGTGAAAGTAGGTCATCGTCAGGCTCTTACAGCCCAGAAAACCCCAGTCAGCAATGACTGGGGTTTTTTGCATTTGAAATCCCAAAGATCGAGAAATTAAAAAGCGCGTACATCTTGGATGACGCGCTTCTTCTACTTCGAGCGGATGGGATTCAGGTATTTCGAATACCCCAAGCATCCATCTCCGCCGCACCCCCGGCTACCAATTCGGCCAAGATATCCTCGGTCAGCTGATTCAATTCCTCACCCGCAAAGAAACGAAGACGAATAGCGTCCAGGTACGGTGTAGCTCGCAGCCAGTTCGCCCAATCCTCAAGGGCGATGTGCTGCATTTCCAGCAGCTTGAACTTCATCAGCACCTTGATGGCATGCCGGGCGTGTTTCACCGGATCACGCTGCAGTCCATCGAGACGTCGGCGCGCCGTGATCAAGGCGCTGCCAACTTCATTGAATACGCGACCGTGTCCAGGAATCACCTGCAGCGGCGCCAACTTCTCGATGCAATCCAGCGTCGCGGCCACTTCGTCGAAAGACGGCTCCCCCGCCAGCTCGGGAAACGCGATGCCAAAACCGTTCTCCCACAGCGCGTCCGCGGAGATCACCGTCCGCGAGACCGGATCGAACAGGATGATCGAATGCGGATCATGGCCAGGCGCACTGTGGACTTCCCATGCACTGTCGCCAAGCAGGCATTCCGTTCCAGGTTGCAGCAACCCGGTGAACCGAAAACGAGGACAAGTCTGCCCCGTCGCGAGAAAACTCAGCCCGCTCTCATCCCATCGCTCCACCAGCGCCGCTTCCCCCGGGGGAATATCCGTTCGAAGTGCCGGATAGCGCTGCTGCAACGCGGCGTTCCCACCGCAATGGTCACTGTGCAAATGCGTATTCAGCACGCGGTCCAGCGGCCGGGCGCCCAGCGCCGATTCGACCAATGCCAATGTCTGATCGGCATGCGTGGCATAGCCGGTATCGACCAGCGCGGTCTCGTCCGCCCCGACGAACAGGATGTTGTTCGACGACAGCCACCCCCGCTCGAACACAACGACATTCGCCGGCAAGCCGGCGCCCGCCGCGGCACTGCTCATTCAGGCGCTCGCACTGGTGCGAAGCTCACGCCGCAGGATCTTCCCAACATTGGTCTTCGGCAAGGAATCGCGAAACTCGATGTGCTTCGGCCGCTTGTAGCCCGTGAGCTGTCCATTGCAGTACTGCAGCACTGCGTCTTCGGTCAGGTTCGGGTCCCTGCGCACCACGAAAACCTTGATCGCCTCGCCTTGCTTCTCATCGGGCACTCCCACAGCGGCGCATTCGACAACGCCAGGGCATAGCGAGATCACGTTCTCCAACTCGTTCGGGAACACGTTGAAGCCGCTCACCAGGATCATGTCCTTCTTGCGGTCGACGATGCGGCTGTAGCCATCTTCCTGCATCACGGCGATATCGCCCGTCCGCATGAAGCCATCGGCGGTGAACGCGGCGGCAGTCTCGGCAGGCTGGTTGTAATAGCCCCTCATCACATTGGGGCCCTTGATGCAGAGTTCGCCCGACTGTCCGACAGGCACCGAATTGCCCTCGTCGTCCTTGATCGCGATCTCGATGCTTGGCAGCGGCAGCCCGATGGTGCCGGTGAACTTGGTGTTCGACACCGGATTGTTCGTGCCGATCGCGCAGGTCTCGCTCATGCCCCAGCCTTCGATCATCGGGCAGCCGGTCGCCTCGAACCACTTGCGCGCCGTGCCTTCCGACGCGGCCATGCCGCCGGCCTGCGAGACGAACAGCGTCGAGAAGTCGATCGTCTTGAACTGCGGGTGCATCAGCAGCGCGTTGAACAGCGTGTTCACCGCCGGCAGCATGTGGAACGGCCGCTTCTTCAGCACCGCGATGAACTTGTCGAAGTCGCGCGGGTTCGGGATCAGCGTCATGTGCGAGCCCTGCCGGATCACCAGCAGGCACAGCGTCAGCGCGAAGATGTGATACAGCGGCAGCGCCGCGATGCTGTTGACCTTCGCGAGGTCACCAGCGCGGGACAACGCCGGCGTGAACCACGCTTCGGCCTGCAGCGTCGCCGCCACGATGTTGCGATGGGTCAGCACTGCGCCCTTCGACAGGCCGGTCGTGCCGCCGGTGTACTGCAGGAAGGCGATCGAATCGAGCGTGCTCTGGTCAGCCGCCAGCGTGCGCCCGCGCCCCTCGGAGATCGCCTGCGTGAACGGCGTCACCGTGCGCCCGTCGCTCAGCGGCAGCTTGTATGGCGGCACCATCTTCGCCAGGTGACGCACGGCCAGCGTGATCCACGCGCCATACAGGCCACCGAGCAGATCGCCCATCGAGGTCATGACGACATGCTTCACCGGCGTGCGCTCGATCACCTGCTCCAGCGTCGACGCGAAGTTCTCGAGGATGACGATCGCCGTCGCGCCCGAGTCCTTGAGCTGATGCTCCAGCTCGCGCGCCGTGTAGAGCGGATTCACGTTCACGCAGGTATAGCCCGCGCGCAGCACGCCGCACATCGTGACTGCGAACTGCGGAATGTTGGGCAGCATGATCGCCACCCGCGCGCCTGGCTCGAGTCCCTTCGACTGCAGCCAGGCGCCCAGCGCCTTCGACAGCACGTCGAGCTCGCCGTAGTTCATCCAGCGCTCCATGCAGACCGAGAACGGCCGGTCCTTGTAGCGACCGAACGCCTCCTCGAACATGTGGGGCAGGGACCGGTATTGCTCGGGATTGATTTCCTCGGGCACACCGGCCGGATAGTTTTGTCGCGCGGATGTCTGCATGCAAGCTCCTTTGGCGCGGATTGTGGGAGCGAGGCGCTCCCAGCCACCAGCGGGCTTGTCCTAGGGTGCCTGTGCGCGGTGTCGCGCAGGCGATAGCGCGGACAGTGCGGATCAGGCCTTGCCGGTCTCGCCCGGCAGCAGCACGCCGGCTTCGATGTCGGCCTTGACCTTCAGTGCTTCATAGATCGGTGTGAAGTCGGGCGCCGTGAGATCGAACAGCTGCGCGAAGCTCTCGATCACGAAGTAGTTGCTCTGGTAGGTGTCGATCTTGTAGCGCGTGCGCATGGCGCGCAGCAGATCGAGCGGCAGCCGGCGCGGCTCGCCACTGAGCACGGCGTGCTTGAGTTCGCCCACCGAGCTCAGGATGCCGGCGCCGTAGGCGCGCAGGCCCTCAGGCTGGCGAATCAGGCCGAACTCCACCGTGTACCAGTACAGCCGCGAGAGCTTCTCGCCCGCGCCCAGTTCGTGCGCCTTGATGCCGCCGGCGCCATAGCGCTGCACGTAGTCGGCGAAGGTCGGGTCGAACAGCATCGGCACGTGGCCGAAGAGGTCGTGGAACACGTCGGGCTCGACGATGTAGTTGAACTCTTCGGGCTTGCGGATCCAGTCGGTCACCGGGAACTTGCGGTTCGCGAGCAGGGTGAAGAACGGCAGCTCCGGAATCAGCCCCGGCACCGCGACGATTTCCCAACCGGTGGCCTTGTGCAGCCGCTCGTTGATTTCCTCGAAGCGCGGGATGCGGTCCTTCACGCCGAGCGACGGCAGCGCATTGATGAATGCATCGCAGGCCAAGCCGGGCAACTGCGCGGCCTGGCGCTCGTAGAGCCGCCTGTAGGTGTCGTGATCGGCCGCCGTGTAGCTGGCCCAGTCCTGCGGGCAGGTGTAGTCGGCTTGCACCGAGCCGCCGCGCGAGTAGTCGCCGCGCGGCGGGCGATCGGATGCGCCATAGACGGCGGGAGTGACAACAGCAGCGGCGGCAGGGGTGTCCATGGGAATTGTGTTTCTCTGGTTATTTGAGCCAGCGGTCCATCACGCGCTGGAAGTCGCCGCCGGCCTGCTGCAGGTGCAGCCACTGGTCGACGTACGACTTGAAGGCCACGTCGTCGCGGGGCAGCATCCAGGCCATCTCGCCGTACTGCAGCGGCTTGTCGGGGTTGACCGCGCACAGGCCCGGCTTGAGCTTCTGCTGCGTGATGGCTTCGGCCGCTTCAGTCACGAACACGTCGGCGCGGTTCGCGAGGATCTCGTCGAAGATCGTCACGTTCTCGCCATGCAGCGTGAGCCTGGCCTGCTTGAAATTGGTACGGGCGAAGCGCTCGTTGCTGCCGCCCGGATTGAAGATCACGCGCGTCGAAGGCTGGTCGATGGCCGCCACGCTCTGGTACTTGGCCACGTCGGCGCAGCGCGCGATCGGCGTCTTGCCGTTGACCATGTAGGGCGCGCTGAAGAAGGCGCGCTTCTGGCGATCGGTGGTGACCGACACGCCGCCCACCGCGATGTCGCACTTGCCCGCGGCCAGGTCCGGCAGCAGGTTGGCCCAGGTGGTCTTGACCCACTCGGGCCTGGCGCCGAGGCTCGCGCTGAAGCCCGTCATCAGGTCGACGTCGATGCCCTCGAACGAGGCATCGGTCTTCTGGAAGCTGAAGGGCTTGTAGTCGCCCGGCGTGCAGATGCGCAGCACCGCGGCCTTCTGCACCGCGTCCAGGTGGGAGGCGGCCACCGGCGTTGCCGCCGGCGCCACTGCGCAACCCGAGAGAACGGCGGCAGCCGCCGCGATGAAGGTCAGACCGATCGAAGACTTGCTGCTGCGCATGCGAACTCCTGGGCAATAGGGGCGGTTGAAAGGGCCCTTATTTTGCGGCGGTCAGCACGCCGCGGCGCATCTGGTCGAGCTCGATGCTCTCGAACAGCGCCTTGAAGTTGCCGTTGCCGAAGCCGTCGTCGCCCTTGCGCTGGATGAACTCGAAGAAGATCGGGCCCAGCTGGTTCTCGCTGAAGATCTGCAGCAGCAGCGCGTCCTTCTTGCCGTCGATCAGGATCTTGCGCTTCTTCAGCTCGGCCACGCTTTCGCCATGCTCTGGAATGCGCTTGTCGACCAGTTCGTAGTACGTGTCGATGGTGTCGAGCAGGACCACGCCCTTGGCGCGCATCGCATCGACGGTGGCGTACAGGTCGTCCGAGCCCATCGCGATGTGCTGGATGCCTTCGCCCTTGTACATGTCCAGGTACTCCTGGATCTGGCCGGCCTGCTCCTTGCCCTCTTCGTTGATCGGGATGCGGATCTTGCCGCAGGGGCTGGTCATGGCCTTGCTCTTCACGCCGGTGACCTGGCCTTCGATGTCGAAGTACTTGATCTCGCGGAAGTTGAAGAGCTTCTCGTAGAAGCCGGCCCACACGTTCATGCGGCCGCGGTACACGTTGTGCGTCAGGTGGTCGACGTAGGTGAGGCCATTGCCCACCGGCGACAGCGCCTGCTGCGGCGACACGCCCGGCAGCGCCTCGAAGTCGACGTCGTAGAAGCCGATGTTGCCGATGTCGCCCGGCTGCGCGCCGTTCTTGCCGGGCCAGCGGTCCACCAGGTAGATCAGGCTGTCGCCCACGCCCTTGATGGCGGGGATGTTCAGCTCGCCCGGGCCGGCCTTGTCGGCGAAGCCCCAGGCGCCCAGCGCGGTGGCGCGCTCGTAGGCCTGCTTGGCGTCCTGCACGCGGAAGGCGATGGCGCAGACGCTCGGGCCGTGCTCGCGCGCAAAGCGCTGCGCGAACGAATCGGGCTCGGCATTCAGGATGAAGTTGATCGTGCCCTGGCGGTACAGCAGCACGTTCTTGTGGCGGTGCTTGGCCACGGCCGTGAAGCCCATGCGCTCGAACACCTTGCCCATGGCGACCGGGTCCGGTGCCGCGTACTCGATGAATTCGAAGCCGTCGGTGCCCATGGGGTTCTCCCAAGGGGTGAAGGCGGGTGCGTCGGCTTGGCTCATGTGCGGTCTCCAGAAGGTGGGGGATCGATAGATAAGAGATAGGCGAAAAACGCCAGTGCTGCAATGTAGGTTGGATGGCGCTCAGGTTTTCAGCGTTGTCGGGCGCCTTTGGTGGCAAACGCGCAGTAAAACTGCAAAAATAGAAGAATGGAAGCACTCGACAAGATTGATGGGCTCATTTTGCGCACGCTGCAAGCAGACGGGCGCGCCACTTACGACCAGCTCGCGGAGCAGGTCAGCCTGTCGCCCAGCGCGGTGCTGCGGCGGGTCAAGCGCCTGGAAGAGAGCGGGGTGATCGACCGCTACGTCGCCCTTGTGCGCCCCGAAGTCATCGGCCTGGGCCTGACCGCCTACCTCAACGTGCGCCTCGAAAAGCACACCGAAAGCCACAAGCGCAACCCGATGGACCTCTTCCGCGCCAGCGTCCAGACCTGGCCCGAGGTGGTCGAATGCGCGGCCCTCACGGGCGACATGGACTACCTGCTGCGCGTCGTGGTGGCCGACATGGCGCACTACAGCCGCTTCATCATGGACACCCTGCTCAAGCACCCCAGCGTGGAAGACTGCAAGACCAGCTTCGTGCTGGACCGTGTCAAGGCCACAACAGCTGTGCCTGTTTAACCACAGACTGGTTGCTCGGGCGCCACGCGTCCTGGAACTGGGTCACGAATGTGTCCTGGAAGTGTCCCTGCTGGCTTGTTGATTAAGGGAAAACCCTTACATTCGAGCCATGCTTACCGCCAAGACCCTCCTCAAAGCGTCTCTCGGCCTCGGCTCTTTCCTGAAAGCGCCGATGGTTGAGACCCAGCCACGCGCCGTCTCGTCGCCCCAGCCCGTCATGGTGCCGATCCGCTCGATCGGCCCGCGCGAGCGGGAGCGCATCGCGCAGCACCTGCTGGCGCTGACCCCCCACGACCGCTACCTGCGCTTCGGCTACGCCGCGGCCGACGAGCAGATCCAGCGCTATGTCGACAGCCTCGACTTCGAGCGCGACGAGATGTTCGGCATCTACAACCGCCGCCTCGAGCTGATCGCGATGTCCCACCTGGCCTTCGCGCCCGGCGACCAGCACAGCGATTGCGCCGAATTCGGCGTCTCGGTCTCCGCGCACGCCCGCGGCCGCGGCTACGGCGCGCGCCTCTTCGAGCGCGCGGTGGTCGTCGCCCGCAACGAAGGCGTGGGCATGCTCTTCATCCATGCGCTGAGCGAAAACGCTGCCATGCTCAAGATCGCCCGCAACGCCGGCGCGACCGTGGTGCGCAGCGGCTCCGAAGCCGAAGCGCATCTGCAACTGCCGGAGGCCACCTTCGACAGCCGCATGAGCCAGATCTCGCTGGAACACTATGCGGCGGTCGACTTCGCCCTGAAGAGCCGTGCCAAGCAGTTCTGGGCCTTCCTCGCGAGCCTGCAGGAAGTGCGCAGCGGCATGAGAGACGCGCGGAGCAAATCCGCCCCTTGAGTGCTCCGAAGGCCCCGAAACGGCCTATGCCGGGCGTGCGGTAGAGCGTGTCACACGCAATCCGTTATCCTTGCCCCTCCTCAACTCCGCCCTCCCGCAGTGGCCGAACCTCACCCTGAACGCGCACCCGTAGAACGGGAAGACAAGCGCGGCTTCCTCCAGAAGCTTGCCGAATTCATCCACCCCGGTCCCGACTCGCGCGACGAGCTGATCGAAACCTTGGCCGACGCCGAGGACAACGAGGTGATCGGCGCCGAGTCGCGCGTGATGCTCGAAGGCGTGCTGCGCATGGCCGACATGACGGCCGGCGACGTGATGGTGGCCGCCCCGCGCATGGATGCCATCAACATCGATGCGCCGTTCGACGCGCTCCTGCACCTCATCATCGACACCGCGCATTCGCGCTTCCCGGTGTACGAGGGCGAAAAAGAAAACATCATCGGCATCCTGCTCGCGAAGGACCTGCTCAAGCTGCAGCGCGCGCCGGGCCTGAACATCCGCGCCTTGCTGCGACCGGCCACCTTCGTGCCCGAGAGCAAGGGCCTGAACGACCTCCTGCGCGAGTTCCGCGGCAACCGCAACCACCTGGCCATCGTGATCGACGAGTTCGGCCGCGTGGCCGGACTCATCACCATCGAGGACGTGCTCGAGCAGATCGTCGGCGAGATCGAGGACGAGTTCGACATCGCCGAGGACGAGGGCGACATCTTCGGCCTGGCCGACCACACCTACCGCGTCTCGGGCGACACGCCCATCGAGCGCGTGGCCGAGGCCTTCGGCATCACCTTCGACGAAGAGCAGCTGAGCGAAGACTTCGACACCATCGGCGGCCTGATCGCCCACGAGATGGGCCACGTGCCCAAGCGCGGCGAGCACCATGCGATGGGCGGCTTCGACTTCGTGGTGCTGCACACCAAGGGCGGCGCGGTGCGCTGGTTCAAGGTGTCGCCAGCCCGCGGCGGCGACGCGGCCGACTGATGCCGCTGCCCGCAGCAGCGACGGCGCGCACCTCTCGCGCCTCTTCCGCCCTTGCCCGGTTTCGACTGCCCGGCCTCGCGCTGGCTGGCCTCGCGCAGGCGTTGTCGATCGCATGGCCCGGCGACGGCAGGCCGCTGTGGTGGCTTCAGCTTCTCTCGATGGGCGCGCTGGTCTGGCTGCTCGGCAGCCTGCGCGCCGAGGGCGCCGGTTGGCGCCGCGCCGGCCTTCACGCCTGGCTCTTCTCGACCGCCTGGCTCACCGGCAGCTTCTGGTGGCTCTTCATTTCGCTGCACACCTACGGTGGCCTGCCGGCGCCGCTGGCGGCCATCGCCGTGCTGGCGCTCGCTGCCGCGCTGGGGCTGTACTACGCCGTGGCGGCCGCATGGTTCGTGGTGCGAGGCCCTAAGGGGCGCGTGACGGGAGCGCTGGTCTTCGCGGCGGTCTGGACGCTCGCCGAGCTCGTGCGCGGCAGCTGGTTCACCGGCTTCCCCTGGGGCGCCGGCGGCTACGCGCATGTGGAAGGTCCGCTGGCGCTCTGGGCACCGTGGATCGGCGTCTATGGCATCGGCGCCGTCGCGGCACTCACGGTGGCGCTCATCGCACTCGGCTCGCTTGCACGGCGCGCCGAGGTAGTTCTGGGACTGGTTCTGATCGCACTCGTGTTCGGACTGCCACACGTCGCACCCTCGCTGCGCGGCGCCAGCACCGGCAGCCTCCAGGTCGCCCTGCTGCAAGGCAACATCCCGCAAGACGAGAAATTCATCCCCGGCGGCGGCATCGAGACCGCCCTGCGCTGGTATGGCGAACAGCTGCGCGATGCCAAGGCTTCGCTCGTCGTCACACCAGAAACCGCCGTGCCGCTGCTGCCCCAGCAATTGCCGGTCGGCTACCTCGAAGCGATCCAGGCGCGCTACAGCAGCGGCACGCAGGCGGCCATCGTCGGCCTGCCGCTGGGTGGGCGCGCGGGCTACAGCAACGCCGTGCTCGGCTTCCAGCCCGGTGCCGCGCAGCCTTACCAGTACAGCAAGCACCACCTCGTGCCCTTCGGTGAATTCGTTCCGCCGGGCTTTCGATGGTTCATCCAGATGATGAGCATCCCGCTCGGTGATTTCCAGCGCGGCGGCCTCGCGCAGGCACCGTTCATCTGGCAGGGCCAGCGCATCGCGCCGAACATCTGCTACGAGGATTTGTTCGGCGACGAGATCGGCGCGAACTTCCGCGACGAGGCCAAGGCACCGACCATCCTGCTCAACGTGAGCAACATCGCGTGGTTCGGCGACTCGGTCGCCATCGACGAGCACCTGTCCATCTCGCGCATGCGCTCGCTCGAATTCGCGCGGCCGATGGTCCGCGCCACCAACACCGGCGCCACCGTCGTCATCGACGCTGAGGGCCGCGTGACGCACCAGTTGCCGCGCCTCACGCGCGGCGTGCTCGAAGCGCCTGTCGAAGGCCGCACCGGGCTCACGCCCTACGCGCGCTGGGTGGCGCCGTTCGGCCTGTGGCCGCTGTGGATCGCGATGCTCGCCATCGTCGGCATCGCCTTCGCGCTGGGCCGCCGCCAGCGCTGAGCGCCTTCAGGCCGCTGGCCGCACCGGCCAGTCGCGTAGCTTGCCGGGGTTCAGCAAGCCCATCGGATCGAAGCGTTTCTTCACCGCGATGATCTCGGGCGGCAGCGGCCCGCCGGCCTTGCCGTCTTCCACGATGTTCACGTGCGGGTTGTTGATGTGCACGTTGTGCGCGCGGTGGATGTCGATGATTTCCGCGAGCCGCTCCTCGGTGCTGAAGCGCACTAACTGCAGACCGCTGCAGGTCATGAGCCCCGCGACGTTGCGGATGAACTCGATGTGCATCATCACCTCGCCGCCCAGCAGCTTTTCCATCTCGATGATCTGCTCGACGTGCTTGCCGGGGATGAACCCGCTCTGCAGATAGGTGAGCGTCGGATCGACCTTCAGCGCATGCAGCGTGGTGTGGTTCCAGGTGAACTCCATCAGCGTGCGGTTGCTCTTCTGCACCTCGGCTGCCGTCTTGCGGTAGCTCACGGTGCCGCCGTGCGCCTCTACCAGTTGCAACAGCGCGGGCTCGCACGATTCCGCCACCAGCGACAGCACCGTGTGGCAGCCCTTGGGCAGGTGCGCCACGAGCTGCGCCAGGTGATCGGAGATGGGCGCTGCGAAGAACGCGATCTCGCGCTTCGCGATGCCCGGCCCATTCGCGAGCTTGTCGGCGAAGTGCAGCGCGTTCTCGAAGCTGTCGAAAGTCACCAGCGTCTCGAGCCACGGGTGCGCGGGCGCCAATGCAATCTCCAGTTCCAGCACGAGCCCGTTGGTGCCCCACAGGTGGTGCATGCGCATCGCCTCGGCGCCACGCAGCTCGACCACCTGCGGCTCCGCCTCGATCGTCATCGCGCGGATGCCGAGCACGTTGCCGGGCGCGCCGAGCGGCCCGTAGTTGATCGAGCCCACGCCGCCGAAGCCACCGCCGAAAAGCCCGCCGAGCGTCGCGCTGCGGTAGGTCGACGGCACGCAGCGCATTTCCTGGCCCGAAGGCTTCGTCTGCTTCTCTAGTTCACCGAGCCGGATGCCGGCCTGCGCGCGCGCCACGCCCGGCTGCACCCAGAGGCACGCGTTGTAGCCCGTCATGTCTAGCACCACGCCACCCGCGAGCGGCGTGGTCTGTCCGTAGTTGCCGGTGCCGCTGCCGCGGATGACGATCGGCACGCCGCGGCGCGCGCATGCACCCACCACGGCTCGGATCTCGTCTTCGCTGCGCGGTCGCACGACGACGTCGGCGCGCTTGTCTTTCAGCTGGCGGTTCAACACGGGGCTGAACCACGAGAAGTCCTGCGAGAGCCGCGTGACGCGCCCTTCGTCGGTGATCCAGTCGAGGTCAGGCAGTTCGAGCAGCAACTGCTCGATGGAAGAAACGGGAGCGTTCATGGTCGTCGTGAATGTCTGCAAGGTCAGTCTTGGGAAAGTTCGCTCGCGTGCCACGAGCCCAGCGCCACCTTGGTGAGCCAGGCCATCAGCACGAAGAGCGCCACGCCGGTCAGCGAGATCAGCAACAGGGCCGCGAACATGCGCGGAATGTTGAGCTGGAAGCCGGCCTGCAGGATCTGGTAAGCCAGCCCGGCGCCCGAGCCGCCAGTGCCCGCGACGAACTCCGCCACCACCGCGCCGATCAGCGCGAGGCCGCTGGAGATGCGCAGCCCGCCGAAGAAGTACGGCAGCGCGCTCGGAATGCGCAGGCGCACCAGCTGCTGCCAGCGCGTGGCGCGGTTCAGCTTGAAGTAGCTCTGCAGGTCGGGGTCGATGCTGCGCAGGCCCAGCGTCGTGTTGCTGATGATCGGGAACAGCGCCACCAGCGCCGCGCACACCGTCATCGCCGCCACCGGGTTCTTCACCCAGATGATGATGAGCGGCGCCACCGCGACGATGGGCGTCACCTGCAGCAGCACCGCGTACGGGAAGAGAGCGGTCTCGATGCGCTTGCTCTGCACGAAGAGGAACGAGATCAGCACGCCTGCCACCGTCGCCAGCGCGAAAGACAGCACGGTGATCTTGAGCGTGACCAGGAGCGCGTTGCCCAGCGGTACCCAGTCGGTCACCAGCGTCTGCATCATTAGGTACGGCGAGGGCACCAGATAGGGCGGCAGCTCCATCGCTACCACCATCCATTGCCATAGCGCCACCAGCACCACGCCGATCAGCACCGGATAGAGCACGCGCTGCACGCGCGGCTGGTTCAGGAGGGGTGGGCGCTTCATCGTGCGTGCTCCTCGTCGGCATTGCTCGCGCGCAGCAGGCTGTCCTGCAGCCGCTTCGCATGCTTCGCGAACTCGGGCGTCACCATGAAATCGGCGCTGCGCGGATAGGGCTCGTCGATCTGGAACTGCTCCACCACGCGCCCCGGCCGCGCCGCCATCATCACCACGCGATTCGACAGGAACACCGCTTCATGGATCGAATGCGTCACGAAGATCACCGTGAGCTTCTTCTTGCGCCAGAGCTCGAGCAGGTCGGCATCGAGCTTGTGGCGCGTGATCTCGTCGAGCGCGCCGAAGGGTTCGTCCATCAGCAGCAGATCGGGCTGCGTGACCAGCCCGCGCGCGATCGACACGCGCATCTGCATGCCGCCCGACAGCGCACGCGGCAGCGCGCCGGCGAACTTTTCGAGCCCCACGAGCGCGAGCGATTCCATCACCCGCGCATCGGCCTCCTTGCGCGGCACGCCGGCCAGGTCGAGGGGCAGCCGCACATTGGTCTGCACGCTGGCCCACGGCATCAGCGTGGGCGACTGGAACACGAAGGACATGCGCCGCGCGCTGTCATGCAACTGGCTCACCGGCTTGCGCCACACCAGCAGCCGCCCGTCGCTCGACTCCAGCATGCCCGCCACCATCTTCAGCAACGTGCTCTTGCCGCAGCCCGACGGGCCGAGCAGCGTGACGAACTCGCCTTCGGCGATCGACAGGTCCACCGGCAGCAGCGCCTGCGTGCCGTTGGGATAGGTCTTCTCGGCCGAGAGCACTTCCACCGCGGGCACGGCAGGGGCCGTCGGAGGCGCGAGGGTGTGGGGTTCGATGCGATTCATGGAGCGGCGAAATTCAGGGCAGGACCTTGGCGTCTTTCACGAACTCGGTCGTGTAGGTCTTGGCCAGCTCGACCTTCGCGGGGTCCAGCAGCTTGGCGCTCACGAGAAAGTCGTAGCTCGCCTTCGAGCGCGCATCGGTCATCACGCCGATGCCCAGCTTGGCCGCATCGCCGCCGGTGACCATGCCCATCTCCTTGAGCTTGGCCACGCTGTAGGCCAGCTGGTCGTCGGTCATGTTGGGGTTGTCTTTCTTGATGAGCGCATTGGCGGGCGCCGGGTCGGCGAGGTAGCTCTTCCAGCCCTCGGCCGAGGCCTTCACGAAAGCGGCGACCTGCTTGCTGCGCTCCTTCACCGTCTTCTCCATGCACGACACCGTGGTCGCATACGCCGGGAAGCCGTGGTCGCTGAACATCAGCACGGTGCTCTTCACGCCGGCCTTCTGAATCGCGTAGGGCTCCGAGGTCAGGTAGCCCTGCTGCGCGGTGTTCTTGTCCGCCACGAAGGGCTGGATGTTGAAGGTGTAGGGCCGTGTCTGTTCGTCGGTGAGGCCGAACTTGGCCTTGAGCCACGGCCAGTAGCCGCGGTTGGCCTGCGCGCCGATCAGGAGCGTCTTGCCCTTGAGGTCCTCGAACTTCTTCACGTCGTCGTGCGCGATCAGCACCTGCGGGTCCTTCTGGAAGAAGGCCGCGACGTTGACCACCGGCACGCCGCCTTCGCGCACCTGCATCATCTGGATGTCGCTCGAACCCATGATGCAGTCGGCCTGGCCGGCCGCCATCATCTGCGTGATGTTGACCTGCGGGCCGCCCATCTTGATGGTCACGTCCAGGCCGTACTTCTTGTAGATGCCCTGCGCCACCGCCTGGTAGAAGCCGCCGTGCTCGGCCTGCGCGTACCAGTTGGTCATGTAGGTGAACTTGTCCTGGGCCTGCGCGGGGGCGACGGCCGTGAGGAGCGAAAGCGCGGCGGCGCCGGCCAGGGAAAGAGCGAAGGAACGCATGGTGGGGACCTCTCGAAGGCAGGATGAAAAAGAAGAACGAAGCCGATGCAAGGAGCGCGCCTCAGGCCGGCGTGAACGATGGCTGGATGAAACCCTGCTGATGGCCGCGCTCCCAGGTGGGCTCTTCGCGCACCACCCAGCGCAGCGCATGCAGCTCGGTCAGCGCCTGCACCCAGCTGTCGGAAAGCGTCTCCAGAATCTCGATGCCCTGTTCGCGCGTGGCGCTGGTCGGGTCGCCGATCACGCCGCTCGGACCGAAGTCGCGCGCGGTCCATGCACAGGCCGGGCGGCCGTCGGCCGACAGCAGCTTGATCGGGAAGGGCGGCGGAAAGTTGGCCGCCGCGCGCTCCATGTGCACCGTATCGGGCGCGAGCGCGAGCATCAGCGCGGTCTCGGAATGGCCGGCGTGCATCGACAGGCGCTTTTCCTGTTCGCTGATCTGCTTGCTCGACGCGTTCGGCAAGCGCGACACGCCGTGCGGCACCACCACGAAGTCGCCATGCCGCAGCCGCAGTTCGCGCGCCGCCATCTCCAGCACCTGCGGCTGGCCGCCGTGGCCGTTGGCGAACAGGAGCTTGCGAAAGCCCGCGCGGTAGACCGATTCGCCGATCTCGGTCACCGTCGAGAGCAGCGTGGTGCCGGTCAGCGTCATCGTGCCCGGGAAGTGCAGATGCTCTTCCGACTTGCCGTAGGTGATGGTGGGCAGCGCGAACGCGCGCACCTCGGCGGGCAGCTTTTCGAGCGCCTTGCCCATCACGCCCGAGGCGATCACGCTGTCGACCGAGCACGGCAGGTGCGGGCCGTGCTGCTCGATGGCGCCGCAGGGCAGCACGATGACCGTGTTCTCGCGGTCGGGGAGCGCCGCGATTTCGGTCCAGCTCAGGTAGGGCAGGAAGCGGTGGGGCGGAATGTAGCCGTGGAGCATGGGAGTCCTTGCTTGTTCTTTACTTGGGGAAGAAGGGTGTGGCGTCGCCGTGCGTCACGCGGCCGTCGCGCAGCACCACGCGGGTGGCGGTGCGCGAGGGCCAGCCGTGGCGATCGGCCTGCGTGAAAAGCACCAGGTCGGCTTTCGCGCCGACCAGCGTAGGAGTCGTCGTGGCGGGCGCGCGCTGCAGCCAGTCGCTGCGGCACAGCGCCTGCGACCAGTTGTCGAAGGGTTCATCGAGCTGCGCGACCAGCGCGGCCGTGCCCAGCGCCTCGACCGGGTCGAAGCTGCCGAGGCGGCAGAACGGGTCCTGCACGTTGTCGCTCGCGAACAGCAGCGGAATGCCGCGCTCGCGCGCTTCCTTCACGAGCGTGATGCCGCGCAGTCGCGGCGTGCGGCCCGTCACCGCGTCCTGCAGCAGCAGGTTGGTGGCGGGCAGCGAGACCACGGTGATCGGCGCGCGCGCCACCGCATCGAGCGTGGCGAAGGCCTGTGCTTCGGGCTGCGCCGCGAGTGCACAGATGTGGCCGCAGACCACGCGGCCTTCGAAGCCGATTTCGCGCAGCAGGCGCGCGGTGGTCTGCAGGCCGACCGCCGCGGCGTTGAGTTCCTCGTCGACGTGCAGGTCGATGTCGAGGTCACAGGCCTGCGCCGCATTCAGCAGGTTGCGCAGCGCGTTCTCGCTCCAGTTGGTCGAATGCACGAAGCCGCCGAGCAGCGCATGCGGCCCTGTGGCCTTCACCTGTTTCGCGAGGCGCAGCGCCTGCGCCGCGTCTTCGAAGAGCGGCAGCTTGATGAGGCTCACCTGCTCCAGCCGCACCCTGCCTGCCCATTCTTCTGCGAGTTCGGCCAGCACCGGCCAGGCGAGCGGCACCGCATCGGGCTCCCACCAGTCGACGTGCGTGCGCACATGCGTGGTGCCGCATTCCCAGGCCCACTGCAGGCCGCGCGCGGCGCGCTCGCGCACATCGGCGGGGCTCCAGTGCACGCGGTCGGCGAGCATCGCGTCGATGGCGCCAAGCAGGCCCGGCTGCACATGCTTCATGCGCGGCAGCGTGAAGGCCTTGTCGAGGTGCGTGTGGGCGTCGACGAAGCCGGGGAGCACGAGGGTGCCGGCGAGGTCCCAGCTTTCGGGGGAGGGCACGGCTTCATCGGCGGGGCGCACCGATTGCACGCGTCCCGCGTCGAGTGCGATGCGCGCCAGCACCGGCACGCCATCGCGCTGCGGCCAGTCAGGCGGCAGCAGCCAGCGCGGCAGCCGCGCGTTGTCGAGCAGCACGGGCGCGTTCATGCGAAGCGCGCCATGGCTTGCCCCACGCGCGCCATGAAGCGCTTGAGCTGGGGCTCGGTCGCCACGTTCATGTGGTAGTGGGCGTGGTAGTCCACCTTGGCGCGCTGCCCGGTGAGCCGCTTCATGTACCGCGTGACGATCTTGCGCGGCGGATCGCCCATGTACCAGGCCAGCCAGCGCGGCCGGCCGTAGGTGACCACGGCGCTGATGCGGGTGATGTGCGTGAGCATCGGCTTCACGTTGGCCGGGTCGCTGATGTCAAAGGCCACGCCCGGCATGAAAAGCCGGTCGAAGTAGCCCTTGAGCATCGCGGGCAGCCCGAAGCACCAGGTCGGAAAGCAGAACACGATGCCCTCGGCCCACTGCAGCCGCTCCACATACGGCTGGAGCGGCAGCTGGTTGGCCGGCACGTCGTGGTAGCCCAGCCGCTCCTCGCGCGAGAGCACCGGATTGAAGCCCTCGGCGTACAGGTCGCAGTCGTCCACCTCGTGCCCGGCCGCGCGCAGGTTCTTCAGCACTTCCTGGTGCAGGGCCGCATGGAAGCTGGTTTCGACCGGGTGGCAGTAGACGACGAGCACGCGCATGGTGTGTTTGACCGCTTAATCAGAGCAAGTGGTCAGGTTATGCAAGCGACGTGCCAGTCCGGATGCACCGGACTGGTGATTTCCTGAAGGAGCGAACGCCCTTGCTACGGCATCCAGGCCGTGGCCAGCGTTCCGAACTGGCTGAACTGACCGGTGCGTGTCTTCGCGCTCAGCAGGCCGTGGCCTGGTCGCAGGCAGCCCGGGCGAAGGCCTTTGCCTTCTTCTGCAGTTCGGCGTCCCGAAGGCTCAGGTGCGCAAAGAAGTCGTTGGTCACCAGCGTCAGCGTTCCCTGCGGGGTCTCCCAGGTCAGGACGTCGGCTTCCTTGCCCGCGCGAGGGGTGAATCCGGTCCTGGTGGGTGCGCCGTAGATGGCCTCGAGCTTCCTCGCCAGCGCCTGCAACTGCGTCGCATCGAGCGCCTTGAATGGCGTCTCGCTGCGCGGCGTCCTGGCATACAGCGGCGTTTCGATGGCATAGAGCACGTCTTCGATGAAGGCGTACCGCGCAACGGTGAAGCCTTCGAAGTCCACACCGGCCACATCGGTCAGCACGATCTCGGGCACGCCCTTGCGCACGTGGTAGTCGGCCAGGCCGCTGCCGCCGACGCCCAACGCGCCGGACCGGACGATCTTGCTGCCCTGGGCGATCCATGCGAGTTCGGCTTCCTGCCGCGTGGTCTTGCCCAGGGTCAGGGCGATCGGCGAGGAAGGCGCGGGCAGCTCGTCGGGGCTCGCTGGGCGCGCGAGGCCGCGCATGTTGCGTTCGGTGGTCGTGGCAGCCTTCGTGGGCGAAAGCACCGAGAGCTGCGCCTTCCCCGGGGCGGCGAGGGCGCACAGGCAGGCGATGGCGCAGAGGCGCGTCGAGGCGCGAACAGGGTGCGGCATGGGCAAGGTCGAGGTCGAGGTCGAGGTCGAGGTCGAGGTCGAGTGGATTTTGGAGTTGCGGCCGATGGTGCCGGATTCTCTTTCGAGGCGCGCGTCCGACGCGGCTCAGGCGTTTTCGAGCGCCGGCGCCTCGCCCGACATCCCCAGGCTCCAGAGCCGCAGCGCCACGTGGATCTCCAGCGCCCGGCTCGCGTTGCCCCAGTGGCCGAGCAGTTCCTCCACGCTCGCCAGCCGCTGCCGCACGGTGTTGACGTGGATGCCCATGCGCGCGGCGGTCGTCTTGGCGTTCTGGTTGTTGTCGAAGTAGGCCAGGAGCGTGGCGGTCAGCTCCGATCCGCGCTTCCTGTCGTGGCTCATCACGGTGCCGATGGTCGCGTTCAGGAATGTGTTCAGGCTCGCCTGGTCGTGCGTCTCGAACAGCACGGAATACAGCGCCATCTCGTTCTGCGCCACGATGTTGCCGCGCATGCCCAGCCGTCCCAGCACCGACAGCGCACGCCGCAGCGTCGCGTACAGCGCCGGCATCTCGGCGGGCGTGCGCACCGGCCTCGACAGCACGCCCCGGTAGGCATCGCCGAGCTCGCTGCGGGCGAATGCGGTGAACTGCGCGAGCACGTCCTGCGCCTTCGTCGCACCGCACACGATGACGAGTACGCCGTCGACCTCGTCCATCACGAGGTCGGACAGGGGCGCGCCCGCCCTGAGGCGCCGCGCCCAGAAGCCCGGCCGGGGCTGCTCCATCTCGACCACCATCAACGAGATCGGCTGCGACAGGTCGAGGCCGAAGCGTTCGGCGCGATCCTGCGTCAGGGCCGGCTCGTCCTGCCTCGGCGAGATGAGGGTGTGCAGCAGCGTCGACACATCGCGGCTCTTGCTCGCTTCCACGCGCTCCTGCGACAGCAGCACCACGCCGATGACGCTCGAGCTTCGCTCGAAGGTGCGCAGCGAGATGTCGCGCAGGTCCTCGTGCCGGAAGAGCAGCACGGCGCCGAGCACGTCGTTGCCGCCGATCACCGCGATCGCGCGGCACAACTCGCCGCCGTGGCTGAAGGCGACGGCCGAGCGGCCGGCCTGGCGGCTCTCGCGCAGGGCCTGTGCGAGCGCGGCGCTGTGTGCGTCGTGCGGCGCGTAGGCATCCGCCGTCGTGCCGGTGTAGCCCGGTGCCGTGGCCCGGCTGATCACTTCGCTGGCTTCGTCGAGCACCAGCACGCTGCCGTTGAGAAGCTGCGCGACCGATTCGCACAGCGCACCGAGCGACGCGCCCTTGGCAAGCAGCGAGGTCAGCTGCTCGTGCGCTTCGGCCGCCTCCTGCACGTCGCGCGCATGCCGCTCCAGTTCCGCGCGCGCGAGGTCTGCGTTCTCCAGCGCCGTCTTCGCTTCCGCGAACGCCTTGGCGTTGTTGATGGCGACGGCCGCATGCGTGGCGAGCGTGCAGAGGATCGACACGTTCAGCGCCGTGTGCGTGCGGTGGTAGCGGTCGGCCACGAAGAGCAGGCCGATCACGTTGTCGTCGCACATCAGCGGCGCGCCGACCAGTGCGGCAACGCCTTCGTCCCTGAAGGTGTCGTCCAGCGCGGGGTCGTGCACGAAGCGGTTGTCGTGCAGGTAGTCGGGCGTGAAGAAGGGCAGGCGCGTGGACATCACGATGCCCGCGACGCCCAGGTTCCTGCCGGCGGTCATCTTGCCGGTGCGGTCCGAGATGGCACCGTCGGCCACCACCACCTGGAACTCGCCGCTCGCAGCGTCGTAGATCGTGAGCCAGCACAGGTGCGCGCCCATCAGCTTGCGCGCGCGGCTCACGATGGCCCGGAGCAGGCCCGTGAGATCGAGGCGGCTGGAGAGATCCTGCGCCGATTCGATCACCGCGAGCATGCCGCGCTCGCGCTGCTCATGAAGCTCGAGGCGATTGCGCAAGGCCATCGCCATGCGCACCAGTTCCACCAGGCCGGACTTGCGCTGCAGCGCATCGGGCAGGGCCTCGACATGCGCGAGGCAGGCGGCGAACTCTTCGGCGGAAGCGTTGCGGTGCAGGAGGCCGATCAGGTCGGGGGCGATCTCGTCGGCCGTCTGGCCCAGCGACGGGCCGATCGTTCGCTTTCGTTCTTGGGGCAGTGCCGGCATAGGGCGCGAAGGCTAGCAGAACGATGCGCGCATGGGCATGGGCCCAAGCCCTAGTTCCGGCGGGCGCGCGCCGCACGCGACAGGGATCACATCGCGCGGGCCCCGGATGTGTCTCTGCCGCACATAGGTTTGCGCATGCGCCTTCCGGACACTTGCCGTGCTGCACCGTTCACGAGACATCACGACACACAACCATGAGCATCATCGATTCACTCCGGCCCGCGCCCGGCCTGCGTGTCCTGGTCACCGCGGGCGGCGCCGGCATCGGTGCCGCGGTGGCCCGTGCATTTCGCGAGACGGGCGCGCGTGTGCATGTCTGCGACATCGACCGCGGCGCGCTCGACCGCCTGGCCGACGAGGCGCCCGAGATCACATCGAGCATGGCCGACGCCTCGGTGCCCGAAGACGTCGACCTCGTCTTCGACGACGTGCAGGGCGCGCTCGGCGGGCTGGACGTGCTGGTGAGCAACGTCGGCATCGCGGGGCCGACCGGCGCGATCCAGGACCTGAACCGCGGCGACTGGGAGCGCACGGTGTCGGTGAACCTCAACAGCCAGTTCTATTTCGCGCAGCGCGCGGTACCCTTGCTCAAGCAGTCCACGCAGAGCCCGTGCCTCATCGCCATGAGCTCGGTCGCGGGCCGGCTGGGCTATGCATTCCGCACGCCGTATGCCGCGACCAAGTGGGCCATCGTCGGCCTCATGAAGTCGCTGGCGATCGAGCTCGGCCCGCACGGCGTGCGGGTGAACGCGATCCTTCCGGGCACGGTCGAAGGCGACCGCATGAACAGCGTGATCGGCGCGCGCGCGGCGACCGCGGGCGTGTCGGTGGACGCGATGCGCGCGGAGTACCTGCAGAAGATCTCGCTGCGCCGCATGGTCACGCTGGACGACGTGGCGGCGATGACGCTCTTTCTGTGTTCGCCCGCGGCACGCAACGTGACCGGCCAGGCGATCAGCGTCGACGGGAACATGGAATACCTCTAGCGCCCCCGCGCGGTCGGCGCGCCCCTTTTCGATTTCTTTTCAAAAAAAGCATGGAGACATCAATGCACAAGTTCAACGCACTCGCCTTCGCCCTCGTTCCCGCGGTGGGCCTTCTTTGCGGCGCCGCATCGACCGCATCCGCCGCGCCGGTCAAGATCGGCGTGCTCGAAACGCTCTCGGGTCCGCAGGCCTCGTCGGGGCAGGCCTACCGCGCGGCCGTTCGCTATGCCATCGACCAGATCAACGCCGCGGGCGGCTGGAACGGCGAGCCCGTTCAACTGCTGGAGTACGACAACCAGGGCGGCCCCGCGGGTGCGGCCGACAAGCTCAAGGCGGCCGCCGCCGACGGCGTGCAACTGATCGTGCAGGGCGCCTCGTCGGCCATCGGCGGGCAGATCACCGAGGACATCCGCAAATACAACCTGCGCAATCCCGGCAAGGAAATGGTCTACCTCAACGTCGGCGCCGAAGCGCTGGAGCTCACCGGCGAGAAGTGCAACTTCCATCACTTCCGCTTCGGCGGCGATCCGCAGGTGCGCACCAAGGCGCTCGTGAGCGCGATGAAGCAGGCCAATGCGCTGGGCACCAAGGTCTATTCGATCAACCAGAACTATTCGTGGGGCCAGGACATGGAGAAGGCCATCGCCGATAACGCGGCGGCCGGCGGCTACCAGGTGGTCGAGAAGACACTGCACGACGTCAACAAGGTGCAGGACTTCGCGCCCTACGTGGCGAAGATCGCCGCTTCCAAGGCCGACTCGGTGCTGACCGGCAACTGGTCCAACGACCTGCTCCTGCTGATGAAGGCCTCGAAGTCTGCGGGCCTGAAAGCGCGCTTCGGCACGGTCTACCTCGACCAGCCGGGCAACCTCGCCAATGCCGGCGACCTGGCCGTCGGCCACTTCGTCGTGCAGACCTTCAACCCCGAGGCGGGCGGCGCCGAGGGCGAGCGATTCGTCAACGACTACAAGGCCAAGACCGGCCACGTGCCGGTGTTCATCGAGCCGCAGACCGTCTTCGGCATGGCCATGGTGGCCGATGCCTTGAAGCGCACCAAGCCCGAAGGCGGCGCGCTCAACGTGAACGCGTTCGCGAAGGCGCTCGAGGCCGCCACCATCAAGACCCCGATGGGCGACATGAGCATGCGCGCGGCGGACCACCAGGCGCAGCTGCCGATGGTGGTGTCCACCGTCACCAAGGATGCGAAGTTCAAGGTCGACGACACCGACATGGGCTTCAAGCCGGTCAAGCGCTTCAGCGCGCAGGAAGCCTCGACGCCCGCGCAGGCCAGCTGCGCGATGAAGCGGCCCGGCTGAGCCTGCGCCCCCGCTGAACCTTCAACAAGCCGGCGGGACGCGAGCGTCCCGTGCGGCGCAGCTGCGGCTGCCGAAGAAAACCTATGGACCAGATCATCGTTTCCCTCATGAACGGCGTCATCTACGGCCTCCTGCTGTTCATGGTGTCCGCCGGGCTCACGCTCATCTTCGGAATGATGGGCGTGCTCAACTTCGCGCACGCCTCGTTCTACATGCTCGGTGCGTACTTCGCGTACACGCTGCAGGGGGCGATCGGCTTCTGGCTCGCGCTCGTCGTCTCGCCGGTGCTCGTGGGGCTGGTGGGCGTGGTGGTCGAGCGCTTCTTCCTTCGGCGGGTGCATCACCACGGCCATGCGCATGAGCTCTTGCTGACCTTTGGCCTCTCGTTCATCGTGGCCGAATCGATCAAGCTCTTCTTCGGCAACTTCCCGGTCGACTACCGGATTCCCGCGGCGCTCGACGTCTCGGCCTTCACCGTCGGCGGCGCGCAGTACCCGGTGTACCGCCTCCTGATGGGCGGTGTCGCCATCGCGATGTTCGTGGTGATCTACCTGCTGCTGACGCGCACGCGCGTGGGCATCGTGGTGCGCTCGGCCATCTACAAGCCGCGCATGGCGGAGGCGCTGGGCCACAACGTGCCGCTGGTGTTCATGGGCGTCTTCGGCGTGGGCGCGGCGCTCGCGGGCCTCGCGGGCGCGGTCGCCGGCGCGTTCTATACGACGAACCCGAACATGGCGCTCGAACTGGGCGTGATGGTGTTCGTGGTGGTCGTGGTCGGCGGGCTGGGCTCGTTGGGCGGGGCGATGCTGGCCTCGCTGCTGATCGGCGTCGTCACCTCGCTGGCGGTCGGCGTGGACTGCAGCCTTGCCGACCTGTTCGCGCTCTTCGGTGCGGGCGAGTGGGCGACCAGCGTCGGCGGCTTGATGACGCTGAAGGTCTCCAGCCTGTCCGCGACGATTCCATTCGCGCTGATGCTGCTGATCCTGCTCGTGCGGCCCAGCGGCCTCATGGGCGAGAAGGCGTGACGCGATGAAGGCCGGTCTTCTCCTCGTCCTCGCGGGCGTCGTTGCGCTCGCCGCGCTGCCCTTCCTGCTCTCGCAGGGGCTGCTGAACGCGGCCATCCAGATGCTCATCGCGGCGTTGTTCGCCAGTGCCTACAACCTGCTGTGCGGCCAGGCGGGCATGCTGTCGTTCGGACACGCGGCCTACTTCGGCGTCGGCGCGTTCGGCACCGTGCATGCGATGAACGCCATCGGCGGCGCGGGGCTCCTGCCCACGCCCTTGATGCCGCTGGCGGGTGCCGCCTGCGGGCTCGTCTTCGGCGGCATCGCGGGCTGGTTCGCCACCAAGCGCACCGGCACCTACTTCGCGATGATCACGCTCGCGATTGCCGAACTGGTGCACTCGCTCGCGCCGCACCTGAAGGGTCTCTTCGGCGGCGAGGCCGGCGTGTCCACCATGCGCATGCCGGCCTGGGGCCTGGATTTCGGATCGACCACGCAGGTGTACTACCTGACGCTCTGCTGGGTGCTGCTGTCGGTCGGGCTGCTGTACCTTTTCACGCGCACGCCGATGGGGCGGCTCGCGTACGGCCTGCGCGAAAACAGCCACCGGCTCCGGTTCCTCGGCTACAACGTGCACGGCCTGGGCATGCTGGTGTTCGCGATCTCTGCGATGTTCTCGGGCATCGCGGGCGGCCTGCAGGTGGTGTCCAACGAATCGGCGAACTACGTGGTGTTCGATCCGGCGCTCTCGGCCGCGGTCGTGCTCAACACGTACATCGGCGGCGTGAAGGTGTTCCTCGGTCCCGCGTTCGGCGCGGCGCTCATGACCTTCTTCGGCTACGCCGTGTCCGACCTTACGCAGTCGTGGCTGCTCTACCAGGGCATCCTCTTCGTGCTCGTGATGATGTTCATGCCCTCGGGGCTCGCGGGCCTCATCGGCACCACCGGGCGCCTGCGCCAGCGCATCGGGGCGGCGCAACTGGTGCCGCTGGCGTTGTTGTCGATCGCCGCCGCGGTGCTGCTGAGCATGGGCGGCGCGTTCGCGGTCGAGATGCTGCAGCGCATCTTCTCGCAGGACTACCGCGCGATGGCCAAGCTCGCCGCGGGCGGCGCGTGGCCGCCGGTCACGCTGCTCTCGCGCGCCTGGTCGCCGACGGCGGTGACCACCTGGGCGGTTCCGGTGGTGCTCATCGGCACCGGCGCCTTGCTCGCATGGGTCGGGCAGCGAAAGCTCAGGCAAGCCACCGAGCGCGTGGGAGATGCCGCATGAGCGATCCGATCCTCAGCATCCGGGGCCTGCGCAAGGCTTTCGGCCCGACGGAAATCATGCGCGGCGTGGACCTCGACCTGCACGACGGCGAAAGGCACGCGCTCATCGGCCCCAACGGCGCGGGCAAGTCCACGCTCTTTCATCTGATCTCGGGCCACCTCGCACCGAGCGCCGGCACGATCCATTTCGACGGGCACTCGATCGGCGGCCGCACGCCGCAGGCGATCAACAGGCTGGGCCTCGCGCGCTCATTCCAGATCACGAACATCTTTCCGAAACTCACCGTGTTCGAGAACATCCGCCTCGCGGTGATGCGTCCGCACGGGCTCGCGTACGCGTTCTGGAAATTCATCGACAGCGACCGGCGCGTGCGCGAAGAGACCTATCGGCTGTTGGAGCTGGTGCGCCTCACGGCCCGGGCCGGCACGATCGCCGGAGAGATGGCGTACTCCGAGCAGCGCTCGCTCGAGATCGCGATGACGCTGGCGTCCGACCCGAAGGTGATCCTCCTGGACGAGCCGATGGCGGGCATGTCGAACGAGGAAACGCACTACACGGCCGAGCTGATCCTCGAAGTGACGAAAGGCCGGGCGCTGATGCTCGTGGAACACGACATGGACGTGGTGTTCTCGCTCAGCGACCGCATCAGCGTGCTGGTCTACGGCCAGGTGATCGCGACGGGAACGCCCGACGAGATCCGCGCCAACGCGAGCGTGAAGGAAGCCTACCTGGGCGAGGAGGTGGCCGAATGAGCGTCGCTGCAGAAACCTTGCTGCAGGTCGATGACCTGCACGCCCACTACGGCAAGAGCCACATCCTGCACGGCGTGAACCTCAAGGTAGCCCGCAACGAGGTGATCAGCCTGCTCGGGCGCAACGGCTCGGGGCGCTCCACCACCATGAAGGCCGTCATGGGGCTGGTCACGCCGACCTCCGGCCGCATCCGGCTGCAGGGCCGCGAGCTCGCGGGCGCGCGGCCCTACGCCATCTGCCGCGCCGGCATCGGCTACGTGCCCGAGGAGCGCGAGGTGTTCGCCAACCTCACGGTCGACGAGAACCTGCGCATGGGCGAGCAGACGCCCGTGCCCGGCGCGCACCGCTGGCGCATCGAAGAGATGTTCGACTACTTCCCGCGGCTCAAGGAACGCCGCAACACCAAGGCCGGCAGCATGTCCGGCGGGGAGCAGCAGATGCTCACGATGTGCCGCTCGCTGCTGGGCAATCCGCTGGTGCTGCTGATCGACGAGCCCACCGAGGGCCTCGCGCCGAAGATCGTCGCGCAGGTGGCCGAATGCATCCGCGACATGCACCGCAAGGGCGTCTCGGTCGTGCTGGTCGAGCAGAAGCTGGCCATTGCGCTGAAGGTCTCCACGCGCGTGTGCGTGATGGGGCATGGGCGCATCGTCTTCGAGGGCACGCCGCAGGAACTGACGGCCAACGAGCAGCTCGTGGCCGAGTGGCTCGCGGTCTGACCTCCTCTCTTTTCTCTTCCATTCACAGCTGCGAGTCCCGACATGGCAACGACAACCACCCAAGACAAGGTCATCATTTCCTGCGCGGTCACCGGCTCGGTCCACACGCCGACGATGTCCGAGCACCTGGCGCTCACGCCGGACCAGATCGCCGAGCAGTCGATCGAAGCCGCGGAGGCGGGCGCCGCCATCCTGCACCTGCACGCGCGCGACCCGAAGGATGGCCGGCCGTCGGCCGATCCGAAGATCTTCGATGCGTTCGTGCCGCGCATCCGCGACGCCACCGATGCGGTCATCAACATCACCACCGGCGGCAGCACGCGCATGACGCTCGAGGAGCGGCTGGCCTATCCGCTGCAGGCCAAGCCCGAGATGTGCTCGCTGAACATGGGCTCGATGAACTTCTCGATCCACCCGGCCGCGCGGCGCGTCGCCGAGTGGAAGCACGACTGGGAGAAGCCGTATGTCGAAGGCATGGAGGACCTGATCTTTCGCAACACCTTCCGCGACATCAAGCACATCCTGAAGGTGCTGGGCGAGGACTGCGGCACGCGCTTCGAGTTCGAGTGCTACGACGTGGGCCACCTCTACAACCTCGCGCACTTCGTGGACGAAGGCTTGATCAAGGGCCCGCTCTTCATCCAGAGCATCTACGGCATCCTGGGCGGCCTCGGGCCGGACCCGGAGAACCTCGTGGTGATGCGCACCACCGCCGACCGCCTCTTCGGCCGCGGCGGCTACCGCTTCTCGATCCTCGGTGCAGGCCGCCACCAGATGCCGCTCCTGACCATGGGCGCGGTGATGGGCGGCAACGTGCGCGTCGGCCTGGAAGACAGCCTCTATCTGGCCAAGGGCCAGCTCGCGAAGTCCTGCGCCGAGCAGGTGCGCAAGATCCGCCGGATCCTCGAGGAGCTCTCGCTGGAGATCGCCACGCCCGACGAGGCGCGCGCCATGCTGGGCCTGAAGGGCCGGGACGCGGTCGCGTTCTGAGCGTCCGCCTGACGCAAGCCATTCGCAAGCCATTCATCAATCAGGAGTAGCAATGAACAAGTTCTTGGAAGGCCGCGTGGCCATCGTCACGGGGGCCGGCAGCGGCCTGGGCAAGGCCCATGCGATGGCGCTCGCGCGGCATGGCGCGCGCGTCGTGGTCAACGACGTGGCGGGGCGGCACGAAGGATCGCCGGGGCGCGCGGTCGCCGACGAGATCGTGCGGGCCGGCGGCCTGGCCATCGCCGACGGTGGCAACGTCACCGATTTCGCGCAGATGGAACAGATGGTCGCGCGCGCCATCGGCGAATGGGGCCGCGTCGACATCCTCGTGAACAACGCCGGCGTGCTGCGCGACAAGACCTTCTCCAAGATGTCGCTCGACGATTTCCGGCTGGTGATGGACGTGCACCTGATGGGCGCCGTCAATTGCGTGAAGGCTGTGTGGGAGCACATGCGCGAGCGCAGGTACGGCCGGATCGTGATGACGACGTCCTCGTCGGGCCTCTACGGCAACTTCGGCCAGTCCAACTACGGGGCCGCGAAGATGGCGCTCGTGGGCCTCATGCAGACACTCGCGCTCGAAGGCGCGAAGCAGAACATCCGGGTGAACTGCCTTGCGCCCACGGCCGCGACGGCCATGACCGAAGGCGTGCTGCCGCCCGAGGCGCTGGCAAGGCTGGCACCGGCCAACGTGAGCCCGGGGCTGATCGCGCTGGTGGGCGAAGACGCGCCGACGCGCACCATCCTGCTCGCGGGCGCCGGCAGCTTCGAGAGCGCGAACGTCACGATGACGCAGGGCATCTTCATCGGCGACGCGGAAGACCCGGTGGCGCAGATCCGCTCGCGCATGGAGGAGATCCTGGACCGCCAGGACGAGCGCGTGCCCGGCACGGGGTTCGAGCAGTACCAGCTGGAGCTTTCCAAGGCCGGCATCGAGATGGCGCTGCCCGGCGCATAAGGCGAACATGCCGCGCGCTGTCGCGCGGCAAGGGTTTCCACTGCATGGGGGCACCACATCGGATTCGCCCCGCCGGTGTCGGATTCGCACATTGGATTCGGGAGGGTCCCGCGCGAGACTTTGCCGGGCCTCGAAAGAAGGCCGCGTACTCGACCTGCAACGACATCGGAGACAGACCCAATGAAATCCAGCAATCGAAACCTGACCCTGGTGGCCGCGGCATGCCTCGCGGCGAGTGCCATGCTCGCCGGCTGCGGTGGTGGCGGCAGTGGCGGCGGCGGCTTCCCGTTCGTGACCCTGCCCCCGGCCGCGCCACCGCCCGCCGCGCCGCCCCCGGCTGTTCCGCCGCCGCCTTCGCAGCCCGCTGCGCTCAGCTGCGACCAGTTGCAGGGCATGACCGTCGCCGCATCGGCGATCGGCCTGCCCACCTCCGGCGCCACCGTGACATCGGTCAAGACCGTGGCCGCGAGCGGCAGCGGCGCGGCCGCCGTGCCCGAGTACTGCGAGGTCGCGGGCAAGATCGCGCCGGTCGATGCGACCGCGCCGAACATCCTGTTCCAGCTGGCATTGCCCACGCGCTGGAACCAGAAGGTCGTCATGTTCGGCGGCGGCGGGTTCAACGGCACCATCCCGAGCGTCAAGAGCAATGTGCCCAACGGCCCTGTCGACCAACTCACACCGCTCGGCCGGGGCTACGCCACCTTCGCGAGCGACTCGGGCCACCAGGCCAACGCGCTCGGCTCGCAGGACGGCTCGTTCGGCCTGAACGACGAGGCCGTGCGCAACT
Source organism: Variovorax sp. RKNM96 (assembly GCF_017161115.1). GTDB lineage: Bacteria > Pseudomonadota > Gammaproteobacteria > Burkholderiales > Burkholderiaceae_C > Variovorax. Next base: position 6,445,022 of record NZ_CP046508.1, on the reverse strand, counting down.
TCGGCGGCGACGTGCTCAAGAAGGTGCACGACGTCGCGCTCTCATTGGTGAAGGCGCGCTACGCGGCCAGCCCGGTGAAGGCGTATTTCGCCGGCGGCTCGACCGGCGGGCGCGAGGCGCTGACGGCGATCCAGCGCTGGCCCGCGGACTGGGACGGCGCGATCGCGTGGTACCCCGCGTGGAACGACGCGTCCGCACTGCTGGCCGGGCACCGCATGAGCCGCGCACTCGCGCAGCCGGGCGCCTATCCGAACTCGGCCAAGCGCGAGGTGCTGTTCAAGGCCGCGATGGAGGCCTGCGATGCGCTCGATGGCGCGACCGACGGCCTCATCAGCAACCAGAACCTGTGCAACGCGCGCTTCGATCCGTCGACAGCCACGCTGGCCGGTGTCGCGGTGCGCTGCCCGGGCGGTGCCGACACGGGCAACACCTGCCTCTCGGATGCGCAGATCACGGCGCTGAAGACGATCGACACGCCGACCAACTTCAACTACCTGCTCGCGAGCGGGGAGACGCAGTACCCGGGCTACAACGTGTGGGGCGCGGACCTGGGCATCACCACCTGGACTTCGCCGCTGGAGCCCGTGGTGACGTTCCTGGCGTTCGGCACTTCGCAGCCGGGACGCCCGATGCCTGCGACCGCGCCCTATGTCAGCGTGCTGACCGACCAATGGATCAAGTACTCGGTGACGCGCGATCCCACCTACGACTCGCTCTCCTTCGATCCGGAGAACGCCGGGCCCTGGGCCAATCGCATCAGTTCGCTGAGCACGCAACTGGACGTCAGCACCGACATCTCCGCGTTCAAGGCGCGCGGCGGCAAGCTGCTGCTGGCCCACGGCCTGGCCGATGTGCTGGTGAGCACGCGGGCCACCGAGCAGTACTACCAGCGGCTGCAGTCGCGCCTGGGCCTGGCGGAAGTCGACTCCTTCGTCCGCTACTACGAGGTCGCGGGCCTGGGCCACGCGGTGAGCAGCGTCTTCAACGCGACCTGGGATTCGCTCACGGCGCTGGAGCAATGGGCCGAGAAGGGCACCGCGCCCACGGGGCAGGTGACGACCGACACGGCCGGCGTGCCCGGTCGCACCCGGCCGCTGTGCGACTACCCGAAGTGGCCGCAGTACAAGGGGGCCGGCGACGTCAACCTCGCGGCATCGTTCCGCTGCGCCGACTGAGGGCGTCCGCTCAGGGCTTGCGGGGCGCGGGCCAGAGGCGCACGGCCAGTGCCGCCATCGCGGTGCCGGTCGCGAGCCACGTCACGCCGGCCCAGCCCCACTGCGCGAGCGCCAGCGCGCCCAGCGCCGAGCCCGCCGCCATGCCGATGAACATGCTGGTGAACAGCACCGCATTGAGCCGGCTGCGCGCACCCGGCTCGATGCCGTAGACGATGGTCTGGTGCGCGATCAGCGTGGCCTGCAGGCCCAGGTCGAAGCCGACGGCCGCGATGGCAATCAGCCAGAGCTGCGCGTGCGGCAGCATCAGCGGCGCGAGCCCCATGGCAGCGAAGGACACCACCGCCAGGCCGGCGCCCAGGCGCGTCACCAGCTGCGGCCCCCGCCGGTCGGCAAGGCGCCCGGCCAGCGGCGCCGCGAGCGCACCCGCCGCGCCGGCCAGCCCGAAGGCACCGGCCGCCGCGCTGCCCAGGTGGAAGGGCTCGCCGTGCAGCATCACCGCCAGCGTCGACCAGAACGCGCTGAAGCCTATTGCCAGCAGCGCCTGTGCCAAGGCGGCGCGGCGCAGCGCGCCATGGCGTGACCACAACGTGCCCAGCGAGCCGAGCAGCGCACCGTAGGCCAGGTGCGTGGTCGGCCGGAAGCGCGGTAGCCCGCGCCAGGCGGCCACGCCGATGAGCGCAATGCTGGCGGCCGCCGCGATGAACATCGCGCGCCAGCCGAAGTGCTCGGCGACGAACCCGCTCACCACCCGCGACAGCAGGATGCCCAGCAGCAGCCCCGTCATCACCGTGCCGACGGTCTTGCCGCGCGAGGCTTCGGGCGCGAGCGTGGCGGCGGCGGGCACGATGTCCTGCGCCATCGTGGCTGCGAGGCCGATCGCCAGGCTGGCCGCGAGCAGCACGCCGATCGACGGTGCGGCGCCGGCCACCAGCAGCGCGGCGCAGAGCGCGGCCGCCTTGATTAGCACGATGCGGCGCCGATCGAAGCGGTCCCCCAGCGGCGCCAGCAGCAGGATGCCGAGCGCATAGCCCAGCTGCGTCAGCGTCGGAATGAAGCCGACTGCGCGGGTGGAGGCGCCGATGTCGGCGCCCAGCACGCCGAGCATCGGCTGCGCGTAGTAGAGCGATGCCACCGACAGGCCCGCGCCGGTGGCCAGCAGCAGGACCAGCGAGGCCGGCAGCGCGTGGCCGTCCGGTGCAGCGCCGGGGTGGGCATGCATTGTTTGAATGGAAGACATGGTGATAACCCTAGGTTTTCTGGCAAGGGTTGAAATGTGCTCCTCTTGGAGATGACTTGGTAACCCTGCGGGTTGCAGAATGTCTATGCGCATTGCGTATAAAGACGAGGACATGCCGAATTCACCCCCAGCAGCCGACCGCATCGAACTGATGCAGACCTTCGTCCACATCGTCGAGGCCGGCAGCCTCTCGGCCGCCGCCGTGCGGATGGGCGCGACCCAGCCCACCGTGAGCCGCCGGCTGCAGGCGCTGGAGCGCTCGCTGGGCGTGCGGCTGCTGCGCCGCTCCACGCACGCCATGAAGCTCACCGAGGACGGCGAGCGCTGCTACGAGGGCGCGCGGGAGCTGATCGCCAGCTGGCGCGCCTTCGAGGCCGACCTGCGCGGCGTGGGCGACGAGCCGGAGGGCACGCTGCGCGTGGTGGCGCCGCATGCGCTGGGGCAACTGCTGCTGGTCGGTCCGCTGGCCGACTACCTGCGCGCCTATCCGCGGGTGTCGGTCGAATGGCTGCTGCACGACCGCCGGCCCGACTTCATCGCCGAGGGCGTCGACTGCGCGATCCAGGTCGGCGAGGTGACCGACACCATGGCCATCGCGATCAAGCTCTCGGAAGTGCCGCGCGTGGTGGTCGCCGCGCCGTCGGTGCTGGAAGGACGCGAGCTGCCCACGCACGCGTCGGCGCTGGCCGAGCTGCCCTGGCTCGCGCTGCGCACCTTCTACCGCAACGAGGTGCAGCTCACGCACCGGCCGACCGGCGAGCTCGCGCGGGTGCCGATCCGTCCGCGCATGAGCACCGACAGCCTTTATGCGCTGCACAGCGCGGCCGTCATGGGGCTCGGCGCCTGCATCGGCTCGGCCTGGCTCATGAACGACGACATCGCCGCCGGCCGGCTGGTGCAGCTGGCGCCGCAATGGCATGCGGCGCCGCTGCCCGTGTACCTGACCTATTCGCCCGCGCGCTTCCAGCCTGCGCGGCTGCGCCGCTTCATCGAGATGGTGCGGCTCGCGATGGCCGACCCGACGGGCCGGGCCTGGGAGGTCAGGGCGTCGGCTTGATGCCGCAGCCGCCCAGCACGAAGGCCACCAGCTCGCGCGCGATGGGCTCGCGGTCGATCGGCGCATCGGGCGGCAGGCCGAGCATCACGCGCGTCTGGATCGCGTAGTCGGCATAGCTCTGGGTCATGGCCCAGATGTGCATGAGCAGGATGCGCGCATCGAGCGGGCGCATCTGCCCGCGCGCGATCCAGCCGTTGATGATGTCCACCTTCTTCTGCGTCCAGGCCCGGGCGTTGGGCCAGTAGCGGTCGAGGTTGCGGCCGCCGTCGAGGATTTCGCGGGTGAAGATGCGCGACATCTCGGGGCTGTCGATGGCGTGGTCCAGCTTCTTGCGGATGTAGTCGCCCAGCACGGTGGCCGGGTCGCTCGCGTCCTCGAACGAGAACACCACCTTCCAGGCGTGCAGCACCTGCATGAGCAGCTCTTCGTAGAGCTCTTCCTTGCCGGCGATGTAGTAATGCAGCTGGGGCTTGGTGAGGCCGGCGCGCGCGGCGATGGCCTGGGTCGATGTGCCCTTCAAGCCATGCAGGCTGAACTCGGCGACCGCCGCGGTGCGGATGGCGGCCATGATGCGCTCGCGCCCCGGGCGTGCGCGCGACAGCGGGCCGTCGGGGGCGGGCATTTCCTGGGCGGTGGACGGGGGCAGGGCGGCGGTGTCGGAGGTCATGCGGGATCAACTGGGAGGGCGCGGCGGGGCGCCCGGCCGATGGTAATCCTTGGCGCATGGCCGCATGCCGTGCCGGCATGGCGGTGGAGCGCATGCGGGCACGGTTCATGTATCTTCCTCGCCGCTTCCAGAATTTCACCTCAGACCAAGGAGTCTTCCATGTACCTCTCTCCCCGTTTCAGGGCCTTCGCCGCGGGCGCCGCCCTGCTTGCCGCCAGCGCCATCGCGCAGGCCCAGCAGGCGCTGCCGAATGTGGTGATCCTCGCCACCGGCGGCACCATCGCCGGCGCCGGCGCCTCGGCCGTCAACAGCGCCACCTACGCGGCCGCCAAGGTTGGCGTCGAGAAGCTGATCGCCGGCCTGCCCGAGCTCGCCAAGGTCGCCAATGTGCGCGGCGAGCAGGTGTTCCAGGTCGCATCGGAAAGCCTCACCAACGACAACCTGCTGACGCTGGCCAAGCGCGTCTCGGCGCTGTCCAAGCAGTCGGACGTCGACGGCATCGTGATCACCCACGGCACCGACACCCTGGAAGAAACCGCCTACTTCCTGACGCTCACCGTGCACACCAACAAGCCGATCGTCGTGGTCGGTTCGATGCGTCCCGGCACGGCCCTCTCGGCCGACGGCGCGCTCAACCTGTACGACGCGGTCAACGTGGCGGGCAGCAAGGACGCCGTGGGCAAGGGCGTGCTGGTGACGATGGGCGACAACATCGACAGCGGCCGCGACGTGAGCAAGAACGTCAACATCAAGACCAGCGCGTTCTCCAGCCAGTGGGGCCCGCTCGGCATGATCGTCGAGGGCAAGAACTACTGGTTCCGTGCGCCGGTCAAGCGCCACACCATGAACTCCGAATTCGACATCGACAGCATCAACGCGCTGCCGCCGGTCGAGATCGCGATGGGTTACGAAGGCGTGTCGTCGGTGGCCATCGACGCGATCGCCAGGAGCGGCGCCAAGGCGCTGATCCACGGCGGCACGGGCAACGGCTCGGTGGCCGACCGCATCGTTCCGAACCTGCAGAAGGCGCGCACCGACGGCGTGATCGTGATCCGCAGCTCGCGCGTGCCCGACGGCTTCGTGATCCGCAATGCCGAGCAGCCCGACGACAAGTACGACTGGGTGGTGGCGCACGACCTGCGTCCGCAGAAGGCGCGCATCCTGGCGATGGTGGCTCTTACCAAGACCAACAACACCAAGGAACTCCAGCGCATCTTCTGGGAATACTGATCCCGGGTCAGCGCGCGGTGCGGCGCTTGCGATGCCGCGCGTATTCAAGGCTGCTCACGCACACGAGCAGCCAGGCGAAGCCGGTCAGCAGGCCGGCCGCCACATCGCTCGCAAAGTGCACCTGCAGAAAGATGCGGCTGCATGCGATGGTCAGGATGGCGCCCACGGCCGCCATGGCTGCCGGCACATGCCAGCGCGCCGGCAGCGTGCGCAGCGCCAGGTACAGCAGCATTCCGTAGCTCACGATCGCGCCCGCGCTGTGTCCGCTCGGGAAGCTGTAGCTCGTCTCGAACGCCAGCCCGTGGTCGTGCACCGGCCGTGCCCGCTCGAAGATGTGCTTGAGCGCGGGGTTCAGCAGCACGATGCCGCCGAGCGCCATCACCCAGCCGAGCGCCAAGCCGCGATGCGCATGGCGCCACAGCACCGCGGCGACCACCAGGCACACCGGCGCGAGAAAGGCGAAGTCGCCCAGGTGGGTGAGCCAGCTGAAGGCGACGAGCGCCGCCCACGGCACGTGGGTGCCGATGGCATCGGCCAGCGCCTGGTCGGCCCGGCCCATCGAATGTCCGTCGGAGAGGTTCGAGGCGATCCAGGCGAACACGCTCGCCGCTGCGAGGATCAGCAGGAAGCCCGCCGCGAGCCCGAGCGCAATGCGCGGCTCGCTGGGCTCCTCTGCATCGCGGGCCTTGAAGTGGCGGCGCTGCAGCGTCCAGCAGACGGCACCGGCGCCGAGCACCGACGCGGTCCAGACAGAGAAAAACCAGCCGAGCGCATGGGCGCCGAGTTGCTGGGCGAGGAGAACAAGAGGGGGAGCTTCCAACGACATGCGGCCGCACCCTAAGGGAGCGCCGTGCCGCTGGCAAGCGAAAGCGGGAATACTTTGGCGCACTCGAAGGCTTTGCCAGCTGCCGCGTAGTCCCAGCGTTCCACGCGGCAGGCGCGCGTGCCGCCAGCCATGTCCAGCCGCACCACGTTCACCGAATTCGGAAAGCCGGCGCGCACGCGATGCGACACCGCCGTGCCCGCCTGCACCGCGAACGCGGTGCGCCTGCAGCCCGAAAACGCGTCGTGCAGCGAGCGCACGTAGGGCAGGTGGATATGGCCGCCCAGGATCAGGTCGACGCCCGCTTCGGACCAGCGCGCGACCGCCCGCTCGCGCCCGTGCAGGCGGTTCGACATGTCCTCCTGCCGCGTGACCATCACCGGCTGGTGCGTCACCACCACGCGCAGTTGCGAGGGCGACGATGCCGCAAGGCGCTGCGCCACCCGCTCGACCTGCGCGGGCGACACCGCGCCGTCCGCATGCCGGTACCAGCGCGTCGTGTTCACCGTGACGACGAGCCATTCGTCGGACTCGAACACCGGCTCGAGGTCGTCGCCGAAAGCCTCCCTGTACCGGCCGTAGGGCGAGAAGCAGCGTGCCGCGAGCTGGAACAGCGGAATGTCGTGATTGCCCGGAACGACGAGCTTCGCGGGCGCCGCGAGCCGGTCGACGAAAGCGCGCGCCGCCGCGAACTGCACGCGCGTGGCGCGCTGCGTGATGTCGCCCGACATCACCACCACCTGCGGCGCCAGCGCGTCGGCAAAGTGCTCGAGCGCCTGCAGCACCTCGGGCTGCTCGGTGCCGAAATGCGGATCGGAGATCTGCAGCAGGCAAGCGCTCATTGCTTGGCCGCTTCCAGCTCGGGCGCGACGTCGGGCCGCACCAGCCACAGCGGCTCGGGCGATACGCGGAACAGCAGCGGCATGTCGGTCCAGGCGATCTCGCCGTCGGTCGCCACCTTCACGCGGCGCGGCGCGCGAAGGCGGCCGGCTTTCACCGTCATCGACTCGAAGGGAAAGCTCAGCACCTGGTCGGCGCGTCCGAGCCGGCCCATCGCGCCGCGCACCAGCAGCTCCGGCATGGCGAGCACGCCGACCGGCTTGAGCGCGATGGCCGCGAGCTGCCCCTGCTCGGGCGCATCGGCATGCTCGATGCCGACCTGCAGCAGCTGCAGCGGGTTGTTGCCCACGAAGAGGGTCGGCGTGCGGATGTCCTTTTCCTGCCCGCGCCAGGCCATGCGCAGGTTCCAGTGCCGGTGGCGCCCGCGCATCACCGTCAAGAGGCCCGCGAAGAACGCGATCCAGCGGCTGCGGCCGTAGCGCGCCTTGTAGGTCTCGCGCTCTTCCAGCAGTTCGGCGTACAGGCCCATGCTGGCGTTCACCAGGAAGACCCGGTCGTTGACCAGCCCCACCTGCACGGCCCGCGGCTGCTCGGTCAGCAGCACCTGCAGCGCCTCGGCCGTGTCGCGCGGAATGCCGTGGGTGCGGCTGAAGTAGTTGAAGGTGCCTTGGGGCAGCACCCCGAAGGCACAGCCGCTGCCGAGCGTGGCCTGCGCCACTGCATTGATGGTGCCGTCGCCGCCCGCGGCCACCACCACGCCGCCTGCGGCGCGGGCGCGCTCGACGGCTTCGCGCGCCAGTGCCTGCACCCGGCCCGGGCCGTCGACCAGGAAGATGCGGTGCCTGCGGCCGGCCGCGGCAAAGCCTTCCTCGATGACCTGGCGGGCCTCGGCGGCGCTCTCATTGCCGGAGCCGGCATTGAGCACGATGAAAAACGGGGCGTTCGGACCGATGTGGGGCGCTTGCATGTCTATGGGGGCGGGAAAAGACAGGCCCGGAAGGGCCGTGTGGAGGGCTGCCGCGTGCGGCTGGCCGGTGGTTGTCGCACGTCCGGCCGGTCGGCGGGAGCGGCCGGCATCCCGGCCGTCTGTGGGAGAGTTGCCCTCCGCCCGTAAAATCGTCCGCTTTCGCGGCGCATCGCCGCGCTACCGTCCAATGTCCGGCCTGCGCCGGCCAGCTTCATGTTGACCTTCCAGCAAATCATTCTCAAACTGCAGTCGTACTGGGCCGACAAGGGCTGCGCGCTGCTGCAACCGTACGACATGGAGGTGGGCGCGGGTACCTCGCACACCGCCACCTTCCTGCGGGCCCTCGGCCCCGAGCCCTGGAAGGCCGCCTACGTGCAGCCCAGCCGCCGCCCCAAGGACGGCCGCTACGGCGAGAACCCCAACCGCCTGCAGCACTACTACCAGTACCAGGTCGTTCTGAAGCCGGCGCCCAGCAACATCCTGGAGCTCTACCTCGGTTCGCTGGAAGCCCTGGGCTTCGACCTGAAGAAGAACGACATCCGCTTCGTCGAAGACGACTGGGAGAACCCCACGCTCGGCGCCTGGGGCCTGGGCTGGGAAGTCTGGCTCAACGGCATGGAGGTGACCCAGTTCACCTACTTCCAGCAGGTCGGCGGCATCGACTGCAAGCCGATCACCGGCGAGATCACCTACGGCCTGGAGCGCCTGGCCATGTACCTGCAGGGCGTGGACAACGTCTACAACCTGACCTGGACCGAGGGCCTGAGCTACGGCGACGTCTACAAGCAGAACGAGGTCGAGCAGTCGACCTACAACTTCGAGCACAGCGACGCCGAGTTCCTCTTCACCGCCTTCAACGCGCACGAGAAGCAGGCCAAGCACCTCATGACCGAACAGCTCGCACTGCCGGCCTACGAGCAGGTGCTGAAAGCCGCGCACAGCTTCAACCTGCTCGACGCGCGTGGTGCGATCAGCGTGACCGAGCGCGCGGCCTACATCGGCCGCATCCGCAACCTCGCGCGCAGCGTGGCGCAGAGCTACTACGACAGCCGCGAGCGCCTGGGCTTCCCGATGGCGCCGCGCGAATGGGTTGCGCAGATGCCCCCGAAGAAAGCCGCCTGAGCGATGACGACCCCCATGAACAACAAGAACTCCCTGCTGGTTGAACTGTTTGTCGAAGAACTGCCGCCCAAGGCACTGAAGAAGCTCGGCGACGCCTTTGCGAACGAGATATTCGGTACCTTGCGAAAGCTCGACTATCTCGAAGCAGCCTCAGCGAAAACGACTTTTGCTTCTCCCCGTAGGCTGGGTGTCCATATCACGCATGTGCGCGAGGTGTGTCCTGACATAGCCGTCCGTACGAGGCTCCTGCCCTTGCAGGTGGCATTCGGACCGGACGGCGAACCCAGTCCTTCGTTGCTCAAGAGGTTGGAGAAAGAAGGAGCAACGCTGGCGCAAACGACGCGAGCCTTTGAGCAGGACAAGGAATTTGTCTTCCTGGAAAAGGTTGCTGCGGGCCGATCGCTACGTGACGGATTAGAAGCGGCATTGCATGTTGCTATAGAAAACCTGCCGATCCCCAAGGTCATGAGCTACCAGCTCGAAAGCGGCTGCGAGCTGCCGGGCTGGAGCAGCGTGAGCTTCGTGCGCCCCGCGCACGGCCTCGTGGCGTTGCACGGCGACACCGTGGTGCCCATCGAGGCGCTGGGCCTCCAGGCCGGCCGCGAAACGCACGGCCACCGCTTCGAAGCGGCGGTCGATCCGGTCGTGCTGCGCGATGCGAACAGCTACGCGCTGCAACTGCAGGACGAGGGCGCCGTCATCGCGAGCTTCGAGGCGCGCCGCGCCGAAATCGCGCGCCAGCTTGCGGCCGCGGCCGTCAAGGTCGGCGGCGGCTCGGTGCCGATCCACGACGATGCGCTGCTCGACGAAGTGACCGCACTGGTCGAGCGCCCCAACGTGCTGGTCTGCAGCTTCGAGCGCGAGTTCCTCGAAGTGCCGCAGGAGTGCCTCATCCTCACGATGAAGGCCAACCAGAAGTACTTTCCGCTGCTCGATGCACAAGCCAGGCTCACGAACAAGTTCCTCGTCGTGAGCAACATCAGCCCTGACGACGCGAGCGCGGTCATCGAAGGCAACGAGCGCGTGGTGCGCCCGCGCCTGGCCGACGCCAAGTTCTTCTTCGACCAGGACCGCAGGAAGTCGCTGGCCTCGCGCGTCGAGTCGCTGGGCAAGGTGGTCTATCACAACAAGCTCGGCACGCAGGGCGAACGCGTGCAGCGCGTGATGCACATCGCGCGCGGCATTGCCGAGAAGCTGGGCGATGCGAAGGTCGCCGCACAGGCCACGCAGGCCGCCCAACTGGCCAAGGCCGACCTCGTGACCGACATGGTCGGCGAGTTCCCCGAGCTGCAGGGCACGATGGGTCGCTACTACGCGCTGCACGACGGCCTCGATGCCGCGGTGGCCGATGCGATCGAAGACCACTACAAGCCGCGCTTCGCTGGCGACGAGCTGCCGCGCAACAACGTCGGCCTCGTGGTCGCGCTGGCCGACAAGCTCGAAACGCTGGTCGGCATGTTCGGCATCGGCAACCTGCCCACTGGCGACCGCGACCCGTTCGCACTGCGCCGCCATGCGCTGGGTGTGATCCGTATGCTGATCGAGAAAGATCTCGCGTTGGGGCTCGACGCCCTGCTGCAGGACGCCGCCGCGCAGTTCAGCGCCATCGCCGGGTTCGACAGCAGCAAGGCCACGGTCGAGCTGCGCGATTTCATCCTCGACCGTCTTGCCGGCAGCCTGCGCGAGCAGGGCGCGAGCGCGCAGGAAGTCGATGCCGTGCTGGCCCCGTTTCCACAGCGCCTGGGCGAAGTGCCCAAGCTGCTGGCCGCCGTGCGCGCCTTCGCCGCATTGCCCGCCGCCGCCGCGCTGGCCGCGGCCAACAAGCGCATCGGCAACATCCTGAAGAAGGCGCCCGAGGCCGACGCGCATGTCAGCGAGTTGCTGCTGAAAGAGCCCGCCGAGAAGGCGCTGCATGCCGCGATGGCCGAAGTCGTGCCTGCCGCCAATGCCCAGTTCGACGCCGGCGACTACACCGCTTCCCTGCAGACGCTGGCCGCGCTGCGCGAGCCGGTCGATGCGTTCTTCGACGGCGTGATGGTCAATGCCGAGCAGGCCGATCTGCGGCTCAACCGGCTGGGTCTTTTGATGTCGCTGCACGCCGCGATGAATCGCGTGGCGCAGCTCGAGCGGCTGGCGGTCTGATCCCCTCGACGACTCCTCCACCGGTGGCACTGCCATGAAACTCGTCATCCTCGACCGCAACGGCACGATCAACGTGCACCGCGAAGACTTCGTCAAGAGCGACATCGAGTGGACGCCGCTGCCCGGTGCGCTGGAGGCCGTGGCGCGGCTGAACCATGCGGGCTGGCATGTGGTGGTCGCGTCGAACCAGTCGGGCCTGGGCCGCGGACTCTTCGACATGGCCTCGCTCAACGCCATGCACGCCAAGATGCACAAGATGCTCGCGGCCGTGGGCGGCAAGGTCGATGCGGTGTTCTATTGCCCGCACAGCCCCGACGAGGGGTGCGACTGCCGCAAGCCCAAGTCGGGCCTGTTCCTGCAGATCGGCGACCGCTACGGCATCGACCTCAAGGGCGTGCCGACCGCGGGCGACAGCCTGCGCGACCTGCAGGCGGGCGCGGCCGCCGGCTGCGAGCCGCACCTCCTGCTCACGGGCATGGGCGCGGCGTGCATCGGCGTCGATCCGCTGCCTTCCGAATATCCGGCGAACACGATGGTCCACGAGAACCTCGCCGCCTTTGTCGATTTCCTGCTCGCGCGCGAAGCGCGGGCCGCACTGCAGGTAGCTCTCTGATGGCGTTTCTCCGTTCCTTTGTCCACGCACTCTGGATGCTTGTCACCGTGGTGCCGTGGGGCATCATCATGTGCGTCAGTTCGATCTGGAAGCGCGGCATTCCGCTCTACTGGATGGCCGAGCAATGGCTCAGCTGGGCCATCGGCGGCGCGCGTGTGCTGCTGGGCATCAAGACCCGCGTGACCGGCATGGAGAACCTGCCGACCGACCAGCTCGCCGGCGCGATCCTGCTGGTCAAGCACCAGTCCACGCTCGAGACCTTCCTCATGCCCACGCTGATGCCGCATCCGCTGGCCTATGTGTTCAAGAAGGAACTGATCTACGTGCCCTTCTTCGGCTGGGCGATGGCTCGGCTGGACATGATCCACATCGATCGCAGCCAGCGCGCGCAGGCCTTCAACAAGGTGGTGAACCAGGGGCGCAAGCTGCTCGCGCAGGGCATCTGGATCATCATGTTCCCCGAAGGCACGCGCATTCCGCGCGGCCAGAAGGGCACCTACAAGAGCGGCGGCACGCGCCTGGCGTGCGAAACCGGCGTGCCGGTGATTCCGATCGCCGTCACCTCGGCCAAGGTCTGGCCGCGCAAGGCGTTCATCAAGCGCCCGGGCGTGGTCGATGTGTCGATCGGGCCGGCGATCTCGAGCGTGGGCCGCAAGCCCGACGAGCTGATGCGCGAAGTCGAAGCGTGGATCGAAGCGGAGATGCACCGGCTCGACCCCGAGGCGTACCGCTAGAGAGAACGGCCCATGCAGGGACTGCTGCAGTTCACGATGGATCTGTTCGAGGGGCTGGGCAGCGAATTCGCACAGCCCGAGCCGCCCGCGCCGCGGCCGAAGAAGGTCCGCAAGGCTGCGCCGCCCGTCGCGACGCCGTTGCCTTTCGCACCGCCGGCACCGGAAGAGGTCAAGAGCACCGGTCCGGCACTGCCCGCGATCCCGTTGCGCGACACGCTGACGCTCGCGAGCTTCGTGCACCCTCAGGCGACACGCGAGCTCGTGCTGGGCTCGGCACGCGTGGCCTACGAATTCAAGCGCGGCAAGCGCAAGACCATCGGATTCCTGGTCGGTGCCGAAGGGCTGTCGGTGCGTGCGCCGCGCTGGGTCGCGCTGCGCGACGTCGATGCCGCCGTGCGCGAGAAGGCCGACTGGATCCTGCGCAAGCTGCAGGAAACGCAGCAGCGCCACGCGCGCGTCGAGGCGACGCGCATCGAATGGAAGGACGGTGCCGGGTTCCCGTTCATGGGCGAGCCGGTGGTGATCCGGCTCGATCCGAAGCATGGCTTTGCCAGCGTCGGCGGCACGCTCGACGAGGCCGAGGTTGCAGGCGGTCCGCGCATCCTGCGGCTGGCCGTCGCGCAGAACGCCGAGCCCTCGCAGATTCGCGATGCGGCGCAGGCTTGGCTCATGCGGCAGGCGCGCAAGCTCTTCATCGAGCGGCTCGACCATTTCGCGCCGCTGCTCGGCGTGCGCTGGCAGAAGCTGTCGCTGTCGAACGCGGCCACGCGCTGGGGCAGCGCGAGCGCGGACGGGTCGCTCCGCCTGAACTGGCGCCTGATCCACTTTCGCCTGCCGGTGATCGACTACGTCGTCGCGCACGAACTGGCCCACCTGCGCGTGATGGACCATTCGCACCGCTTCTGGGAAACCGTGGAAAGCGTGGTGCCCGACTACGACGTGCTGCGCCAGCAGCTCAAAGACGAAGCCGTCCCGCGCTGGAACTGATACGGGCTCGCAATCAAAGCGATAACCGCGTTGCTTCGCCTTGCCGTGCGTCAGCACTGTCTGCGGCTTCGCGCCTTGTTCTCGCTTTGATTGCGAACCCGTAGGGGCGACGCGCTATTCCTTGACCGACCCGGTCATCCCCGAGACGTAGTACTCGACGAAGAACGAATAGATGAACGCCACCGGCAGCGAGCCCAGCAACGCGCCGGCCATGAGCGGCCCCCACTGGTACACGTCGCCCTGCACGAGTTCGGTCACCACGCCGACCGGCAGTGTCTTCACCTCCGACGACGAGATGAAGGTGAGCGCGTAGATGAACTCGTTCCACGACAGCGTGAACGCGAAGATGCCCGCCGAGATGAGCCCCGGCACCGCGAGCGGCAGCACGATCTTCACGAGGATCTGCCAGCGGCTTGCGCCATCGATGAGCGCGCATTCCTCGAGCTCGGCCGGAATGGAACGGAAGTAGCCCATCAGGAGCCACGTGCAGAAGGGAATGAGGAAGGTCGGGTACGTGAGGATCAGCGCCCAGCGCGTGTCGAAGAGCCCGAGGTTGAAGACTACGTTCGCGAGCGGAATGAACAGGATCGACGGCGGCACCATGTACGCGAGAAAGATCGAGAGCCCGACGTGCTTCGATCCCTTGAAGCGCAGCCGCTCGATGGCATACGCCGCGAACACCGAGGCCGCGAGCGAGACGAAGGTCGACACCACCGACACCAGCACCGTGTTCCAGAGCCACTGCGGGTACGAGGTCTCGAACAGCAGCTTGTGGAAATGCGAAAGCGTCGGGTTGATCACCCAGAACGGATTGCCTTCGCGCGAGAGCAGCTCGGCATCGGGCTTCACCGAGGTGATGGCCATCCAGTAGAACGGGAACAGCAGCACGATGAGGAAGACCACGAGCGGCAGGTACACGGTCACCGCCTTACGCGGGATCGTGTCGAGGTAGCTCATGCCGACGGTGTCGACCTGGCCGGCATTGCTCATTGGAAGTTCCTCATTTGTCCGAACCGCCTTGCTGCCACGCGCGGCGCTGCAGGCCGAAGAAGCTGAACATCACGCACGCCAGCAGGAACGGCACCATCGCGATCGCGATGGCCGCGCCTTCGCCGAGTGCGCCACCCGAAATGGCGCGCTGGAACGACAGCGTGGCCATCAGGTGCGTGGCATTCAGCGGGCCGCCGCGGGTGATGACGTAGATCAGCTGGAAGTCGGTGAAGGTGAACAGCACCGAGAAGGTCATGACCACCGCGATGATCGGCGTGAGCAGCGGCATCGTCACGTGGCGGAACTGCTGCCAGGGCGTCGCACCGTCGATGGCGGAGGCTTCGTAGTAAGAGGGCGAAATCGTCTGCAGACCCGCGAGCAGCGTGATCGCCACGAAGGGCACGCCGCGCCACACGTTGGCGACGATCACCGCGAAGCGCGCGTTCCACTCCGAGCCGAGGAAGTCGATGTACTGGTCGATGAGCCCCATCTTCACCAGCGCCCAGCTGATGATGGAGAACTGCGAGTCGTAGATCCACCAGAAGGCGATCGCCGAGAGGGCGGTAGGCACGATGTACGGCAGCAGGATCACCGCGCGGAAAAAAGTCTTGAATCGGATGTTCCGGTTCAAGAGGATCGCGAGCCACAGCCCCAGGAAGAACTTGAACACGCTCGCCACCGCTGTATAGAAGAGCGTGTTGAAGAGGGCGAGCCGCGTCACGGCATCGCCCCACAGGTACTCGTAGTTCTCCAGGCCGATCCACTGGCCCGCGCGGCCCACCTTGGCGTCGGTGAAGCCGAGGTAGGTGCCCAGCCCCAACGGGTAGGTCAGGAACAGCAACAGCAGCACCGCCGCCGGGAGCATGAACGCGATGCCAAGCGCGTTGCGGCTGTTCTGGAACCTGGCCAAAAGTGTCATGGGGCGAGCTGCTCTGGGAGTGAAGGGATCAGACCTTGTAGTAACGCTCGGCACGCTTCTGCGCGCGCTCGGCCGCTTCCTTCGGCGTCTTCGATCCGCTCGCGGCCTCGGCCACCATGTTCGGAATGATGAAGTCCGCCGCCGCGCCCGCCGACGCGTAGCCCAGCTTGCCGTCGTAGCCGCCCGGGCGCAGGTTCTTCACCGAATCGCGGTACGGCATGTTCTTCGGGTCCGAGGTCCAGATTGCGCTGTTCTCGTAGAAACGCAGGGGCTGCGCCACGTAGCCGCCGCCGCCTTGCAGCCACGGGTCGAACTGTTCCTTCTCCATCATGAAGCGCAGGAACTCCTTGGCCGCCTGCGGGAATTTCGTGTACTTCATGACCATCTGGTTGAAGAACAGGTGCGACTCCGTCGGCACGCCGACCGGGCCGATGGGGAACACCGCGTGGTTGATGTCCGCGGCCATTTCCTTGACCTTCGGGTCGGCCGAATTCTTGGCCGCGTAGTAGACCGAGATGCCGTTGTTGGTGACGCTGATCTGGCCGTCCAGGAAGGCCTTGTTGTTGTTCGGGTCGAGCCACGAGAGCGTGCCCGGGATGAAGTTGGCGTAGAGCTCCTTGCCGTACTCCAGCGCCTTCAGCGTCTCGGGGCTGTCGATGACCACCTTGTTGGTCTTGTCGACCAGCTTGCCGCCGTGCGACCAGATGAGCCAGTTGCACCAGGTGCTGTCGCCGGTCGCGTTGCCCAGTGCCATGCCGCCGGGCGTGCCCTTTTCCTTCAGCGCCTTGTAGAGCTTGAGGAAGTCGTCGGTGGTCTTGGGGAAGGTCGCAAAGCCCGCGGCCTTGACCATGCTCTCGCGGTACACGATGAGCGAGCCCGAAGCGCCCAGCGGCAGGCCCAGCCACTTCTTGCCGTCGGGGCGCATGAAGGCTTCGCCGGCCGGGTACCAGCCGCCGTATTTCTTGCCGAGGTATTCGGCGAGATCCGTCACGTCGAGCAGCTTGTCGGGGTAGAGGTTGGCGTCGTCGTTGGTCGACAAAATGATGTCGGGGCCCGCGCCGGTGTTGGCGGCCACCGCGGCCTTGGGGCGCACGTCTTCCCAGCCTTCGTTGTCCACGCGCACTTCCACGCCCGTGGCCTCGGTGAACTTCTTGACGTTGGCCATGTAGGCGTCGATGTCGCCCTGCACGAAGCGGCTCCATCGCAGCACGCGCAGCTTGGCGCCCTTCTCCGGCTTGAACGTCAGGTTCTGCGCCTGCGCGAATGGTGCGAACAGGGCGCTGCCCGTGCCGACAGTCGCGGCGGCGGCAACGCCGGCCGAACTCTCGAGAAACTTGCGGCGATTGAAATCACTCATGGCTGTCTCCTTCGTTGTAAACGGACCGGTGTGGAATCCAAAAATCAGGCGGCCAGGCGCAGGCCGCTTTCGGCATCGAACAGGTGGGCGCGCGCGAGATCGGGAACGAGATGAATCGTGCTGCCCGGCGCGAAGTCGTAGCGCTCGCGGAACACCGCCGAGAGCTCGGCACCTTCGTGGCGGCAGGCGACGAAGGTGTCCATGCCGGTCGGCTCCATCACCACCACGCGCGACGGAATGCCGCCGCTGTCGCCCAGCGTCAGGTGCTCGGGGCGCGTGCCGTACACCACGGGCTGGCCGTCGGTGCCGCCTGCATGAATGGGCGCATCGAGCCGCGTGCCGTCGGGCAGTTCGACATGCGCCGCGCCGCCCGCACGCCGCAGCGTGCCGGGCAGGAAGTTCATGGCCGGGGAGCCGATGAAGCCCGCGACGAACTGGTTGGCCGGGTGGTCGTACAGGTCCAGCGGGCTGCCGGTCTGCTCGATGCGGCCGTCGCGCATCACCACGATCTTGTCGCCCATGGTCATGGCTTCGATCTGGTCGTGCGTGACGTAGATGGAGGTGGTCTTCAGGCGCTGGTGCAGCTCCTTGATCTCGCTGCGCATCGCCACGCGCAGCTTGGCGTCGAGGTTGGACAGCGGCTCGTCGAACAGGAAGACCTGCGGATCGCGCACGATCGCGCGCCCCATCGCCACCCGCTGGCGTTGGCCGCCGGAGAGCTGGCGCGGATAGCGTTCGAGCAGCGGCTTGAGCGCGAGGATCTCGGCCGCGCGCTGCACCTTGGTGTCGATGGTGGCCTTGTCCATCTTCGCGAGCGAGAGGGCGAAGGCCATGTTGTCGCGCACCGTCATGTGCGGATAGAGCGCGTAGTTCTGGAACACCATCGCGATGTCCCGCTCCTTGGGCGGCAGGTCGTTCACGCGGCGTTCGCCGATGCGGATCTCGCCGCCGTGGATTTCTTCGAGCCCCGCGATCATGCGGAGCAACGTCGACTTGCCGCAGCCCGAGGGGCCCACCAGCACCGTGAACGAACCGTCGGCAATGTCGATGTCCACCCCGTGAAGGATGGCGACCTCGCCGAATCGCTTCTTGACCGCCTGAATCGTGACACTGGCCATGCAAGGAGTCCTGACAAATCGCGGGAAGGAAAGCCAAGCAACACGGAGACCTCCGCATCGCAGCCCGGGCAGTATCGGCACTCGTTTTTGAAACCGGTATCAGGGCAAACCGGTACGAGAAAATCCCGGTTGACTTGTATGATGACCCGATAACCGTGCTCCAATTTTCCGCTGCCGTGCAGGCCTCCGCCCTCTCAGAATCCTTTCCTCTGGTCACGGACCGCCTGTCTGACCGGCTCGCTTCGCGGCTGGCTGCGCAGATCGAATCGGGCGCGCTGCGGCCCGGCGATCGTCTTCCCACCGAACAGCAACTCGCGGCCTCGCACGGCGTCTCGCGCACCGTGGTGCGCGAGGCGGTGCATCAACTCAAGTCGCAGGCGCTGGTCACTTCGCGGCAGGGCCTCGGCTGCTTCGTGGCGCAGGCGCCGCTCAATCGTCCGCTCGCCTTCGACCCCGCCGTGCTCGAGTCGGTACAGGCGGTCGTGCATGTGGTCGAGGTGCGCCGCGTGCTCGAGGGCGAGATCGCCGCGCTCGCCGCCAAGCGCGCGACGCGCAGCCAGATCGCGGCGCTGCGGCGCGCGCTCAAGGCCATCGACACGGCCGCCGCGGCAGGGCAGGACGGCGTGGCCGAAGACCTCGCCTTCCACCGCGTGATCGGCGAGGCCACCGGCAATCCGCAGTTCCGCCTGCTGCTCGGCTTTCTCGAGCAGTACCTGCGCGAAGGCATGCGCATCACGCGCGGCAACGAGGCGCGCCGGCTCGACTTCATGGAGGCGGTGCAGAACGAGCACCGCGCCATCGTCGAAGCCATCGCGGCGCGCGACCCCGTGGCCGCGCGCCATCACGCCACGCAGCACCTGATCCGCGGCGAGCAGCGGCTCGTCGAAGGCGGCGTCATCACCGGGCAGCGCCGTCGCGCCGCGGCGCATGCGCTGCGCAAGCCCGCACCGGCAACCACCGCCCAACGTACAACCGCCACCACCAAGAGAACGAAGAGGCAACCCCCATGAAACTGTTGATCACCGGAGGCGGCGGCTTCGTCGGCTCCCGACTTGCGCGAGCGCTGCTCGCACGCGGCACGCTGGCCGGCCAGCGCATCGAGCGGCTGGTGCTGACCGACATCGCACCGCCGCCGGCCGACCTGCTGGCCGATGCGCGCGTCGAGGCCCGCACCGGCCCGCTGCTCGCGCAGACCGAGGCGCTCAAGACGGAAGCCTTCGACGGCGTGTTCCATCTCGCCTCGGCCGTGTCGGGCGAATGCGAGGCCGACTTCGAACTCGGCCTGCGCTCCAACCTCGACAGCACGCGCGCGCTGCTCGATGCGCTGCGTGCCAATGTCGGCGCAGGCGGCAAGGTGACGCGGCTGGTGTTCTCCAGCTCGGTCGCGGTGTTCGGGCCCGACCCGTCGGTGCCGCTGCCCAAGCTGGTGGCCGACGACACGCTGCCGCTGCCGCAAACCTCCTACGGCACGCAGAAGCTGGTGTGCGAGCACCTCATCTCCGACTACACGCGCAAGGGCTACATCGACGGCCGCGCGGCGCGGCTGATGACCGTCACCGTGCGGCCGGGTCGCCCGAACGGCGCCGCGTCATCGTTCTTCAGCGGCATCATCCGCGAGCCGCTGGCGGGTGTGGAATCGATCTGCCCGGTGTCGCCCGATGTGTCGCATCCGATGACTTCGCCGGCGCGCACGGTCGATGGCCTCATTGCCGTCTACGAAGCCAGCCGCGAGGCCTTCGGCGGACGCGCCGCGCTCAACCTGCCGGCGCTCAACGTGCGCGTGAGCGACATGCTCGATGCGCTCGAGGAAGTGGCCGGCCGGAAGGTGCGCGCGCTGGTGCGCTTCGAGCGCGACGAGCGCATCGCCGGCATCGTGGCCAACTGGCCCGCCGGTGCCACGGCCGAGCGTGCGGCGCGGCTGGGCTTGCATCCGCACGAGAATTTCGCAGACATCATTCGCCAATACATCGCCGATTGCGCCGCGCTTCCGAATGCGGCAGAAACCCTGAAGGGAATGTCCTGATGAGCAAGAAGAAAAGCCCCACGTCCAAGTCGAAGAGCAACGCCTCGAAGAAATCTGCGGGTGCGCTCAAGCTGCGTTCGCAGGAATGGTTCGACAACCCGGCCAACACCGACATGACGGCGCTCTACATCGAGCGCACCATGAACTTCGGGCTCGGCCTCGACGAACTGCAATCGGGCCGTCCGATCATCGGCATCGCGCAGACCGGCTCCGACATCGCGCCCTGCAACCGCCACCACCTCGTGCTGGCCGAGCGCGTGCGCGAGGGCATCCGCGATGCGGGCGGCATCGCGTTCGAGTTTCCGATCCATCCGATCCAGGAGACCTGCAAGCGCCCGACCGCCTCGCTCGACCGCAACCTGCAGTACCTCTCGCTGGTCGAAATTCTTTACGGTTACCCGCTCGACGGCGTGGTGCTGACCACCGGCTGCGACAAGACCACGCCGGCGCAACTGATGGCCGCCGCCACGGTCGACATCCCGGCGATTGCGCTGAACTCCGGGCCGATGCTCAACGGCTGGTACAAGGGCGAGCGCACGGGCTCGGGCACCATCGTCTGGAAGGCGCGCGAACTCCTCGCCGCGGGCGAGATCGACGAGCCTGGCTTCCTGAAGCTCGTGGCGTCGTCGGCCCCATCGACCGGCCACTGCAACACCATGGGCACGGCCTCCACGATGAACTCTCTGGCCGAGGCGCTCGGCATGACGCTGCCCGGCAGCGCCGCGATTCCGGCGCCGTACCGCGACCGCCAGGAGATGGCCTACATGACCGGCAAGCGCATCGTCGAGATGGTGCGCGAGAACCTGAAGCCCTCCGACATCCTCACGCGCGCCGCCTTCGAGAACGCGATCATCGTGAACTCTGCGATCGGCGGTTCGACCAACGCGCCGATCCACCTGAACGCCATCGCGCGGCACATCGGCGTGCCGCTGACCACCGGCGACTGGGAGAAGCACGGCTACAAGATCCCGCTGCTGGTCAACCTCCAGCCGGCAGGCGAGTACCTCGGCGAGGACTACTACCGCGCAGGCGGCGTGCCCGCGGTGGTGGCCGAGCTGATTGCCAAGGGCAAGATCCAGCCCGCACTCACCGTCAACGGCAAGACGATCATCGAGAACTGCGAAGGCCGCTTCACCGAAGACCGGAAGGTGATCTTCCCGTATGCCAAGCCGATGATGAAGAACGCCGGCTTCCTCGACTTCAGCGGCAACCTCTTCGACTCCGCGATCATGAAGACCAGCGTGATCACGCCCGAGTTCCACTCCCGCTACCTGGAGGACCCAGCCGACCCGATGGCCTTCGAAGGAACGGCCGTGGTGTTCGACGGACCGGAGGACTACCACCGCCGCATCGACGATCCGAAGATGAAGATCGATGCGCACAGCATCCTGTTCATGCGCGGCGTCGGGCCGGTCGGTTACCCCGGCGCGGCCGAGGTCGTGAACATGCGGGCGCCGGCCTACCTGCTGAAGAAGGGCGTCACCGCGCTGCCCTGCATCGGCGATGGACGGCAGTCGGGCACCTCGGGTTCGCCATCGATCCTGAATGCGTCACCCGAAGCCGCGACCGGCGGTGCGCTGGCGCTGCTGAAGACGGGCGACCGCGTGCGCATCGACCTGAAGAAGCGCACCGCGAACATGCTGGTGTCGGACGAAGAACTGGCCAAGCGCCGCCAGAAGCTCGAGGCCGCCGGCGGCTACGCGTACCCGCCGAGCCAGACACCGTGGCAGGAGATCCAGCGCGCGGTGGTGGACGAGCTTTCCGAGGGCATGGTGCTCAAGCCGGCGATCAAGTATCAAAAGATCCACGCCACCTTCGGCGTGCCGCGCGACAACCACTGAGGCAGCCGCCGCGCTGGGTGCTTCAGGCGCTCAGCGCGCGTGCGTCACGCCGCCGTCGACGACGAGCGTGGAGCCCATCACAT
This sequence comes from Variovorax sp. RKNM96, assembly GCF_017161115.1. Taxonomy (GTDB): domain Bacteria; phylum Pseudomonadota; class Gammaproteobacteria; order Burkholderiales; family Burkholderiaceae_C; genus Variovorax. Next base: position 6,423,097 of record NZ_CP046508.1, on the reverse strand, counting down.
AGTCGCCCGCGCGCGAGGCGAGGTAGATGGCGGCGCCGGCCATGTCTTCCGGCGTGCCGATGCGGCCTGCCGGAATGCGGCCCTTGACCTCGTCGCCGTGGTCGCGCGCGTCCTTGTTCATGTCCGATGCGAATGCGCCCGGTGCGATGGCGCTCACCACGATGCGGTCTTGCGCGAGGCGCAGCGCCATGCGGCGCGTGAGCTGGATCAACCCGGCCTTGCTGGCTGCATACGAATACGTTTCCTGCGGGTTCACCGAGATGCCGTCGATCGAGGCGATGTTGATCACCTTCGACAGGTGATCGGTCGCGGCCTTCTTGAGCATCGGCGTGAGCGCCTGCGTGAGGAAGAAGGGCGTCTTGAGGTTCAGGTCGACCACCTTGTCCCAGCCGCTCTCGGGGAACTCGGCGTACGGCGCGCCCCAGGCGGCACCCGCGTTGTTGACCAGGATGTCGAGCGAGCCTTCGTGCTTCGCATAGGCATCGACCAGTCCCTGCGCGCCTTCGACCGTGGACACATCCGCCGGCAGCGAGACGCAGTGGCCGAAGGCCGAGAGCTCCTTGGCGGTCTGGTCGCAGGCCGCGGCCTTGCGCGCCGAGATGTACACGCGCGCGCCCTGGGCCAGGAAGCCCTCGGCGATCATGCGGCCAATGCCGCGCGAGCCGCCGGTGATCAAGGCGGTGCGGCCCTTCAGCGAGAAGAGTTGGGTGGTGTCCATGGTGCGAGTGTCTCCTGAATGAAAGATTTCAGGAAACGAGCTTAGTGCGGAGCGTGCCCGCGCCGCGTCACCTTGGTGCCAGCGACAGGCTCCGGGGGCTGGTGAAGCTGCGCAGGTAGCCGGTGACCGGGTCCTGGAAGGCGACCGACTTGGCCAGCAACTGCAGCGGCTTGTCGAAGTCATCGGTGTTCTCGGGCAGCAGCACGGGGTAGATCGGGTCGTTCTCGATCGGCATGCCCAGCGCCAGGCAGTGCACGCGCAGCTGGTGCTTGCGGCCGGTGACGGGCGAAAGCCGCAGTAGCGCGCGGCCGCTCTGGACCTCCTGCACCTCGATGCGCGTCTCGGAGTTGGGCTCGCCCGGCTCTTCCCGCATGCGCATGAAGTGCTCGTCGTCGACGAGGCGGCTTCGGTAGACATCGGGCACGGACGAGACGCCCTCCTGCCACGGCACCACCGCCTCGTAGTGCTTGGCGATGCGGCGCTCCGGAAACATCTGCTGGTAGGCGCCGCGCGTCTCGCGCCGCACCGAGAACAGCACGAGGCCCGATGTGCTGCGGTCGATGCGGTGCAGCGGCACGAGGTCGTCGATCTGGAGCTTGCGCTTGAGCCGTACCAGCAGGCTTTCCTGCAGGTACTTGCCGGTGGGCGTGACGGGCAGGAACGGGGGCTTGTCGGCCACGACGAGCTCGTCGTCCTGGAACAGTACCTGCTCCTCGAAGGGGATGTGCACTTCGCCGTCGAGCGTGCGGTAGTAGTAGACCCGCAGCGGCGATTCGTAGCGGCGCTCGATGGTGACGGGGATGTGGTGCTCGTCGATCACGTCGCCGGCCACGATGCGCTCCAGCCACGCGTCCCGTGTGATCGCAGGAAAGCGCTCGATGAGGAATTCGGCAATCGTCGGCCAGGGGCCGTGGGGCAGGCCGACGCAGCTCGGGCCGACGCCGTCGCGGGTGGGGAGCGGCAGCCGGTGGGTGGTCATTGCGCGGCTTCTTGTTGCAGCACCGACAGGGCTTCGGTGATGGAAGGGCGCGAGGACACGTCGGGGTGCATGCAGTGGTCCTTCAATGCGGACATGGCGATTGGCGGCGCATCGCTGCAATGGTCGAGCAGTTCCTCGAGCAGGCAGCCGAAGGCGCGCATCTCGAGGCGCTGCAACGACGAGGCCTGGGCCGCATCGAGCGAGCCGGTCATCCAGCCCGCGCCGAAGTCGCCGAGCCGGCCACCGCCTTGCGCATTCCACAGGATGTTGTGCGCATAGAGGTCGCCATGAAGGATGCCGTGCGCATGCAGGTGCTGCATGGCGGAGGCGATGTCGCGTGCGATGCGCAGGGCGACGTCGGCGGTCCATCGTGCGTCGTCCGCATAGACATCGCGTGTGCACGATGCGAGGCTCGGTGGGCCTGCGAGCGTGCGAAAGGACGGCGGCACGAGAGGCATCACGAGGCCCTCGGTGCCGTCGGGGTGGCCGTCGATGCGGCTCTGCGCGGCGATCAACGTGGGGTGCGCGCCGGCCGCGATGCAGGCGGCCATCTCGCTGTGCGGCCAGCCGTCGCTCGTGACTGCGCCCTTGAAGAGCTTGATTGCCACTTCCTGCTGCGACGGCCCCAGCGTCGCCTGATGGATCACGCCCGATGCGCCTTCGCCGAGCTTCTTGCCGATCGTGAGGTCGCGCCAATCGACATGCGGCACCGACTGCGCCGTGATTGCTGCGTCTTCAGCTTGCGTATCGAAAGGATTGCCCGCGGCCGCGAGCCTCGACAGGCGCGGCAGCAAGAGCAGCCACTCGGGCAGCGCCTCGAAGCGGTTCGCGGAGACGCGCAGCAGTTCGAGCCGTTGCAGCGCAGCCATCGAGTCGGGCAGCCGGCTCAACCGGTTGCCTGCCAGCATCAGCTTCTGCATCCGCGTGCAGTGGCCGAGCGTGTCGGGCAGTTCCTCGATCTGGTTGTCCGTGAGGATCAGCCAGCGCAGCGAGGGCGGCAACGCATTGGGCGGCACGCTCGCGATGCGGTTGGCCTTGAAGCCCACGATGTCGATGCCATGGCATCCGCCGATGGATTCGGGCAGCACCGTGAACCGGTTGTCGGAGCAGAACAGCACCCGCAGCTTGTGCAGGCGGCCCAGGTCGTCGGGCAGCGCGTCGAGCGCATTCCCGGAGAGATTCAGTGTTTCGAGCGAATCGGCAAGGCCGAAGATCTCGCGCGGGAACTTGGTGAGTCCGCACGAGAGATCGAGCCTGGTGGCGCCTGCCAGCCGACCCGCGCGCAGCTCGGCCAGTGTGTCCATCCGCCGAGTCTAAATCCCTAGGCTGCGGCGCTCCGCGGACCGAAGCGGTAGATGCCGTCCTTGCCCAGCTCGCGCTTCACCTGGCCCGAGAACCACAGGAGGTGCAGGTGCGCGACCGTCTCGCCCATCGCGAAGGTGATCTGGTGCAGGTCGAGCTCGCGCTTGAAGAGGATCGGCAGGCCCTCGGCCGCCGTGAGCGCGCGTGCCGTGCAGGCTTCGAGCAGTTCGGCTAGGCGGTCTCGGTGATGCTCCTGCAGCTGGTCGACGCGGCGGTGGATGCCGGTGAACGGCTTGCCATGCGAGGGCAGGCCCACCGTGTCGGCGGGCAGCGTCTTGAACTTGTCGATGCTGTCCAGAAAGAGCCGCAGCGAGTTGGCCTCGGGCTCGCCCGCATGCACGCTCACGTTGGTCGAGATGCGCGGCAGCATCATGTCGCCGCCCAGGAGCAGCTTCTGCTCGTCGCAGTACAGCGCGATGTGTTCGGGCGCATGGCCGTAGCCGCTGATGCAGCGCCAGCCGCGGCCGCCAATGGTCACGATGTCGCCGTCCATCATGCGCACGTACCGGTCGGGCACCGAGGGCACCATGTTCGCGTAGTAGTTGGTGCGCGCGCGGATCTTGGCGATGCCCACCGGGTCGGTCATGCCGTGCGAGGCGAAGAAGTCCGCCGCCGCATCGCCGCCCGCGAGCGTGTCGCCGGCGGTGCTCAGCACGCGGGCCACGTGGTAGTCGGTGGCGCTGATCCACAGCGGTGCGTTCCAGCGCTTGCAGAGCCAGTCGGCCAGGCCGATGTGGTCGGGGTGCATGTGGGTGACGATCACGCGCAGGATGGGCAGGCCTTCCAGCTGCGTCTCGAAGATCTGCTCCCACTGCTTGCGCGCCTCGTCGTGCGAGATGCAGCAGTCGACGACGCTCCAGCCCTCCACGCCGTCGATGGTGTCGCGCAGCAGCCAGAGGTTGATGTGGTCCAGCGCAAAGGGCAGCCGCATGCGGATCCAACGCACGCCGGGCGCGACTTCCAGGGCTTCGCCGGGCCCGGGCAGGGTGTCGCCCAGGGTGTAGTGGAGTTCGCGTTCGAGGAGGTTCATGTAAGATTGACGTTTACGTAAACGTCATGTGTAGGTGGCATCATTGTAGGGAGCGCGGCAAAAACCTGCTGTCGCCCCCACAACACCCCCGTAACGCCCCTCTCGACGCTTTCCGGAACGTTCTTTCACCCCGCATGTCCACGCCAACCTTCACCATCAGCGAGCTCGCCAAGGAGTTCGACCTCACGACGCGGGCGATCCGCTTCTACGAGGACATGGGCCTGCTCACGCCCGAGCGCGCCGGCCTGCAGCGCGTGTACAGCGCGCGCGACCGGGCGCGGCTCACGCTCACGCTGCGCGCCAAGCGCCTGGGCTTGAGCCTGACCGAGGCCAAAGACATCCTGGACATGTACGACAGCCCGCGCGACACCGTGCCGCAGCTGCAGAAGTTTCTCGGCGTGCTGGGCGCCCACCGGGCCCAGCTCGAGGCGCAGATGGTCGAGCTGCAGGCCAATCTCGCGGAAGTGCGTGCACACGAGAAAAAGGGCCGCGCCACCCTGGCGAAGGCCCAGAAAGCGGCCAAGGCGGCCCAGACGTCCTGACCGGCACACGACTCATCGACAATCACGACCTATGCCTGACAACAACCTCGACGACCTCTTCGCCCACAACCGTGCCTGGTCCGCACAGATGGAGCGCGATCGGCCCGGCTTCTTCACCAGCCTGGTGAAGCAGCAGACGCCGCGCTACATGTGGATCGGCTGTTCCGACAGCCGCGTGCCCGCCAACCAGATCACCGGGCTGGAGCCGGGCGAAGTGTTCGTGCACCGCAACGTCGCCAACATCGTGGTGCACTCCGATCTGAACGCACTCTCGGCGATCCAGTTCGCGGTCGAGCACCTGAAGGTCGAGCACATCATGGTGGTGGGCCACTACGGCTGCGCGGGCGTGAAGGCCGCGCTCAGCGGCAAGCGCATCGGCCTGGCCGACAACTGGATCCGCCACATCCAGGACGTGCGCGACCGCCACAGCGTGATGATCGAGAGCCTGCCCGAAGAAGTGCGCGTCGATGCGCTGTGCGAGCTCAACGTGGCCGAGCAGGTGGTCAACGTGGCCGTGAGCACCGTCATGGTCGATGCCTGGGCGCGCGGCCAGAAGGTGCTGATCCACGGCTGGACCTTCGGCGTGCACGACGGCCTCCTGCAAGACCTGGGCCTGAGCGTCGATGGCGCCAAGCCGCTCGATGCGGCCTACAAGGCCGCGGTGCAGCGCATCCGCTACAAGTGGAGCAAGCCGGCGGGCGCGGCGGCGCTGTCCTCGCCCTCCGCGCAGGCGGGCGCCGACGGCACCGAAGACGCGGCGAAGTAATCCGGCCGGGCCCATGTTCCCGCAGCGCCTCGATTCACCGCTGGCCTACGACATCGCCAAGGCGATGATCGATGGCTTCAACCGGCACTACCGGTTGTTCCGCGCTGAATCGGCGCGCGCCAAGCACCGTTTCGAGACCGCCGACTGGCATGGCCAGCAGCGGGCGCAGCGCGAGCGCATCGAGTTCTACGACCTGCGAGTGAACGAGGCGGTGGCCCGGCTCGAAAAAGAGTTCAAGGCCGGCGACCAGCCGATGGAGGTGTGGCACCAGGTCAAGCTGCACTTCATCGGCCTGCTGGTGGACCATCACCAGCCTGAACTGGCCGAGAGTTTCTTCAACTCGGTGACCACCAAGATCCTGCATCGCGCGTATTTCCAGAACGACTTCATCTTCGTTCGCCCCGCGATCAGCACCGAGTACATCGAGCCGCGCGGCGCGCCGACCTACCGCCCGTATTACCCCGCGCACGACACGCTGGCCGACACGCTCGTGCAGATGCTTGACGACTTCGCGCTGCAGGGCAGCTATGCCAACAAGCGGCGCGATGCCGAGCGCGTGGCGCATGTCATTCTGAACCGCTTCCACCAGGTGAAGCTGCGCGCCAATTTCCAGCTGCAGGTGCTCTCGGGCCTCTTCTTCCGGAACAAGGGCGCGTACGTGGTCGGCAAAATCATGAACGGCTTCACCGAGATCCCGTTCTCGCTGCCGATCCTGCACGACAGCACCGGCAAGTTCTACATCGATGCGGCGCTCTTCGGCGAAGACGACCTGCAGATGCTCTTCAGCTTTGCGCGCGCCTACTTCATGGTCGACATGGAAGTGCCCTCGGCCTGGGTGCAGTTCCTGCGTTCGCTCATGCCGAGGAAGCCCCGCGCCGAAATCTACAACGCACTCGGCCTCGCCAAGCAGGGCAAGACGCTGTTCTACCGCGACTTTCTCTCGCACCTCAATTATTCGAGCGACCGCTTTCGCATCGCGCCCGGCATCAAGGGCATGGTCATGCTGGTGTTCGACCTGCCGTCGTTCCCGTTCGTGTTCAAGGTCATCAAGGACTTCTATCCGCCGCAGAAGGACACCACGCGCGAACAGATCAAGGGTAAGTACATGCTCGTGAAGCAGCACGATCGCGTGGGCCGCATGGCCGACACGCTCGAGTACAGCGACGTGGGTTTCCCGCTCGACCGCTTCGAGCCCGAGCTGATCGAGGAGATCCAGAAGTTCGCGCCCAGCCAGCTGGAGATCGGCGACCGCGACGGCAACGGGGAGATGGAGGTCGTGGTCAAGCACGTCTACATCGAGCGCCGCATGATCCCGCTGAACATCTACCTGCAGGAAGCCTTCGACACGCTGGCCGACCCCGAGAGCCCGGCCCACGCAAAGCGCGCGAAGGACCAACTGGAGCACGCGGTGGTCGAGTACGGCAACGCCATCAAGGACATGGTCGCCGCCAACATCTTTCCCGGCGACATGCTGTGGAAGAACTTCGGCGTCACGCGCGGCGGCAAGGTGGTGTTCTACGACTACGACGAGATCGAATACATCACCGACTGCAAGTTCCGCAAGGTCCCCGCGCCGCGCAACGAAGAAGAGGAGATGAGCGGCGAGGTCTGGTACTCGGTGGGTCCGAAGGACGTGTTCCCCGAGACCTTCGAGCCCTTCCTGCTCGGCAACCAGGACGTGCGCGCCGCCTTCATGGCGCACCACGCCGACCTGCTCGACGCTGCCTTCTGGCAGCACCACAAGGAACGCATCCAGGCCGGGCAGATGCTCGATGTGTTCCCGTACGAAGAATCGCAACGCTTCCAGCACGAGGGGCACGCGACCCATTTCTGACCGGCCGCGGCCCAGGCCGCAGCCACCGTTCCACTTTCACATTCGCATTCAAAGAAGGAGACCACCATGTCCGAATCCATCGTCATCGTCGGCGCCGCCCGCACCCCCATGGGTGGCTTTCAAGGCGACTTTTCTTCCCTCTCCGCGCACGACCTCGGCGGCGCAGCCATCAAGGCCGCCGTCGAGCGCGCCGGCATCGCGCCCGAGAGCGTGGGCGAGGTGCTGTTCGGCAACTGCCTGATGGCCGGCCAGGGCCAGGCCCCGGCGCGCCAGGCGGCCTACAAGGGCGGCCTGCCCGACAGCGCGGGCGCGGTCACGCTCAGCAAGATGTGCGGCTCGGCCATGAAGGCTGCGATGCTCGCGCACGACCTGCTGCTGGCCGGCACGCACGAAGTTATCGTCGCGGGCGGCATGGAGAGCATGACCAACGCGCCCTACCTGATGCTCAAGGGGCGCGGCGGCTACCGCATGGGCCACGACAAGATCTATGACCACATGATGCTCGACGGCCTCGAAGACGCCTACCAGCCGGGCCGCTCGATGGGCACCTTCGGTGAGGACTGCGCCGCCAAGTACAACTTCACCCGCGAGCAGCAGGACGCCTTCGCGATCGCGAGCGTGCAGCGCGCCAAGGCCGCAACCGAGTCGGGTGCGTTCAAGGAAGAGATCACGCCGGTCACCGTGAAGGGCCGCGGCGGCGACACCGTGATCTCCATCGACGAAGGCCCGGGCAAGGTCAAGCTCGACAAGATCCCCACGCTCAAGCCCGCGTTCAAGAAAGAAAACGGCACCATCACCGCCGCATCGAGCTCGTCGATCAACGACGGCGCCGCGGCGCTGGTCATGATGACCGAGTCGCATGCGAAGAAGATCGGCGCCAAGCCCATCGCCCGCATCGTCGGCCACGCCACGCATGCGCAGGAGCCCGAGTGGTTTTCCACCGCACCGGTCGGCGCGGTCGCCAAGCTGTTCAAGAAGACCGGCTGGACCGTGAAGGACGTCGACCTTTGGGAAGTGAACGAAGCCTTCGCCGTGGTGCCGATGGCGCTGATGCACGAACTCGACGTGTCGCACGACATCGTCAACGTGAACGGCGGCGCCTGCGCGCTGGGCCACCCGATCGGCGCGAGCGGCGCGCGCATCATGGTCACGCTGATCCATGCGCTGAAGGCGCGCGGCAAGAAGCGCGGCGTGGCGACGCTCTGCATCGGCGGCGGCGAAGGCACCGCCGTGGCACTCGAATTGCTTTAAGCAGTAAGAGCCGGCGACGTCCGAGGGAGGACGCGCCGGCTTTCGCCATCCGGCATTTCAATATTCATACATTGCTTCAGAGCAGGAGATTTCATGCGCCCATCCATCCACCGCACCGCCCTGGCCGCCCTGCTGGCCACCGCCTTCCTGGCACCTGCCGCCAGCTGGGCGCAGAAGCGCGACAACGTGCTGTTCCAGGCTGCCACCGATGAGCAGCCCGCGGTCATCAAGACGCTGGAAAAACTCGTCAACATCGAGACCGGCACGGGCGACGCCGAAGGCATTGCCGCCGCAGGCAACTACCTCGAAGGCGAACTCAAGACGCTGGGCTTCACCGTCACCCGCAGCAAGTCGGCCGGCATCGTGGTCGGCGACAACATCGTCGGCAAGATCAAGGGCCGCGGCGGCAAGAACCTGCTGCTGCTCTCGCACATGGACACGGTGTACCTGAAGGGCACGCTCGCGAAGGCGCCGTTCAAGATCGAAGGCGACAAGGCCTACGGCCCCGGCATCGCCGACGACAAGGGCGGCAACGCGGTCATCCTGCACACGCTCAAGCTCCTGAAGGACTACGGCGTGCGCGACTACGGCACCATCACCGTGCTCTTCAACACCGACGAAGAGAAGGGCTCCTTTGGCTCGCGCGACCTGATCCAAGAAGAAGCCAAGCTCGCCGACTACGTGCTCTCGTTCGAGCCCACCGTCGCGGGCGACGAGAAGCTCTCGCTCGGCACCTCGGGCATCGCCTACGTGCAGGTCAACATCACCGGCAAGGCCTCGCATGCGGGCGCCGCGCCGGAGCTGGGCGTCAACGCCCTGGTCGAGGCGTCGGACCTCGTGCTGCGCACGATGAGCATCGACGACAAGGCGAAGAACCTGCGCTTCAACTGGACCATCGCCAAGGCCGGCAACGTGTCGAACATCATCCCGGCGAGCGCCACGCTGAATGCCGATGTGCGCTATGCGCGCAACGAAGACTTCGAGGCCGCGATGAAGACGCTCGAAGAAAAGGCGCAGCAGAAGAAGCTGCCCGAGGCCGACGTCAAGGTGCTGGTCACCCGTGGCCGTCCGGCCTTCAATGCGGGCGAAGGCGGCAAGAAGCTGGTCGACAAGGCCGTGGCCTTCTACAAGGAAGCCGGCGGCAACCTCGGCGTGGAAGAGCGCACGGGCGGCGGCACCGATGCGGCCTATGCCGCGCTCTCGGGCAAGCCGGTGATCGAGAGCCTGGGCCTGCCGGGCTTCGGTTATCACAGCGACAAGGCCGAGTACGTGGACATCAGCAGCATCCCGCGCCGCCTGTACATGGCCGCACGCTTGATCATGGACCTGGGCTCGGGCAAGTAAGCCGACACAAGAAAAACAAGGAGACACGACCATGCTGCTCAGTGCCGACCAGGAAGCCATCCGCGACGCGGTGCGCGATTTCTCGCAAGCCGAACTCTGGCCCAACGCCCCCAAGTGGGACCGTGAACACAGCTTCCCGAAGGAGGCGCACCAGGGTCTCGCGGCACTGGGCGCCTACGGCATCTGCGTGCCTGAAGAGCACGGCGGCGCGGGTCTCGACTACCTCACGCTCGCGCTGGTGCTCGAAGAAATAGCGGCCGGCGACGGCGGCACAAGCACCGCAATCAGCGTGACCAACTGCCCTGTCAACGCGATCCTCATGCGCTACGGCAACGCGCAGCAGAAGAAGAAATGGCTCGAGCCGCTCGCGCAGGGCCGGATGCTTGGCGCCTTCTGCCTCACCGAGCCGCAGGCCGGCAGCGATGCATCGAGCCTGCGCACCACCGCGCGCAAGGACGGCGACGGCTACGTGATCGACGGCGTCAAGCAGTTCATCACGAGCGGCAAGAACGGTCAGGTCGCCATCGTCATCGCGGTGACCGACAAGGGCGCGGGCAAGCGCGGCATGAGCGCGTTCATCGTGCCCACCGACGCACCCGGCTACGCCGTCGCCCGCCTGGAAGACAAGCTCGGCCAGCACAGCAGCGACACCGCGCAGATCAACTTCGACGCCTGCCGCATCCCCGCGGAAAACCTCATCGGCGCCGAAGGCGAGGGCTACAAGATTGCGCTCGGCGCGCTTGAAGGCGGCCGCATCGGCATCGCCGCGCAGAGCGTGGGCATGGCGCGCAGCGCGTTCGACGTGGCCCTGGCCTATGCGAAGGAGCGCCAGGCCTTCGGCGGCTCGATCTTCGACCAGCAGGCGGTGGGCTTTCGCCTCGCCGAATGCGCGACGCAGCTCGAAGCCGCGCGCCAGCTGATCTGGCACGCCGCGAGCCTTCGCGATGCGGGCCTGCCTTGCCTGAAGGAAGCGGCGATGGCCAAGCTGTTCGCGAGCGAGATGGCCGAGCGCGTGTGCAGCGCCGCCATCCAGACGCTGGGTGGCTATGGCTACGTGAACGACTTTCCGCTCGAGCGCATCTACCGCGACGTGCGTGTGTGTCAGATCTACGAAGGCACGTCGGACATCCAGAAGCTGTTGATCCAACGCGCACTGGCTTGAAGTCCCGCCTCGCGGCAGGGTGACGGTCGTTGATCGCCACCCGTCATGTAGAGTTTCCGCCAACCAACAAAGGGGAGACTGACATGACTCAGGCATTCGCGGCCACGCTGCATCGTCGCCCGGGCTTCTCGATCGTTGCGGCTGCCGCGGTGGCAGCCAGCCTCGCATTCGGTGCGTTCAACGCGCCCGCGAATGCCGAAGTACTCGTCGCCGCCAAACCTGCCTCAGCCTATCCGGCGCCGCCTTCCGAGCTGTATCCGGAGCTCTTCGCTGCAGTCCAGCTCGGGCAGGTTTTCAAGGACGGTAAGACTTTCGTCGACGCCGTTCCGAAGACTTCGCCTGCCGCCATCGCCGCGCAATACCGGCGCGAAAAGGACCGGCCCGGTTTCGATCTCTCGAGCTTCCTGAAGCGGCACTTCGATGTGCCGCAGGACAACGCCGACACCTACGTGAGCGATCGTTCGCAGTCGCTCGCGCAGCACATCGCGAGCCTCTGGCCGCACCTGACGCAGCAGCCGCACAAGCCGGCCGCGGGCTCTTCGCTGTTGCCGCTGCCCGGGCCTTATGTGGTGCCTGGCGGGCGCTTTCGTGAGGTGTACTACTGGGATTCGTACTTCACCATGCTGGGTCTGCTGCAGAACGGCAAGCCCGGTTCGCTGCGCGACATGGTCGGCAACTTCGCGAGCCTGATCGATCGCTACGGTCACATCCCGAACGGCAATCGCAGCTACTACCTGAGCCGCTCGCAGCCGCCGTTCTATTTCAAGATGGTGGGCCTGTTGTCCACGCAGGACGAAGCCGCTGCCTATGCACGCTACCTGCCGCAACTCCAGCGTGAATACGCGTTCTGGATGGAGGGCGCGAACGGCCTCAAGCCCGGCACTGCGCACCGCCGCGTGGTGGCGCTGGCCGATGGCAGCGTTCTCAACCGCTACTACGACGACCGCGCCGTGCCGCGCGACGAGTCGTACGCGGAAGATGTTGCGCTGGCAAAGAAGAGCAGCCGTCCCGCCGCGGAGGTCTATCGCGACGTGCGCGCGGCCGCGGAGAGCGGATGGGACTTCAGCAGCCGCTGGTTCGCCGATGGCAAGACGCTGGCCACCATCGAGACCACCGCGGTCGTGCCGGTCGATCTGAACAGCCTGCTGTATGGCATGGAGAACGCGATCCGCCTGGGCTGCGAGCGCGTGCAGGACACCGCGTGCACCAGTGATTTCACGCAGCGTGCCGAACGCCGCCGTGCGGCGGTGCAGAAGTACCTGTGGAACGAGGCTGATGGCCACTATGTGGACTTCCAATGGATCAAGCAGCAGCCCACCGACCGTCCGGGCGCCGCCACGCTGTACCCGTTGTTCGTCGGCCTTGCGGAACCCGCGCAGGCGGCGCGCGTGGCCGATTGGACGGGCAAGCAACTGGTGAAGCCCTATGGCCTGGTGACGACGCCGATCCTCACTGACCAGCAATGGGATGCGCCCAACGGCTGGGCGCCGCTGCAATGGGTCGCTGTGGACGGTCTCAGGCGCTATGGCCAGGATGCGCTCGCGCGCGACATCGCAACGCGCTGGATGGGCAAGGTGCAGCAGGTCTACGGCAGCAGCGGCAAGCTGGTCGAGAAATACAACGTGATCGACAACAGCGGCGAGGCCGGCGGCGGCGAATACGTCCTGCAGGACGGCTTCGGTTGGACCAACGGCGTGGCCATGCAGCTGATGACGATCTATCCGGAATTGAAGCGGCCTTGATCGCGCCCCGAAGACGCCCCTGGGGCCGGATCGCCGCCGCACTCGTGCTCGCCGCGCTGGCGGTCTGGGGCTTCGTCATCGAACCGCGCTGGGTCGCAGCGCGCATCGAGCCGCTGGGCTCGGCGCAGTGGCAGCCGCCGGCCGGCCTCAAGGTGGCGATGGCGGGCGACTGGCACCTCACCACGCGCTCGGCATGGCGTGTCACCAGCGCGGAGCGCGCCGCGCGCATCGTCGAAGAGATCAATGCGGCGCAGCCCGACGTGATCCTGCTGCCCGGCGACTTTCTCGCGGGCTCGGGCGACGACGAGGCGTTTTCCATCGAGGACATGGCCGCCGTGCTCGGCCGCCTGAAGGCGCCGCAGGGCGTGTATGCGGTGCTCGGCAACCATGACTGGTGGCACGACGGCGAACGCACGACGAAGGCCTTGTCCGCGCAGGGCATCCGCGTGCTGGAGAACGCCTCGGTGCGCCTGTCGGGGCATGACATCTGGGTGGTCGGCATCGGCGACGACTCGACCGGCCATTCGGAGGTGGACAAGGCGCTGGCCGGCGTACCCAAGGGCGCTGCCACGCTGGTCATGATGCACGACCCCTTCAGCTTCGCGACCATGCCGCGCACGCAGGGGCTGGTGGTCGCTTCGCACACGCATGGCGGGCAGATCAGCGTGCCGGGCTACGGCGCGCTGGTGGTGCCGGGCCGCGCGCCGCGCGAGTGGGCCTATGGCTGGATCGCGCACAAGGGCAAGCGCATGTACGTGACGAGCGGGCTGGGCGTGAGCATCCTCCCGGTGCGTTTCAACATGCGGCCCGAGTGGGTGATGTTTCGGTAGGGCGTTCATCCCGTGTCATCGGTTTCGATGACAGACAGGAGCAGGCTGGCGGCGCAGCATGGCGATCTCTTTGTCGGAGGTCTTCGCCATGTCCATTTCCAAACCCGTTTCCTTCGCCGCGGCCTTGTTGTGCCTCGGTGCATCCGCACAAGCGCAGCAGCCCGTCGCCCCGGACATCGCCACGCTGACCGCAAGCGACGCCGTGCAGCAACTCTGTGCCGGCACGGTGACCAGCGAGCAGCTGGTGACGGCCTACCTCGCGCAAGCCAAGGCCAAGGCGAACCTCAACGCCTTCGTCACGCTCGACGAGGCCGGCGCGCTGAAGGCCGCGCGCGCCGCGGATGCGCAGCGAAAGCGCGGCGGCGCCTGCAAGCCGCTGGCCGGCCTGCCGGTGGTCATCAAGGACAACATCCAGGTGCAGGGCCTGCCCGCCACGGCCGGCTCGCCCGCGCTCAAGGGCTTCGTGCCGGCCGCCGATGCGCCCGTGGTCGCGAAGCTGCGCGCGGCCGGCGCGGTGATCCTCGGCAAGACGAACATGCATGAGCTGGCCTTCGGCGTCACGGGCTACAACCCCGCGTTCCAGAGCGGCCCCGAGGTCGGCGTGCGCAACGCCTACGACGCGAGCCGCATCGCGGGCGGATCGTCGTCGGGCAATGGCGCGGCGCTCGGCGCGCGCATGGCGCCCGCAGCGCTGGGCACCGACACGGGCGGCTCGGTGCGTATTCCGTGCGCATTCAACGGCTGCGCTTCGCTGCGTCCGAGCATGGGGCGATATTCGCAGCAGGGCATCGCGCCGATCTCGCACACACGCGACACGGCAGGGCCGATGGCGCAGTCGATGGCCGATGTCGCGCTGCTTGACCGAGTGATCGCGGGCGGCGCGCCGGTGAAGCCCGCCGACCTCAAGCGCGTGCGGCTCGGCGTGGTGCCGGCCTTCCACGCGAACCTCGATGCGGACACGCGCGCCGCCACCGATGCCGCGCTCGCCAAGTTGCGCGCAGCGGGCGTCACGCTGGTGGATGTGGAGATGCCCAAGCTCATGGAACTCAACGGTGCCATCGGCTTCCCGGTCGCGCTGTACGAGGCGCACGACGACATGGTCGCCTACCTTGCGAAGTACCGCACCGGCATCGACATCGCGCAGCTCACCGCGGGCATCGCCAGCCCCGACGTCAAGGGCACCTTCGAGGCCTTCGTCATCCCGCGGAAGCTACCCGCGCCGAACGGCACTGTCGATGCGAAGCCGGCCTACGACAACGCGATGCGCGTTGCGCGGCCTGCATTGCAGAAGCTCTACCGCGACACCTTCGCGAAGAACAAGCTCGATGCGCTCGTGTTCCCGACGGTGGCGCGCGTGGCGCTGGCCGCCGCGCCCGAAGCCAGCAGCCCCGAGAATTTCGGCGCGCTGATCCAGAACACGGATCCCGGCAGCAACGCCGGCATTCCGGGTGTGCAACTGCCTTCGGGCCTGGGTGCGACCAGCGGATTGCCCATCGGGTTGGAGCTCGACGGACCGGCCGGCAGCGACCGCAAGCTGCTCGCCGTCGGCATCGCGGTGGAGGGCGTGCTGGGTCGCCTGCCCGCGCCCAAGGCGAAGTAAGGCGACCCTGCCGGGTCAGCGCTTGGCGAGACCCGCCAGCGCCGACCGGCGCTCGATGCCGAGCTTGTCGAAGATGCGGCGCAGGTAGGTACGCACCGTCGGCACGCTCACCGCCATGCGCCGCGCGATCTCCTTGTCGGTCAGGCCCTCGCACACGGCGCGTGCGACCTCCTGCTCGCGCGCGCTCAATGCATTCCATGAAGTATCGGCAGGCATCGGCACTGCAGCCGCCGTGCGCTGTGCACGCTGCAACGCCCCGACGAACGCGGGCTCGATCAGGTCGAGCAGCCCCTTCTCGTGGTCGCCGAAATCACCGCGCCCTTTGCGCCGCCAGATGCGCAGATCGCCCAGTGCGCGGTTGCCCTCGAAGGCATGCAGGTTCATTCCCCAGTGCAGCCCGTCGCGCGAGAGAAAGTCGGTGAAGAATTCCGTGCGCATCAGCGCGCGCTGCGGCATCACGTCGGTCACGCGCGTGGCGCGGCGGTGCGACTGCAGCACGAAGGTGATCGGGTCGTGATGCTGGTGCCATTCGCCGTAGCGGTCGAGGTTGACGGGGTCCATGTTGAGCGCCACGCGGCCGTCGAAGCGGCCGCTCTCGGCATTCCACACGAACGAGGCGAACTGGTCCGCATGCAGCAGGTCGAGCAGCGCCCAGCCCAGGCGTTCGCGGATGTCGCTTTCGCCGCGCTCCTGCGCCAGCAGCGTGAAAACGCCGCGCAGTGCCTGCTGTTCGGAGCCTGTCAGGTACATCGCCGCCTCGCTCTGGTTGTCGCATGTAAGGCTAACGTTTAGCAAGCGCCGCGCCAAGGGTGGATGCCCCGGTGCCGTCACGGGGAGCGCGCAGAATCGCGGGCTGCACGCCCATGTCTTCGAGTCCGACTCCTTCTCCTGCGCCCGAAACGCCTCCGTCCGCTTCCCCGTGGCAGCGGCTGCGCGGCTACTGGGTCGAGGCGCCCAACCCCAACCCGCTGGTCGACCAAAGCCTCGCGCGCGCCTACATCGTCGACACGCGCGACACGCCGCTCTCGGCGGCCATGATCGCCGCGGTGTTCTGGGGCCTGTTCCTCGTGCTGACCGGCAATCGCGGCACGCTGGTGTGGGCCGTGCTGGTGCACGCGATGCAGTGGAACATGCACCGCCACCTGCACCGGGTGGACCCGGCGGCCATCGATGTCGCATCGGCCGCCCGCACGCGCCGCCAGCTGGAGCTGCGCATGCTGTTCCCGGGGCTGGTGTGGGCGCTGGCGCCGTGGCTCTTCTTTCCGCACGGCGACCTCGCGTACATCCTCTTGATGTACTTCTTCGTGAGCGGCACCACCGGCGTGATCATCGCCGCGCTCGCGCAGTGGTGGCTGGCCGCGATGTGCTTCGGCGTCCCGGTGTTCCTGAGCCTGGCGCTGCGGCTGGTGCTGGAGCCGGGCAGCGTGCCGGTGATCATGGGCTGCCTGGCGGTGTCGCAGCTGCTGGCGTCGCTGCACTATGCGCGCAAGCAGAACCGGCTGATCGTGCGCTCCATCGAGAACGGCTTCGAGAACGCGCGCCTGGCCGAGGCCCTGTCGCGCCAGCTCGACCATGTGGCGCAAATGGCCGCGCAGCGCGCACGCATCTTCGCTGCAGCCAACCACGACCTGCGCCAGCCGATGCATGCGCTGGCGATCTTCGTGGACGCGCTCGACACGCGCAGCACACCCAGCGCCGACAACCTTCGCTTCATGCGCGACAGCGTGGATGCGCTGCGCGGCTCCATCGACGCGCTGCTGGACATCGCGCAGCTCGATGGCGGCGTGGCGCCGGTGCGGCTGGAGCCCCTGCGTCTGGATGCATTGTTCAAGTCGCTCGACGGGCGCTTCGCAGCGCTGGCCGAAGCCAAGGGGCTCGCACTGCGCATCCGCCCGACCGAGGCGGTGGTGCGGGCCGATGTGCGCATGCTTGCGCGCGTGCTGGGGAACCTCGTCGACAACGCCATCAAGTACACGCCTTCGGGCACGGTTTTCGTGCTCGCGCGGCGGGTGCAGCGCCCGGCGAACGGCGTGCCGGCCTGGCGCATCGAGGTGCGCGACTCGGGCGTGGGCATCGAGGCGCAGCATCGGGAGCAGGTGTTCGAGGAGTTCTTCCAGGTCGACAACCCCGGCCGCGACCGCAGCCGCGGCCTTGGGCTGGGCCTGTCGCTGGTGGCGGGCATGGCGCAGGTGATGGGCTCGCGCATCGAAGTGCGCTCCGCGCCCGGCCGGGGCAGCACCTTTTCGCTGGTGCTGGAGGGGGCGATCGCCCCTCCCGCCGTGCCGGAGGCCGAGCCGGCAGCCGGTCAGGCGACCGCCGCGATTCGCATCCTGGTGCTGGACGACGAGCAGCCCGTGCGCGAGGCGATGCGCTCGCTGCTCTCGGGCTGGGGCCACGAGGTGGCACTGGCCAGCAATCCGCGCGAGGCGCTGCAGCACGGGGGCGTGTTCGACCTGATGCTGAGCGACCTGCGCCTGGGCAGCGGCCTCTCGGGGCTGGCGGCCGCGCAGGCGCTGCAGGCGGTGGGCAAGGCGCGCAACGTGGTCATCCTGACCGGCGAAACCGCCCATGCCAACCGGGTGGAAGTCGAGCGCGCGGGCTATGCGCTGATCTACAAGCCGGCCGATGCGCGGGCGCTGCAGGACGCCATCGCTGCGAGCCGCGTCGGCTAGCTTCACCCGGCTCCGGGGTTGCCCCATCGGAGGGATCGCCGCGAGGTGTTCCAATAGCGGTCTTCATGAGCGCCATCGATCCCACCACCGGACCCTGTCCCTGCGGCCGCACCGACCGCCGCGACAAGCCCATCGGCTACGCCCTGTGCTGTGGCCGCTATCTCGACGATTTCGAGAACACGCCCGCCCCCGACGCCGAATCGCTGATGCGCTCGCGCTATTCGGCCTTCGTGCTGGAACGCGCCGAGTACCTGCTGGCCACCTGGCATGTGTCGAAGCGGCCGGCATCGATCGCGTTCGAGCCGGGCGTCAAATGGCTCGGGCTGGACATCCGCTCGCGCTCGGTGCTCGATGCCGACCATGCCGAGGTCGAATTCGTCGCGCGCCAGCGCAGCAGCACGGGCATTGCCACCCGCCTGCACGAGCGCAGCCGCTTCGTGCGCGAGGGCGACCGCTGGTATTACCTGGACGGCGATCTGCAGCAGCCGCTCGCCTGACAGGTTGACGCGCCGGGCCGGGGCTCGCACAATCGGCCTCGCTCCGGGGTGCACACACGTGGTGTGCTGAGATGGCAAAGCTGCCGACCCGCGAACTTGATCCGGGTCATACCGGCGTAAGAAGAGCTGCACTCCCTGACCGAGGTCCCGTCACCCACCTTCCGTGACGGCCCCAAGTCCACAGAGCGATTGCGGAGCACCCTTTCCCTCAACAAGGAGTGCCCCGATGAATGCCCCCGACAAGTTCACCTCTTTGCTCTCGCTCACGCGCGAGCCCTTTCCCGCATCCCACAAGTGCCTGATCCCGGGCAGCCGGCCCGATCTGAACGTGCCGGTGCGCGACGTGCTGCTGACCAACGGCGAGACGGTCTCGCTCTACGACACCTCGGGCCCGTACACCGATGCCAAGGTCGACATCGACGTGCGCCGCGGCCTGCCCGGCGTGCGCGGTGCGTGGATCTCCGAGCGCAACGACACCGAAAGCTATGAAGGCCGCTCGCACCAGGCGCTCGACGAGGGCCTGAAGCACGCGCACGACCACGATGCCCAGCGCCTGGCCGAACTGCGCGCCGGCGCCTCGGCGCTACAGCGCACGCCGCGCCGCGCGAAGTCGGGCGCCAACGTCACGCAGATGCACTACGCGCGCCGCGGCATCGTCACGCCCGAGATGGAGTACGTGGCCCTGCGCGAGAACGGCAAGCGCGAATGGATGGCCGAATACCTTGCCAACGAGGAGCGTGCGAAGCGCGTGGCCGGCAACCCGATGGGTGCGAGCATTCCGCGCATCATCACGCCCGAGTTCGTGCGGGATGAAGTGGCCCGCGGCCGCGCGATCATTCCGGCCAACATCAACCACCCCGAAGTCGAGCCGATGGCCATCGGCCGCAACTTCAAGGTGAAGATCAACGCCAACATCGGCAACTCGGCCGTCACCTCGAGCATCGAGGAAGAGGTCGAGAAACTCGTGTGGGCGATCCGCTGGGGCGCGGACAACGTGATGGACCTGTCGACCGGCAAGAACATCCACACCACGCGCGACTGGATCGTGCGCAACTCGCCCGTGCCCATCGGCACGGTGCCGATTTATCAAGCGCTGGAGAAGGTGGGCGGCGTGGCTGAAGACCTGACCTGGGAGATCTTCCGCGACACGCTGATCGAGCAGGCCGAGCAGGGCATCGACTACTTCACCATCCATGCGGGCGTGCGGCTGCCGTTCATTCACCTCACGGCCGATCGCATGACGGGCATCGTCTCGCGCGGCGGCTCGATCATGGCCAAGTGGTGCATCGCGCACCACAAGGAGAGCTTTCTGTACGAGCGCTTCGAGGACATCTGCGACATCATGAAGGCGTATGACGTGAGCTTCTCGCTGGGCGATGGCCTGCGTCCGGGCTCGGGCGCCGATGCGAACGACGAGGCGCAGTTCGCCGAGCTGCGCACGCTGGGCGAGCTCACGCAGATCGCTTGGAAGCATGACGTGCAGACCATGATCGAAGGGCCGGGGCACGTGCCGATGCACATGATCCAGGCGAACATGGATGAGCAACTCAAGCATTGCCACGAGGCGCCGTTCTACACGCTCGGGCCGCTGACGATCGACATCGCGCCGGGGTACGACCACATCTCGAGCGCCATCGGGGCCGCGATGATCGGGTGGGCTGGCACGGCGATGCTCTGCTATGTGACGCCGAAGGAGCACCTTGGGTTGCCCGATCGCGATGATGTGAAGCAAGGGATCATTGCTTACAAGATCGCGGCGCATGCTGCGGATGTTGCGAAGGGGCATCCGGGGGCGCGCTCGCGTGATGACGCGCTGAGCAAGGCGCGGTTCGAATTCCGTTGGCAGGACCAGTTCAACCTGGGCCTGGACCCCGACACCGCGCGTGAATTCCATGACGAGACGTTGCCGAAGGATTCGAGCAAGGTGGCGCACTTCTGCTCGATGTGCGGGCCGAAGTTCTGCTCGATGAAGATCACGCAGGAGGTGCGGGAGTACGCGGCGAAGAAGGGCGTGGCCGAGGCCGAAGCCATGGCCGAGGGAATGGAGGAGAAGTCCAAGGAGTTCATGGCTGGCGGCGGCGAGATCTACATTCCTATTCGGGCCGTGTCGTAAGGTTTGCTTTCCGAGGCCGGGTCTCGCCCCGGCGGGCGACCTACTTTTCTTTGCTTCGCCAAAGAAAAGTAGGCAAAAGAAAGGCGACCCTGCTGTCTGCGTCCCTGCGCTTCGCTACGGGCAACCTGCGGTGCTCGCGTTTCGCGGGGTCTCGCAGAACTCGCTTCGCTCAAACAGCTGCGAGCCCTGATCCGCGAAACGCTGCGCTCCTCGGCGCAGCCAGAAGGGCTTTGGAGACCGACGGGCCATCGCTTTGCTCGGCTTGAGCTTGGATTGGCTCCCTCTCCCTTTGGGAGAGGGTTGGGGTGAGGGCACCGTGGCCGAGCAAAGCAAAGGCCCGAAAAGCATTGAGGCCGAGCGCAGCGATGGCCTGCTGGTCCCCAAATCCCTTCTGTATGCGCCGAGGAGCGGAGCGTTTCGCGGATCAGGGCTCGCCCTTGTTTGAGCGAAGCGAGTTTGGGCGAGACCCCGCGAAACGTGAGCACCGCAGATTGCCCGCAGCGAAGCGGAGGGACGCAGACAGCAGGGTCGCCTTTTCTTTGCTTACGTTCTTTTGGCGAAGCAAAAGAAAGTAAGTCGGCCGCCGGGCCGAGACCCGGCCCCGGGAAAAAGAAAACCCCAGTTGCTACCATCGTCCAAAGCAAGCAAGTAAACCAACGAACAAACACATGACCCCATTCCCCTTCGCCGCAGTCCTCTTCGACTGCGACGGCGTCCTGGTCGACTCCGAACCCATCACCAACCGCGTCCTCGCCGAAATGCTCGGCGAACTCGGCTGGCATCTCACCACCGAAGAAGCGATGAACACCTTCACCGGCAAGGCCGTGAAGGACGAAGCGCCTCTCATCGAATCGAAGACCGGTTTCGCCATCACCCCCGAGTGGCTGAAGACCTTCAGGGCCAGACGCAACGAAGCGCTCGAACGCGACCTCACCGCGATCCCCAACGCCCCTGCGGCCATCCGCCAGATCCACGCCCTGCTCAAGGGCCGCATCGCCTGCGCCTCGGGCGCCGACCGCCACAAGGTCGAGCTGCAACTGGCCAAGGTCGGCCTGCTCGACTGCTTCGAAGGGCGCATCTTCAGCGGCCACGAAATGCCGCGCTCCAAACCACATCCGGACGTGTACCTCGCCGCCGCCGAGGCGCTGGGCGTCGATCCGAAACGCTGCGCCATCGTCGAGGACACGGTCACCGGCGCGATGGCCGGCGTGGCTGCGGGTGCCACGGTGTTCGGTTACAGCACGGGCGAATCGGGCCACAGCGGCCCCGGTCCGCTGCTGAGCGTGGGCGTGGCGAAGGTCTTCAGCGACATGACCGAACTGCCTGCGCTGCTTTCGGGTTATCGCCTGCAGGCGGCCTGAGTTTCTGGTGGAATGAAGAGCATCCATTCCGAGCCACAGGAACAACAGCCCATGACCTCCGAATACAAGACAGAACAACCCGACCGCGCCGAGATCGACGCACGCACCGGCCCTGCCGTGGTCGAGTTCGGCACCAACTGGTGCGGCATCTGTAAGGCCGCGCAGCCGAACATCGCCGAGGCCTTCGCCAAGTACCCGGACATCCCGCGCATCAAGGTCGAGGACGGCAGCGGCCGCCCGCTGGGCCGATCGTTCAACGTGCGGCTCTGGCCCACGCTGGTGTTCATGCGTGATGGCAAGGAAGTCGCGAAGCTCGTGCGGCCGGAAGACAGCCAGTCGATCGCGGATGCGCTGGCGAAGATCGCGCAGCCGGCCTGAGGCCTCTGCCGCTACAAGCCCTGCTGCCGGAAGTCCCGCGGCGCATGCCCGGTCCACTGCAGGAACGCGCGCGAAAAACTCTTCTCGTTGCGAAACCCCACCGTCAGCGCGACCTGCTTGATCGGGCGGCTGGTGCGGCGCAACTGCTCCACCGCCAGTTCATGGCGCACTTCGTTCTTCAGCGTCTGCAGCGAGGTGCCTTCCTCGTGCAACTGCCGGTGCAGCGTGCGGCCTGAAACGTTCAGCAGCGTTGCGAGTGCCTCCGCCGTGGTGGCCTCGGCGGCGCGTGAGCGCAGCAGCTCCCGCACGCGCTGGCCCAGCAGACGGTCGCGGCGGTACTGCAGGATGGTGAGCGGCAGCGCGCGCTTGAGCATGGTGCGCAGTGCGCGCTCGTCGCGCTGCAGCGGCAGGGCGAGGTAGCGCTCGTCGAAACTGATAGAGGCCTGCGGCGCGTCGAAGCGCACCTCGGGCGTGAACATCGGCGCATAGGCGTCGCGGTGCGGCGGCGCAGCGAACGGAAAGCTGGCGCTGCGCAGTGAGATGCGCGAATCGATGGCCCAGCACATGTAGCCGTGCATGAAGCGCAGGCTGGTCACCAGGCAGAACTCGCGGAAAGCCTCGTCCAGCGGGCGGTTCTCGGTGATGCGCAGCGTGGCCACGCCGCCCGCCACTTCGAGCGCGAGGCCGATGTCTTCGGTCAGCAGACGGTGATGGCGGCACCAGCGCTTGATGGCCACGCCCAGGTCGGGCGAGGTCAGCGAGGCGCGGCACAGCATGCCGTAGCTGCCCCAGGGCAGGCGCCGCGAGAACCAGCCGAGGGCCTCGTCGTCGAGCTCCTGCATGGCGTGTTCCGACAGCGCCTCGAACTGCGCCGCCGTCACCCGCGCGCCGGGCCGGGCCAGTTCGCGCGGCGTGATCTGTGCCGCCTTCAGGGCCTCGGCCGGGTCCTTTTCGTAGCGCTCGTAGCCCTTCGCGATGGCTCTCACGAAGGCCATGGGCGTCACGGCGCGGGCGGGCTTCAGGAAGGCGGGCGATGTCATGGTCGATGGCGAAAGTCGTGGCGCAATTTGCAACCATTGTGGCGCCAATTGCGGCGCGGCGAGGCGTAAGCTGCGTTTCTTCCAAGCGCCATTCCGCG
Source organism: Variovorax sp. RKNM96 (assembly GCF_017161115.1). Classification (GTDB taxonomy): domain Bacteria; phylum Pseudomonadota; class Gammaproteobacteria; order Burkholderiales; family Burkholderiaceae_C; genus Variovorax. The sequence continues at coordinate 6,399,778 of NZ_CP046508.1, read as the reverse complement.
TGGGCTGCCCTGCGCGCCGACCCCTCAGAGGAGACAAGACACATGCACGATCCCGGCCTGAACTTCGACCTGGGCGAGGACATCGACTCGCTGCGCAGCGCCATCCAGGACTTCGCCGCGAATGAAATCGCCCCCCGCGCCGCCGACATCGACCGCGACAACCTGTTCCCGCACGACCTCTGGCAGAAGCTCGGCGAGCTCGGCCTGCACGGGATGACGGTGAAGGAAGAGTTCGGCGGCACCGAGCTGGGCTACCTGGCGCACATCGTGGCCATGGAAGAAGTCTCGCGCGCCTCGGCCTCGGTGGGCCTGTCGTACGGCGCGCACTCCAACCTGTGCGTGAACCAGATCCATCGCAACGGCAGCGACGCGCAGAAGAAGAAGTACCTGCCCAAGCTGGTGAGCGGCGAGCACGTGGGCGCATTGGCCATGAGCGAGCCCAACGCCGGCTCCGACGTGGTGAGCATGAAGCTCAAGGCCGAGAAGAAGAACGGCTACTACGTGCTCAACGGCGGCAAGATGTGGATCACCAACGGCGGCGATGCCGACACGCTGGTCATCTACGCCAAGACCGAACCCGAGATGGGCGCGCGCGGCATGACGGCCTTCATCGTCGAGAAGGACTTCAAGGGCTTCTCCGCGGGCACCAAGCTCGACAAGCTCGGCATGCGCGGCTCCAACACGTATCCGCTGTTCTTCGACAACTGCGAAGTGCCTGAAGAGAACGTGCTCGGTGGTGAAGGCATGGGCGCCAAGGTGCTGATGAGCGGCCTCGATTACGAGCGCGCCGTGCTCTCGGGCGGCCCGCTGGGCATCATGGCCGCGTGCATGGACGCGGTGCTGCCTTTCATCCACGAGCGCAAGCAGTTCGGCCAGAGCATCGGCGAGTTCCAGCTGATGCAGGGCAAGCTCGCGGACATGTATTCGACCTGGCAGGCCACGCGCGCCTACGTGTACGCCGTGGGCAAGGCCTGCGACCGCAACGACCATGCGCGCACCTTCCGCAAGGACGCGGCCGGCGCGATCCTCTATTCGGCCGAGAAGGCGACGTGGATGGCCGGCGAGGCGATCCAGGCGCTGGGCGGCGTGGGATACACCAAGGACTTTCCGGTCGAGCGGCTGTGGCGCGATGCCAAGCTGTACGAGATCGGCGCGGGGACGAGCGAAATCCGCCGCATGCTGATCGGTCGCGAGCTGTTCGCGGAAACTGCGTAAGCTGTTTTTCTCCCTCCCCTTCCGGGGGAGGGCAGGGGTGGGGGCTCGCGGCAATCGATGAGGCATAGCGCCTGACAAACGCCGCTTGCCCCCATCCCAACCTTCCCCCGGAAGGGGAAGGAGCAAGACAAAAGAGACAAGGACCTGAACATGACTGCTGCGTTGACCGAGAGCTACGGAAAAGGCGCCACCGACGTCCCGCTGATCGAGCAGACGATCGGCGACTTCTTCGACGACATAGTTGAAAAGCAACCGGACCGCGAAGCCCTCATCAGCCGCCACGAAGGCAAGCGCTTCACCTACCGCGAGCTGCAGGCCGAATCCAACCGTCTCGCGAGCGCGCTGCTGAACCTGGGCCTCGTGCCCGGCGACCGCGTCGGCATCTGGTCGCACAACAACGCGCCCTGGGTGCTGATGCAGATCGCCACCGCCAAGGTCGGCCTGATCCTCGTGAACATCAATCCGGCCTACCGCACCTCCGAGCTCGAATACGCGCTCAACAAGGTCGGCTGCAAGGTGCTGGTGACGATGGCGCAGTTCAAGACCAGCGATTACCTCGGCATGCTGCGCGAGTTGGGGGCCAAGCGCCTGCCGCAGCTGCAACGTACCTTCTGGATCGACGGCAAGGCTGCTGCCGATGTCGAAGAGCCCGGCATGCAGCGCTTCAGCCAGCTGCTCGCAAGCGGCGACGCGTCCGACCCGCGCGTGGCGCAGATCCAGAAGACGCTGAAGGCCACCGACCCGATCAACATCCAGTTCACCAGCGGCACCACGGGCTTTCCGAAGGGCGCGACGCTCACGCACCGCAACATCCTGAACAACGGCTTCTTCATCGGCGAGTGCATGAAGCTCTCGCCCATCGACAAGCTCTGCATCCCGGTGCCGCTGTACCACTGCTTCGGCATGGTGCTCGGCAACCTCGCGTGCCTCACGCACGGCTCGGCCATCGTGTACCCGAACGACGGCTTCGATCCGCTCACCGTGCTGGAGACCGTGCAGGCCGAGAAGTGCACCGGCCTGCATGGCGTGCCCACGATGTTCATCGCCGAGCTGGACCATCCGCGCTTCAAGGAGTTCGACCTCTCCACGCTGCGCACCGGCATCATGGCCGGTTCGCCGTGCCCCATCGAGGTGATGAAGCGCGTGGTGAACGAGATGCACCTGCACGAAATCACCATCGCCTACGGCATGACCGAGACCAGCCCGGTGAGCTGCCAGAGCAGCACCGACACGCCGCTGGACAAGCGCGTGTCCACCGTCGGCACGGTGCAGCCGCATCTAGAGGTGAAGATCATCGATCCGGAGACTGGTGCGCTCATGCCCGTCGGCAAGTCGGGCGAGCTCTGCACGCGCGGCTACTCGGTGATGCACGGCTACTGGGAAGACGAGCCGAAGACCCGCGAAGCCATCGACGCCGAGCACTGGATGCACACCGGCGACCTCGCCACGATGGACGCCGAGGGCTACGTCAACATCGTCGGCCGCATCAAGGACCTGGTGATCCGCGGCGGCGAGAACATCTACCCGCGCGAGATCGAGGAGTTCCTGTACCGGCACCCCAAGGTGCAGGACGTACAGGTGGTGGGCCTGCCGGACAAGAAGTACGGCGAGGAGCTGTGCGCATGGATCATCGTCAAGCCCGGCCAGAGCGCGACCGACACCGAGATCCGCGACTTCTGCAAGGGCCAGATCGCGCACTACAAGGTGCCCAAGTACATCCAGTTCGTCACCGAGTTCCCGATGACGGTGACCGGCAAGATCCAGAAATTCAAGATCCGCGATGCCATGACCGAGCAGCTCGGTCTCACGCAAGAAAAGACAGCATGAGCAAACTCGAAACCAAACTGAATGCGCGTTCCGCCGACTTCCAGGCGAATGCCGCGGCCATGCGTGCGCTGGTCGACGACCTGCACGCGCAGTTCGCGAAAGTGGAGCAGGGCGGCGGCGAGGCCGCGCGTGCCAAGCACACCGCGCGCGGCAAGCTGCTGCCGCGCGACCGCGTGGCCGAGCTGCTCGACCCGGGCACGCCGTTCCTGGAGATCGCGCCGCTGGCCGCGCATGCGATGTACCTCGATGCCAAGGGGGCCGAGTCGGCACCCGGCGCCGGCATCATCACCGGCATCGGCCGCGTGAACGGTGTCGATTGCATGATCGTCTGCAACGACGCGACGGTGAAGGGCGGCACCTACTACCCGATGACGGTGAAGAAGCACCTGCGCGCGCAGGAAGTCGCCGAACAGAACCGCCTGCCCTGCATCTACCTGGTCGACTCGGGCGGCGCGAACCTGCCGAACCAGGATGAGGTGTTCCCCGACCGCGACCACTTCGGCCGCATCTTCTACAACCAGGCCAACATGAGCGCCCAGGGCATCCCGCAGATCGCGGTGGTCATGGGCTCGTGCACGGCGGGCGGCGCGTATGTGCCGGCGATGAGCGACGAATCGATCATCGTGAAGAACCAGGGCACGATCTTCCTGGGCGGCCCGCCGCTCGTGAAGGCGGCTACCGGCGAAGTCGTCACGGCCGAAGACCTCGGTGGCGGCGATGTGCACACGCGGCTCTCGGGCGTGGTCGATCACCTCGCGCAGAATGACCTGCATGCGCTGGCGCTCGCGCGTTCGGCGGTGGCGAATCTCAATGCAAAGGCAGCGGCTCAACAGCCAGCCGCACACCCGGCAGTGAATGCACCCGCGTTCCCGCGCGAAGAGCTCTACGGCGTGATCCCCACCGACACCCGCAAGCCCTTCGACGTGCGCGAGATCATCGCGCGGATCGTCGACGGCAGCGAGTTCCACGAATTCAAGGCGCGCTTCGGCGCGACGCTGGTCTGCGGCTTCGCGGAGATCGAGGGCATGCCCGTCGGCATCATCGCCAACAACGGCATCCTGTTCAGCGAGTCGGCGCAGAAGGGCGCGCATTTCATCGAGCTGTGCTGCCACCGCAAGATCCCGCTGGTGTTTTTGCAGAACATCACCGGCTTCATGGTCGGCCGCAAGTACGAGAACGAAGGCATCGCGCGCCACGGCGCAAAGATGGTGACGGCCGTGGCCACCGCCAACGTGCCCAAGTTCACCATCATCATCGGCGGCAGCTTTGGCGCCGGCAACTACGGCATGTGCGGCCGCGCGTACAGCCCGCGCTTCCTCTGGATGTGGCCCAACGCGCGCATCAGCGTGATGGGTGGCGAGCAGGCCGCGAGCGTGCTGGCCACGGTCAAGCGCGACGGCATCGAGCTCAAGGGCGGCAGCTGGAGCAAGGACGAGGAAGAGGCCTTCAAGGCGCCGATCCGCCAGCAGTACGAAGACCAAGGCCATCCCTACTACGCGACGGCGCGCCTGTGGGACGACGGAATCATCGATCCAGCCGATACGCGCCGCGTGCTTGCGCTGGGCCTGGCCGCATCGCGCAATGCGCCGATCCCCGAGCCGAAGTTCGGCATCTTCCGCATGTGAGGAGGGGCACCGCATGAGCAGCACCTTCACCAAACTGAATCTCTCCATCGAAGGCGCCATCGCCCGCATCTGGCTCGACCAGCCCGACGCCCGCAACGCCTTCGACGACGTCGTGATCGCCGAGCTGACACAGGCCTTCGCCGAAGCCGGCGCCGCGCCGCAGGTGAAAGCCATCGTGCTCGGCGCGAGGGGCCCCGCCTTCTGCGCGGGCGCGAACCTCAACTGGATGCGCCGCATGGCCGACTACACGCGCGACGAGAACATCGCCGACGCGGGCAAGCTGGCAGCCATGCTGCGCACCATCGCCGAGTGCCCCAAGCCCACCATCGCGCGCGTGCAGGGCGATGTGTATGCGGGCGGCATGGGGCTGGTCGCGGCCTGCGACATGGCCGTGAGCGTGGACACCGCCTGGTATTGCCTGAGCGAAGTCAAGATCGGCCTCGTGCCCGCGACCATCAGCCCCTACGTGCTGCGCGCGATGGGCACGCGCGCCTCGCAGCGCTACTTCCTCACGGCCGAGCGCTTCACCGCCGCCGAGGCGCACCGCATCGGCTTCGTGCACGAAGTGGTGGCCGCCGATGCGCTCGATGCCAAGGTCGACGAGCTCCTGAAGGCGCTGACCGGTGCAAGCCCGGCGGCCGTGCGCGCGTGCAAGCAACTGATTGCCGACGTGGACGGCCGCGAGATCGACGACGCGCTGATCGCGAAGACCGTCGAAGGCATCGCGGACATCCGCGCGAGCGACGAAGGCCGCGAGGGCGTGCAGGCCTTCCTGCAGAAACGCAAGCCCTCGTGGCTCGAGGCGAAGGCCTGACGCGCATGCCGCACCAAGCCCTCATCGAACGCATGGACGCCTGGCTGGCCGCGAACCGTGCGGACTACCACGCGGTGCTCCAGCCCGGCGTGAGCGATGCAGCGCTCGATGCCTTCGAAGCGAAGTTCTCGCTGAAGCTGCCCGAGGCCTTTCGCGCGCTCTACCGCTGGCGCAACGGCCAGTCGAACGACAGCTTCGACAGCCTGCAGGACAACCGCATGTTCAGCGCGCTCGAGGACATCGCCGATACGAAGGAGATGCTGGACGACATGATCGGCACCGACTTCGAAGACCCCGCCACCTGGCGGCGCGGCTGGGTGCCGTTCCTGTCGAACGGCGGCGGCAGCTACCTGTGCGTGGACATCGACGCCGAAGGCGGCGGACAGCCCGGGCAGCTCGTCGCCTTCTGGAAGGCGGACGAAGACCGTCCGGTCGAGCACGCCAGCGTCCAGGCCTGGCTCGCCGACCTCGTGGCTTCCATGGAAGCCGGCACGATCGAATTCGACTGAGAAGGCCGCACCATGACCACCAGCCTCGACATGCCCCAGCTGCTCGCCCTGGCCGCCGCCATCGGCTGGGCCAGCGGCGTGCGCCTGTACCTCGTGGTGCTGCTGACGGGCATCGTCGGCTACTTCGGCTGGGTGCCGTTGCCGAGCGGACTGCAGTTGCTGGCGCATCCGGTGGTGATCGCAGCCAGCGGCTTCATGGTGTTCATCGAGTTCTTCGCCGACAAGATCCCGGGGCTCGATTCGCTCTGGGACGTGGTGCACACCGCGATCCGCATCCCCGCGGGAGCCGCGCTCGCGGCCAGCGTGTTCGGCGCGGACCATGGCGTGATGGCCATCGTCGCCGCGCTGCTCGGCGGCAGCTTCGCGGCCACGGCGCATGCGGCCAAGGCCACGACGCGCGCGGCCATCAACACCTCGCCCGAGCCGTTCTCGAACGTGGGCGCTTCGCTGGTCGAGGACACGATGGTGCCGGCCGGGTTGTGGCTCGCTGTCGCGCACCCGATCGTTTTTCTCGTGCTGTTCGTCGTCGTGCTGGTGCTCAGCGTGTGGCTCATCCGCAAGAGCTGGCGCTTTCTGCGCGCGCTGTTCAGCCGCGTGGCCCGCATCTTCAGCGGCCGACCCGATCCGGGCGTCGTGCCTGCGTTTCAACTGAAAAAGAATCCTCCGGGAGACACTCCGAATGTTTAAGAAGATCCTCATCGCCAACCGTGGCGAGATCGCCTGCCGTGTTGCAGCAACCGCACGCCGCATGGCTATCCGCACGGTCGCCGTGTATTCCGATGCCGACGCGCATGCCAACCACGTGCGCGCCTGCGACGAGTCGGTGCACATCGGGGGCAGCGCACCCAAGGAAAGCTACCTGCGTTGGGAGCGAATCCTCGAAGCCGCCAAGGCCACGGGCGCCGAAGCGGTGCACCCCGGGTACGGTTTCCTGAGCGAGAACGAAGAGTTCGCGCAGGCCTGCGCCGACGCGGGGCTGGTCTTCATCGGCCCGCCGCCCTCGGCGATCAAGGCGATGGGCCTGAAGGCCGAGTCGAAGCAGCTGATGGAAAAGGCCGGCGTGCCGCTGGTGCCCGGCTACCACGGCCACGACCAGGACCCGGCGCTGCTGCAGCGCGAAGCCGACCGCATCGGCTACCCGGTGCTCATCAAGGCGAGCGCGGGCGGCGGCGGCAAGGGCATGCGTGCGGTCGACAAGGCCGCGGACTTCGAGGCGGCGCTCGCCTCGTGCAAGCGCGAAGCCATCAACAGCTTCGGCGACGACGCGGTGCTGATCGAGAAGTACGTGCAGCGCCCGCGCCACATCGAGATCCAGGTGTTCGGCGATACGCAGGGCAACTATGTCTATCTGTTCGAGCGTGACTGCTCGGTGCAGCGCCGCCATCAGAAGGTGCTGGAAGAAGCGCCGGCGCCCGGCATGACCGAGGCGATGCGGAAGGAAATGGGCGATGCGGCCGTGGCTGCCGCGCGCGCCGTGAACTACGTGGGCGCGGGCACCGTGGAGTTCATCGTCGAGCAGCGCGAAGGCGGCGAGATGAATTTCTTCTTCATGGAGATGAACACCCGCCTGCAGGTGGAGCACCCGGTGACCGAGGCCATCACCGGCCTCGACCTGGTCGAATGGCAATTGCGTGTGGCTTCCGGCGAGGCGCTGCCCGCCAAGCAGGCGGACCTCCAGATCCACGGCCACGCCATCGAGGCGCGCATCTGCGCCGAGAACCCCGACAACAACTTCCTGCCCGCCACCGGCACGCTGCGCGTGTACCGCAAGCCGCAGGCCACGGCCTTTCAGCGCAGCCGCGTGCGCATCGACGACGGCGTGCGCGAGGGCGGCGAGATCTCGCCGTTCTACGACTCCATGATCGCCAAGCTGATCGTGCACGGCAGCACGCGCGCCGAGGCGCTGGCCCGGCTCGATGCAGCGCTCGCGCAGGTGCAGATCGTGGGCGTGGCGACGAACGTTCAGTTCCTGCGCGGCATCCTCGCGACCGAATCGTTCTCGAAGGCGAACCTCGACACCGCTCTGATCGAGCGCGAACGCGCCGTGCTGTTCGACCGCGAGGCGCTGGGACTGCCGCTGGCGGCCGCCGCCGCGATCACGCGCACGCTGATCACCGAGTGGCCCGCGAAGATGCCCGATCCCTTCGCTCGCCGCGACGGCTGGCGCGCGCTGGGCGAATACCGGCGCCACTTCGACTTCGAGTTCCGCGGCGCCGAGCAGACGGCCGTGCTGACCTACAAGCGCGACGGCGGCCTCTGGCTCGAAGCCGGCGGCACGGCCGGGCCGCTGGTCATCGGCCAGTTCCCCGCGGGCGAGTTCGAGGTCGAGTTCGGCGGCTCGCGCCAGACGCTCGACGTGCACCTGGACGGCGCCACGGCCCATGTGTTCGCCGCCAAGGGCGCCACGAAGATCACCGCCGTCGACCGTCTCGCCCATGCGGGCGACACGCAGGCCGAAGGCGGCCGCCTCACCGCGCCGATGCCCGGCAAGGTCGTGTCCTTCGCCGTGAAGGCCGGCGACAAGGTCAGCCGCGGCCAGCCGCTGGCGGTGATGGAGGCCATGAAGATGGAGCACACCATCGCAGCGCCCGCCGACGGCACGGTGGAAGAACTGATGTTCTCGCCCGGCGAACAGGTGGCCGAAGGCGACGAATTGCTGCGGATGGCCGCCGCGGCCTGAAATTCTTTAACCCCGATGCGGGCGCTCGCCCGTATCAGCTGCGGTAGTCATCACTTCAAGGGGTTTTCATGACGCATCGCACGCACCCGTTCTTGCCTCCTGTCACCGGCCGCCGGTCGGGCATCTTCCTGCTGGTTCTGGCCGCCGCCCTGTCGCTGGGCGGCTGCGACAGGCACGACGCCAAGGGGGCAGCCCCTCCTCCGGCCGAGCCCATCTCGGCCCCCGGCGGGTCCATGCGGATGAAGCAGGTGGCGGAGGCCCGGGAGCAACAAGCGCCCGCAACCGCAGGAGCTCCCGCTTCCGATGTGGCCCAGGGCACACCGCTGCAGCGCTATCTCGCGGTGCGGCAGGACCTGAACGTCGAGGTGGCCCCCGACCAGCTCGCCGACGCCTGGGGCAAGGTGCGTGATCTCTGCGGCACGCTGCAGTGCGAGCTGCTGTCGTCCTCGCTGCTGCGCGAGACGCCGCAGCAGCCCGGCAACGCCATGCTGGAGATGCGCGTGGCCCCGGCCGACGTCGACAAGCTGCTCAGCGGTCTTGCGGGCGTGGCCCATGTGGTGTCGCAGAACACCACGAGCGAGGACAAGACCGCCGAGGTGATCGACGTCGAGGCGCGCATCAAGAACCGCGTCGAGTTCCGCGACAGCCTGCGGCTGATGCTGCGCGACAAGACGACCAAGCGCGACATGTCCGACCTGCTGGAAATACAGCGCACGCTGGCCGACACGCAGGCCGAGCTCGACAGCAGCGCCACGCAGCGCAAGGTGCTCGAGCAGCAGACCACCAAGCAGCACATCCAGATCCAGTTCACGCCGACGCGCACGCTGTCGCAAGGCGGCTGCAGCTACAACCCGATGATGCGTGCGCTGCGCGAGGCCGGCTCGGTGCTGGCGGAAAGCGTGGGCGTGCTCATCACCTTCCTGGCGGCGGTGTTGCCGTGGCTGTTGCTGGTGGGGCTGCCGCTCGTGTGGCTGGTGCGGCTGGTGTGGCGTCGCCGCCGCGCGAAGGCGGCGTGAGCGAATGGGCGGTGGGCGATCAGCCCACCACCACTTCGCTGATCTGCATGACAGGCGCGATGTCGGTGTAGTTCTTGACGTCGCCCAGGATTTCCTTGGCATGCGGGCCGAACGCGGCCTGGAAGGACTCGACCGATTCGCAGAACACGTGGCACATGCCGACGTAGCTGGGGGGCGATCCGGGGGCGCCGCCCGCCAGGCCCTTGTCGACGGTGTACGAGAGGCAGGCGTCTCCCATGCGGGCCTTCAAGAGCGGCATGTGCTTGTCGCGGTAGTAGGCGTGGTCGAAGCGGGCGTCGGCCGTATAGGGGTACATCACGCTGACTTTGATCATGGGGTCTCCTGGTGGGATGAGGTGAGGTGCGAGTGGTGTTCGAGCATAGCCATCCGGCTGCGCCCCGTCAGCGCCCTCACTAAGATTCGTCCCCATGCGAATCACCGTCTACCTCACCGACAACCGCCCAGACCCCTGGATCGAAGGCCTTCAGGCCGAACTCCCCGATGCCGTCATCGAAGCCTGGAAGCCCGGCGCGCCGCAGGCCGACCATGCCGTGGTGTGGGCGCCGCCACAGGAATTCATCGACCAGCAGCCGCAGCTGCGCGGCATCTTCAACATCGGCGCGGGCGTCGATGCGCTGCTCAAGCTCAAGGTGCCGGCGCACACGCGCATCGTGCGGCTCGACGATGCGGGCATGTCGGTGCAGATGGCCGAATACGTGTGCCACACGCTCATCCGCCATTTCCGCGAGTTCGACGTGTACGAGGCGGATGCGCGCGAAGGCAAGTGGAGCTACCGCAAGCCGAAGCTGCGGCGCGACTTTCCGGTCGGGATCATGGGGCTCGGCGTGCTGGGCGAGCGCGTGGCCAAGGCGGTCGCGCAGTTCGAGTTCCCGGTGCTGGGCTGGAGCCGCACGCCGAAGGCCATCGATGGCGTGCAGGTGTTCAGCGGCGAGGCGCAGTTCGAGGAATTCCTTTCGTCCACGCGCGTGCTGGTCAACCTGCTGCCGCTGACCGAGGCCACGCGCGGCATCCTGAACCGCAAGACGCTGGGCAAGTTGAAGCCCGAGGGCTACCTCATCAGCATCGCGCGCGGCGGGCATCTGGTCGAAGACGACCTCATTCCGATGCTCGATGCCGGTGAACTCGCGGGCGCGACGCTCGACGTGTTCCAGGTCGAGCCGCTGCCGGCCGATCACGCCTTCTGGCGCCACCCCAAGATCACGGTGACGCCGCACGGCTCGGCGCGCACGCTGCGCGAGGAGTCCATCACCCAGATCGCCGGAAAGATCCGCGCGATGGAAGAGGGCCTGCCGATCAACGGCATCGTCGATCCCGTCCGGGGCTACTGACGCCGTGCGCCGCCGACGATTTCGCTGAAAGGAGGCGAATGAAGGGGAAACCCTGACGCTTTTGTTTTTCACATACGCGAAAATTTATTCATGGTTGTGAAAACAGCGTTTCGCGTGATCGAGATCGTCGAGCTCTTCGCCCGGGAGAAGCAGCCGCTGGCGCTGTCCGAGATGGCGCGGCTGCTCGACATGCCCGTGTCCAGCTGCCTCGGCCTCATCCGCACGCTCGAAGAGCAGGGCTACATGTACGAGACCGGCCGCCGCCAGGGTTACTACCCGACGGGCCGGCTGCTCGCGATGGCGCAGGTCATCGCCGCGCACGACCCGGTGCTCGACCGGGTGAAGGCCACGCTGGAGGAACTGCGCGACGCCGCCCGCGAGACCGTGGTGTTCGGCAAGTTCCGCGATGCGACCCAGGTGGTCTATCTCGACGTGCTGAGCGCGCCACAGCGCATTCGCTACACGGCCGAGTCCGGCGAGACGCGCCCGGCCTACGCCAATTCGCTGGGCCGCGCGCTGCTCTCCACGCTCGCACCCGATGCGCGCCACACGCTCCTGGACGGCATGGCGCTCCTGCCGCTGACCGAGGCCACCCTCACCACCACCGACGCCATCGAGGCCGAGCTCCAGCGCTCGGCCACGCGCGGCTGGTACGGCAACCTCGGCGAAAGCATTCCCGACCTGATCGGCCTGGCCTGGCCGCTGCGCATCGGCGGCGAGGCCTATGCGATCTCGGTGGCTGGCCCGCGCTACCGCATGGAGCCGCGCATCGAAGAGATCGCCGCGATGCTGCGCTCGGCGTGCCTTGCGATCGAACCCAAGACAGAGAACCCCCGATGACAACGACCACCGCCCCTCGCTACTTCATCCGCGAAGCCGACATCGCCGGCTACCACCCCGCCAACCACACCGGCACGCTGAACAAGCGCCTGATCGGCCCCGAGACCGTGGGCGCGAAGCAGCTCGAGGTGCTGGTGGGCCACATCCAGAAGGGCAAGGGCGCGCTGCCGCATGCGCACCCGGGCATCGAGCAGGTCTGCTACATGCTCGAAGGCCGCGCGGTCGCCGAGGTGGGCGGCCAGCGGCAGGAGCTGCACCCCGGCGACAGCTGCTTTTTTCCGGCCGACGCGATGCACACCTTCACGGTGGTGAGCGACGAGCCGGTGCGCGTGCTGGTGATCTACAGCCCGCCGTACGAGGAACTGCCGGAGCGCGTGATCCGGCCCTGAACGACAACCACCCGGAGACAAAACCATGCAGACGAAGAACGCGACAGAAACAGTCGCGGTGGCAAGCCGCCGCCGTTTCATTTCCATCGGTGCCGCCACGGGGCTCGCGAGCGCAGCGCCCTGGGCCTTCGCGCAGGAGGGCGGCTACCCGAAGCAGCCGATCCGGCTGGTCGTGCCCTTCGCGGCCGGCAGCGGCACCGATGCGGTGGCGCGCATCACGGGCCAGATGCTGGGCGAGGCGCTCAAGGGCTCGGTCATCGTCGACAACAAGGCGGGCGCCAACGGCGTGATCGGCGCGGAGGCGGTGGCCAAGGCGCCGCCCGACGGCTACACGCTCTTCATGACCACCAACACCACGCACTCGGCCAATCCGAGCCTGATGAAGCACCTGCCCTACGACCCCGTGAAGGACTTCGCGCCGGTCAGCCGCATGGGCAACCTGCCGTTCATGCTGGTGGTGAACAACGACCTGCCGGTCAAGAACGTGGCCGAGCTGCTGGCCTGGGGCCGCGCGCATCCCGGCAAGCTGACCTATGCCAGCGGCAACAGCACCGGCATCGTGAGCGGCGCCACGCTCTCCCGCATGAGCGGCGTGCCGATGCTGCACGTGCCCTACAAGAGCACGCCGCCGGCCATCGCCGACCTGATCGGCGGGCAGGTCTCGATGATGGTGGTCGACCTCGCCGCGGGGCTTGCCACGGTGAAGGCAGGGAAGATGCGCGCGATCGCGGTCACCACGCAGGAGCGCACCAAGCTCTTTCCCGAGCTGCCGCCGCTGGCCGACACGCCCGAGCTCAAGGGCTTCGACATCACCTCGTGGAACGGCGTGTTCGCGCCGGCCGGCACGCCGCGCGACATCGTGCTCAAGCTCAACAAGGCGCTGTCGGAGATGGCGAACGGCGCGGTGTTCCGCGAGCGGGTGAGCAAGCTGGGCTTCGATGCATTCGGCAGCACGCCGGAAGAACTGGGTGCGTTCACTGTGTCCGAGCTGGCCAAGTGGAAGAAGCTGATCCAGGCGGCGGGCATTCAACCCGAATGAACCCGCGTTCGAGTTTGTATTTCTCCCTCCCCTTCCGGGGGAGGGCCGGGGTGGGGGCAAGCGGCGCATCCATCGGGCGCTCTGCCCGCCCCCATCCCAACCTTCCCCCGGAGGGGGACGGAGCCAACACCAAGACATGAACACCACCGGACCCCTCGAAGGCATCCGCATCCTCGACCTCACGGCCGTGGTGATGGGCCCCTACGCCACGCAGACGCTCGGCGATCTCGGCGCCGACGTCATCAAGGTCGAGCCGCCTTCGGGCGACAACCTGCGCGCGGTCGGCCCGATGCGCCACGCCGGCATGGGTGCGATGGCGATGCACCTGAACCGCAACAAGCGTTCGATCGTGCTCGACCTGAAGCAGCCCGAAGGCCGCGAGGCGTGCCTGCGGCTCGCGGCGGGTTGCGATGCGCTCATCTACAACACGCGCCCGCAGGCGATGGCGCGGCTCGGGCTCGGCTACGAAGCGGTGGCGGCGGTCAACCCGAAGATCGTCTACCTCGGCGCCTTCGGCTACGGCGAAGAAGGCCCGTATGCCGGCAAGCCCGCGTACGACGATCTGATCCAGGGCGCGGCCGGCGTCGCCTCGCTCTTCGCGCAGCAGAGCGGCGATGCGCCGCGCTACGCGCCCGTCACGCTCGCCGACCGTGCCGTGGGGCTGCAGGCCGCCATCGCGCTGCTCGCCGCGGTGCTGAGCGCGCAGCGCACCGGCAAGGGACAGGCGGTGGAAGTGCCGATGTTCGAGGCGCTCTCGCAATTCGTGATGGGCGACCACCTCGGCGGCCACAGCTTCGAGCCGCCGCTCGGCCCCACCGGCTATGCGCGGCTGCTCGCGCCGCACCGCAAGCCCTATGCGACGGCGGACGGTTATCTGAGCGTGCTGATCTACAACGACAAGCACTGGCAAGCCTTCTTCGACGTGATCGGCCGGCCCGAGCTGCGCGCCTCGCCGATGTTCGGCACGCACACCGCGCGCGCCGCGAACATCGGCGCGGTCTACGCGTTCGTGGCCGAGGTGATGGCCACGCGCGGCAGCGACGAATGGATGGCGGTGCTCGAAGCGGCCGACATCCCGGTCGCGCGCCTGCACACGACCGAGAGCCTGCTCGACGACCCGCACCTGCGCGCGGTCGATTTCTTTCCCGAGTTCGATCACCCGAGCGAAGGCCGCATCCGCACGCTCGCGCCGGTCGGGCGCTACAGCGCCACGCCCGCCGCCATCCGCCGCCCCGCGCCGCGCATCGGCGAGCAGAGCGTGGAGTTGCTGCGCGAGGCGGGCTACGCGGACGAAGACATCGACCGCATGCTCGCGCGCGGCGTCACCCTGCAACCGGAACCTGCGAAAGACAGCGAATGAATTTCTCCCTGAACGAAGACCAGCGCTCGCTCGTTGCGGCGATCGAGCGCCTCTGCGAAGACTTCCCCATCGACTACTGGCGCGACCATGACGAGCGCGCCGTGTTCCCCCACGAATTCCATCGCGCTGTCGCCCAGAGCGGCTGGCTCGGCATCGCGATGCCCGAGGCACAAGGCGGCGCGGGGCTGGGCATCACCGAGGCGGCGCTGATGATGCGCTCCATCAGCGCATCGGGCGCGGGCATGTCGGGCGCGTCGTCGGTGCACATGAACATCTTCGGCCTCAACCCGGTGGTGGTGTTCGGCACCGAGGCGCAGCGCCAGCGCTTCCTGCCGCCGCTGATCGCCGGCACCGAGAAGGCCTGCTTCGCGGTGACCGAGCCCGACGCGGGGCTCGACACCACCAGCCTCAAGACGCAGGCGGTGCGCCAGCCGAACGGCAGCTACCTGCTGCACGGCCGCAAGATATGGATATCGACCGCGCAGGTGGCCGACCGCATGCTGATCCTCACGCGCACCACGCCCATCGACCAGGTGAAGAAGCCCACGCAGGGCCTCACGCTGTTCTACACGGCACTGGACCGCAGCAAGGTCGAGGTGCGCGAGATCCACAAGCTCGGGCGCGCGGCGGTCGACTCGAACATGCTCTTCATCGACGGCCTCGAAGTGCCGGAAGAAGACCGCATCGGCGAGGAAGGCCGTGGCTTCGAATACATCCTGCACGGCCTGAACCCCGAGCGCATCTTGATCGCGGCAGAAGCCATCGGCATCGGCCGCGCCGCCTTGCGCATCGCCTCGCAGTACGCGCAGGAGCGCGTCGTGTTCGGCCGGCCCATCGGCCAGAACCAGGGCGTGGCGCATCCGCTCGCGCGGGCCTGGGCGAACCTGGAGGCGGCCGATCTCATGATGCTCAAGGCCGCCGCGCTGTACGACGCGAACGAGCCCTGCGGCATCGAGGCCAACGCCGCCAAGTACCTCGCGGCCGAGGCGGCGCACGATGCGTGCCAGAACGCCGTCCTCACGCTCGGCGGCATGGGCTATGCGAAGGAATACCATGTCGAGCGGCTGCTGCGTGAGAGCTACATTCCGCGTATTGCGCCGGTGAGCCCGCAGATGATCCTGAACTTCATCGCCGAGAAGGCGCTGGGGTTGCCGAAGTCGTACTGATCATCCGTCGGTTTTCGCACGCCAGGCTGCGGCTGGCGCCATTTGCAACCCTGCTGGCGCGCATTGCTACCTTCCGGAACTTGTGTACCAGGCAGGGTGTTCCCAGGTGTCCGACAATCGAAGGCGGCTTTCCATCCTCCCGCGACACCAGAGACATCCCATGAAACTCCCCACCCGCGTCAAGCTCGTCGACGTCGGCCCGCGCGACGGCCTGCAGAACGAAAAGCAGCCCGTCTCGGCCGAGATCAAGATCGGCCTCGTGCACCGCCTGCAGGATGCGGGCCTCAAGGAGATCGAGGTCACCAGCTTCGTCTCGCCCAAGTGGGTGCCGCAGATGGCCGACAACGCCGAAGTGATGCATGGCATCGTGCGCAAGCCCGGCGTGCTCTATTCGGTGCTCACGCCCAACATGAAGGGCTTCGAGGCGGCCATCGCCGCGCCGCGCGAGGAGTGGCCCGACGAGATCGTGGTGTTCGGCGCCGCGAGCGAGGCCTTCAGCCAGAAGAACATCAACTGCTCGATCGCCGAGAGCATCGAGCGCTTCGCACCCGTGGTGGCGGCGGCGCTCGAGAAGGGCATTCGTGTGCGTGGCGCGATGTCGTGCACGGTCGGTTGCCCCTATGAAGGCGAGATCGCCCCCGCCAAGGTCGGCTATCTCGCGCAACTGATGAAGGGCATCGGCGTGCAGCGCGTGGACGTGGCCGACACCATCGGCGTGGGCACGCCGCGCAAGGTGCAAGCGGCGATGGAGGCCACGCTGGCGCACTTCGATGTCGACGCCATTTCCGGCCACTTCCACGACACCTACGGGCAGGCGCTGGTCAACACGCTGGCGGCGCTCGAGCAGGGCGTGTGGAACTTCCAGTCGTCCTCGGCGGGCCTCGGGGGCTGTCCCTACGCCAAGGGCGCGACGGGCAATGTCGCGACCGAGGACGTGGTCTACATGCTGCACGGCATGGGCATCGAAACCGGCATCGACCTGGACAAGCTGATCGACGCGGGCGTCTACATCAGCGAGGCGCTGGGGCGCGAGCCGAACTCGCGCGCATCGAAGGCCATCCGCACCAAGCGGGCCGGCTGAGGCGACAACACACACAAGCACAGGAGTTTTTCGTGGACCTGCATGTCTGGCTTGCATTTCTGGTGGCCAGTTGCGTCATCGCGGTTTCGCCCGGTTCGGGCGCGGTGCTCAGCATGAGCCATGGCCTGAGCTATGGCGTGCGGCGCACCACGGCAACCATCGTCGGCCTGCAACTGGGACTGGCCGTGATCCTGCTGGTGGCGGGGCTCGGCGTGGGCGCGGTGCTCACCGCCTCGGCCACCGCGTTCACGGTGATCAAGGTGGTCGGCGCGTGCTATCTGCTGTGGCTGGGATGGCGCCAGTGGCGCGCGCCGGTCGCGAAGGTCGTCGGCGACGCCGCGCAATCGGCCGGCGAGCCCGACCTCACGGCACGGCAGCGCGTGCTGCGCGGCTTTCTCACCAACGTGACCAACCCCAAGGGCATCGTCTTCATGGCCGCCGTGCTGCCGCAGTTCATCCAGCCGACGCGGCCGCTGTGGCTGCAATTGCTGGTGCTGCTGGCCACGACGGTGATGGTCGACGTGACCGTGATGCACGGCTACGCCTGGCTGGCCGCGCGGCTGCAAGGCGTGTTGCGCAGCGTGCGTGCACGGCGCGCGCAGAACCGCGTCTTCGGCGGCGTGCTGATGGCGATGGGCGCGTTCCTCTTCATGTTCAAGCGCAACGCCTGAGCGGCCGCGGCCTCCTGATAGATTCGAATCCATGTGCGGCTCTGAACTCCACTCCCTCCCCGAAGGTGTCCAGCGCGTCTCCCGCGTGCTGCAGGACGCGGGCCACCCCCATTCCCCGCGCATGCTCGACGATGCCTGCCGCACCGCGCAGCAGGCGGCCGATGCACTCGGCATCTCGGTCGGGCAGATCGCCAAGAGCATCATCTTCCGTCGCAAGAGCGACGACGTGGCGGTGCTGGTCATCACCTCGGGCGACAAGCGCGTGGACGAGAAGAAGGTCGATGCACTCATCGGCAAGACCGGTCGCGCCGATGCCGAGTTCGTGAAGGCGCGCACCGGCTTCACCATCGGCGGCGTCTCGCCCGTGGGGCATGCGACCAAGCCGGTGGTGCTGATCGACCGCGAGCTCTTCCGCTTCGAGGAGATCTGGGCCGCGGCGGGCCATCCGCATGCGGTGTTCCAGCTCAGGCCGCAGGACCTCGAAACACTCACCGGCGCGCCGGTGGCGGACGTGGTTTGAACTTCGCGGAAGCCGAGACGCTGGCCGCCCGTGCGGTGGCCGTGCGCGATCTGCCCGAAGACGTTCCCTCGCCCTGCACCTCGGTCTGCCGCATGGACCGCCTGAGCGGCTTCTGCGAAGGCTGCCTGCGCACCATCCCCGAGATCGCGGGCTGGAGCAAGATGGAAGACGACGCGCGGCGCGGCGTGTGGCGCGCGATAGAGTTGCGGGCCCGGGCCGGCATCTGGCGCGTCCCGGAACCCTCCGGAGACCACGACGCATGAAGCACATCGACTTCTATCTCGACTTCATCTCGCCCTACGCGCACCTCGCGTTCGAGCACCTGCCCGAGGCGCTCGAAGGGCTGAGCTACAGCGTGGCCTACAAGCCGGTGCTGCTCGGCGCGCTGCTGAAGGAACACGGCCAGCTCGGGCCGGCCGAGATTCCGTCCAAGCGCAGCTGGACCTACCGCCATGTGCTGTGGCTCGGGCATGCGAATGGCATCCAGATCGAGATGCCGGCCTCGCATCCCTACAACCCGCTGCCGCACCTGCGGCTGGCGGTGTCGACCAGCGACGACGGCAGCATCAGCCGCCTCGTGGCCGAGACCATCCTGCGCCACGTGTGGCGCGGCGGTGAAGAGGCCGGCGATGCCGCGCGGCTCGCCCAACTCACCGCGCAATTGCAACCGAAGCGCGAAGCAGGCAGCGACGAGAGCAAGGCACTCCTCAAGCGCAACACCGACGAAGCACTCGCGCTCGGCGTGTTCGGCACGCCTGCCTACGTGGTCGACGGGCGCCTCTTCTGGGGCTTCGACGGCCTCGCAATGCTGCGTTCGTACCTGTCGGGCGATGCGTGGTTCGACGGCCCGCAATGGGCCTCGGCAGACCAGCGACCCTCATTGCTGCGCAGCAGCAAGGCCTGAGGACAAACCCGAGCAGGGTTGCGATTTCTTACAGGCTGAAACGCGCCCCGCGGGTTTCACCTTAATCCGTAAGCATCGGTTCAGTTTCGCGCAAGCTAGCGGTCAGTCACGCCTCCAAGAATGCCGCACGGCCCCGGATACCGGGTGCCGCATGAACGCAAACACACAGGAGACGACGCAATGGCCGCCACATTAGATTCACGGGGAGTGCCGCACCCGGCCCCCCGGCCCATGTCCTCGGAGGAGAAGAAAGTCATCTTCGCCTCCTCGCTCGGCACCGTGTTCGAGTGGTACGACTTCTATCTCTACGGTTCGCTCGCCGCGATCATTGCCAAGCAGTTCTTCAGCGGCCTGGATGCGGGCGCCGCCTTCATCTTCGCGCTGCTGGCGTTTGCGGCCGGTTTCCTGGTGCGTCCGTTCGGCGCCATCGTGTTCGGCCGGCTGGGCGACATGATCGGCCGCAAGTACACCTTCCTGGTGACGATCCTGATCATGGGCCTGTCGACGTTCATCGTCGGCCTGCTGCCCAGCTACGCGACCATCGGCGTCGCGGCGCCGGTGATCCTGATCGCGCTGCGCATGCTGCAGGGCCTGGCGCTCGGCGGCGAGTACGGCGGTGCCGCCACCTATGTGGCCGAGCACTCGCCGCACGGCAAGCGCGGTGCGTACACCTCGTGGATCCAGACCACGGCCACGCTCGGCCTGTTCCTGAGCCTGATCGTGATCCTGGGCGTTCGCGAAGGCCTGGGCGAAGCGGTGTTCAACGACTGGGGCTGGCGTGTTCCGTTCCTGGTGTCGATCCTGCTGCTGGGCATCTCGGTGTGGATCCGCCTGACGCTGTCGGAGTCGCCCGCCTTCCAGAAGATGAAGGCCGAGGGCAAGACCTCGAAGGCGCCGCTGGCCGAATCCTTCGGCGAGTGGAAGAACCTCAAGATCGTGATCCTGGCGCTGGTCGGCCTCACGGCGGGCCAGGCGGTGGTCTGGTATTCGGGCCAGTTCTACGCGCTCTTCTTCCTGACGGCACAGCTGAAGGTCGATGCGACCACGGCCAACCTGATGATTGCCGCGGCGCTGCTGCTGGGCACGCCCTTCTTCGTGATCTTCGGCACCCTGTCGGACAAGATCGGCCGCAAGCCGATCATCATGGCCGGCTGCCTCTTGGCCGTGGTCACCTACTTCCCGGTCTTCAAGATGCTGACCGAAGCCGCCAACCCCGACCTGGCCCGTGCGCAGGCCACGGCCGGCGTCACGGTGACGGCCGACCCGGCGACCTGCTCGTTCCAGGGCAACCCGGTGGCCCGCGAGATCGACTTCAAGAGCTCGTGCGACATCGCCAAGCGCTACCTGGTGCAGAACTCGGTGAGCTATGAGAACGTGGCCGGCGCGCCGGGTTCGAAGGCCGTCGTCAAGATCGGCGACAAGACGGTCGAGGCCCCTGTCGGCAATGTCGTCAACCTCAAGTTCGACGAGACCTCCGCCAAGGAAATCGCCGCCTTCAAGAAAGGCGTGGCCGAAGACCTGAAGATCGCGGGCTATCCGACCAAGGCCGACCCCGCGAAGATGAACAAGGTCATGACGGTGCTGCTGCTGTTCTGGCTGGTGCTGCTGGTGACGATGGTCTACGGCCCGATCGCCGCGATGCTGGTGGAGATGTTCCCCACGCGCATCCGCTACACCTCGATGAGCCTGCCGTACCACATCGGCAACGGCTGGTTCGGCGGCCTGCTGCCGACCACGGCCTTCGCCATCGTGGCGTCGACCGGCAACATGTACAACGGCCTCTGGTACCCGATCATCATCGCCGGCATCACGCTGGTGATAGGCACGCTGTTCATCCGCGAAACCAAGGACGTGGACATCTACGCCAACGACTGAGTTTCAGCCGCACAGGAGGGCCCGGGCCCTCCGTTCAACAAAGAGGCTTCATGCCAGGCGGCATGAGGCCTTTTTCTTGAGCACACCCATTCATCCATCCCTTGCCCATTCAGGAGACAACACCCATGTGGAAAATCGTCGTCGGCTTCGTCATCTTTGCCGCCATTGCCCTGTACGTGATCTCCAAGGCCGGCGACAAGGTCGACATGTCGGGCGAAAAGCACGGTGGCGACACCACCACGCACGAGCCTGCGCCTGCCGCCGCACCCAAGTAAGAAACAGGGCAGCGCAGCGGCGGAGGCGATCACCGCTTGAAGCGGCCCTCGCTGATGATCGACAGATCGACGTAGTCGATGCCCGAGTGGTCCGTCGGCGAGTAGTTCACGTCGAGGCCGCCACCCACGTCGTACTGGAAGCTGTTGAGCGTGGCGAGCAGCCGGGCGCGCGTGGGCTTGGGGCCCGTGCGGCGCAGCGCTTCCACCAGCACCTTGGTGGCGACGAAGCCTTCGAGCAGTGCGGGCGACAGCTCGTTCTGCCCCTTGGCCTTCGCGAGCGCCATGGCTTCCTTGATGAGCGGATGGCCGAAGGAGCGCTCGTACGGCAGCACCTGGGTGACGATCACGCCACCGCTCGATGCGCCCAATTCCTTGATGAAGCCCGACGCGGCATTGTTCGACAGCGTGATCACCTGCGCCGCCGAGCCCGCCGCGCGCAGCGCCTTCACGCCTTCGGTGACGGCCGTGCCCGAAGCGATCCAGAGCACCGCCTGCACGTTCGCTTGCGTCAATGGAGGGACGATGGCGCTGTAGTCGGGCTTGCGGCGATCGGCCGGCACCAGCACCGCGGGCTTCATCTTCGCGCTCTCGAAGCCCTTGTTCGCGCCCACCATGGCGTCGGTGGCGAAGGCGGAATCCTGCTCCTGCACGATGCCGATGCGCTGGATGCCGATGGTGTTCAGGTGCTGCACGGCCTTCTCGGCCTCGCGCTGGTAGGTCGAGCGCACATTGAAGATGTACTTCTGCACCGGCGCATGCAGCACCATCGCGCCGGAGGAGGGGCCGACCAGCGGCACGCCGTACTTCTCGAGCAGGGGAATCACGGCCGTCGCGTTGGGCGTTCCGCGGTTGAGCAGCAAGGCAATGACCTTCTTGTCCTCGATCAGCGTGCGCGAGTTCTCCACGGTCCGTTTGGGATCGAAACCGTCGTCCATGCGGATCACCTCGATCCGCTCGCCGTTGATGCCGCCTTGCGCATTGACCTGGTCGATCACCAGTTGCGAGCCCAGGATCGCCTCCTTGACGCTGGCGGAGACAAGACCGGAGAGGTCGGCCGACTGGCCGATCACGATCTGGGCCGACGCGCCTTGGGTGATCGCCGCCAGCAGGAGTGCGGCGGCGCAGGACTTGAACATCTTCTTCATCGAGCGAGGTCTTTCCACGATTTGTTTGTCATTGTCAAAAGATGTGTAGTGTGTTTCTATAAGTGACATTTTTATGCGTGTGGAAACCCTGCGGACCGTTGTTTTCAACGTCCCAAGAGAAACGGCCCGCCGGGTGCGCCGGCGGGCCGTGTTTGTGGGGGAGAGACCGGAGGCCGCGGTCAGCGCTTGAAGCGGCCCTCGCTCACGATCGACAGGTCGACGTAGTCGATGCCCGTGTGGTCCGTCGCCGAGTAGTTCACGTCGATGCCGCCGCCCACGTCGTACTGGAAGCTGTTGAGCGTGGCGATGAGCTTCGCGCGCGTGGGCTTGGGGCCCGTGCGGCGCAGCGCCTCCACCAGCACTTTGGTGGCGACGAAGCCCTCGAGCAGTGCCGGCGACAACTCGTTCTGCCCCTTGGCCTTCGCGAGCGCCAGCGCCTCCTTGATCATCGGGTGGCCGAACGAGCGCTCATAGGGCAGCACCTGCGTGATGATCACGCCCGCGCTCGCCGAGCCCAGTTCCTTGATGAAGCCCGACGCGGCGTTGTTCGACAGCGTGATGATCTGCGCCGCCGAGCCCGCAGCCCGCAGCGCCTTCACGCCTTCCGTCACCGCGGTGCCCGAGCCGATCCACAGCACGGCCTGCGCATTGGCCTTGGTGATCTGCGGCACGATGGTCGCGTAGTCGGGCTTGTTGCGGTCGGCGAGCGCCACCACCGCCGGCTTCAGGTTCGCCTTCTCGAAGCCCTTGTTGGCGCCTTCCATTGCGTCCTTGCCGAAGGAGTCCTCGGCCTGGACCACGGCGATGCGCTGGATGCCGGTGGTCTGCAGATGCTGGACCGCCTTTTCCGCTTCGCGCTGGTAGGTCGAGCGCACGTTGAAGATGTTCTTCTGCAGCGGCTTGTGCAACACCATCGCACCGGTCGAAGGCCCGACCAGCGCCACGCCGTATTTGTCGAGCAGCGGGATCACCGCGATCGTGTTGGGCGTGCCGCGGTTCAGCAGCAGCGCGAGGACCTTCTTGTCCTCGATCAGGATGCGGGTGTTTTCCAGCGAGCGCTTGGCGTCCAGGCCGTCGTCGAGGCGGATCACCTCGATCTGCTCGCCGTTGATGCCGCCCTGGGCGTTGACCTGGTCGATCACCAGCTGCGAACCGAGGATGGTTTCCTTCACGCTGGCCGCCACCGGGCCCGAGAGGTCGGCCGACTGGCCGATCAGGATCTGGGCCGACGCCCCGGGAACCACCGCTGCCATGAGGAGCGCAGCGGCGCAGGAGGCGAACATCGTCTTCATCGAACAAAGCCTTTCCACGAGGCATCCGCCCCCTGTCAGAAGATGTGTAATGTGTTGCTTTAGGTGACATTTTCTTGCTCGTGGAAACCCTGTCAAACCATTGTTTGCAGAAGCCCAAAAGCAACGGCCCGCCGGGGTGCCGGCGGGCCGTTGCAAAGGGGAAAGAGGGCGGAAGGTTCAGCGCTTGAATCGCCCGTCGCTGATGATCGCCAGGTCCGCGAAGTCGATGCCGCTGTGGTCCTGTGGCGTGTAGCTCACCTCGAGCCCACCGCCCAGGTCGTAGCTGCGGATGCCCTCCAGCGCGGCCAGCACCTTGGCGCGCGTGGGCCTGGGGCCCGCGCGGCGCAGCGCCTCGACCAGCACCTTCGCCGAGGCAAAGCCTTCGAGCGCGGCGGGCGAGAGCTCCGCCTGCCCCTTGGCCTTGGCCAGCGTGAGCGCCTCCTTCACCATCGGCTGGCCCAGCGAGCGCTCGTTCGGGAACACCTGCGTCACGATCACGCCGCGGCTCGCATCGCCCAGCTGCTTGATGAAGCCCGACGAGGCGTTGTTCGACAGCGTGACCACCTGCGCCGCCGAGCCTGATGCGCGCAGCGCCTTGATGCCGTCGACCACCGCCACGCCGGAGCCGATCCACAGCACCGCCTGCGCGTTGGCGTCCTTGATGGCCGGCACGATCGCCGTGTAGTCAGGCTTGTCGCGGTCGGCCGGGATGGTCACCGTCGGCGTGGCCTTGCCCTTGGTGAAGCCGGTCATCGCGCCTTCGAGCGCGTCCTTGCCGAACGAGTCGGTCACGTACACCACGGCGATGCGCGTGAGGCCGATGGTCAGGAGGTGCTGCACCGCCTTCTCGGCCTCGCGCTGGTAGGTAGCGCGCACGTTGAACACATGCTTTTGCAGCGGCTTGTGCAGCACCATGGCGCCGGTGGAAGGGCCGATCAGCGCCACCTCGTTCTTGTCGAGCCACGGGATGATGGCCTGCGAGTGCGGCGTGCCCCGGCTCATGAAGAGCGCCACCACCTTCTTGTCCTCGATCAGCACGCGGGCGTTGTCGCCGGCGCGCTTCACGTCGAAGGCGTCGTCCATGCGGATCACCTCGATCTTCTCGCCGTGGATGCCGCCCTGGGCATTCGCCGCGTCGATCACCAACTGCGCGCCGCCGATGGTCTCGTTCACGCTCGCGGCCACCGAGCCGGTCATGCCGGCGGTCTGGCCGATGAGGATCTGGGCCGAGGCGCCCATCGCCGTCAACGCCAGCAGGGCGGCGACGCAAAGCGTGCGGGTCTTGGTCATGAAAACCTTTGTGGGTGTCTCTGAGGGTGTTGCAAACAAACGTGCTATTTGTGTACAAAAGTGTCTTGAGCCGTATCCGGACAAACCCCTGCGCGAGCGCAGACCATGTGACGCGGTGCACGAATGCGTCATGGACCACTCCCTAGAATGTTTGCCCCACCCCCCAAGGCACTCATGACACAGGGCTCCATCCGGATTCGCGGCGCGCGCCAGCACAACCTCCAGAACCTCGACCTCGACATCCGCACAGGCGAGATGACCGTGGTCACCGGGCCGAGCGGCTCGGGCAAATCGAGCCTCGTGTTCGACACCCTCTACGCCGAAGGCCAGCGGCGTTATGTGGAAACCTTCTCCGCCTACGCGCGCCAGTTCCTGGACCGCATGGACAAGCCGGCGGTCGACAAGGTGGAGGGCGTGCCGCCCGCCATCGCCATCGACCAGACCAACCCGGTGCGCTCCTCGCGCTCCACGGTCGGCACGATGACCGAGCTGAACGACCACCTGAAGCTGCTCTACGCCCGCGCGGCGCAGCTCTTCGACCGCGAGACCGCGCTGCCGGTGCGCCACGATTCGCCCGACAGCATCTATGCGCAGATCGCCGAGCGTGCGGCTGCGGCAGGCGATCCGCGGCTGGTCGTCACCTTCCCGGTCGAGCTGCCCGCGGGCACGTCGGCGGAAGAAGTGACGCAGTGGCTCTCGGCCAGCGGCTTCACGCGCGTGCAGTCCGAGCGCGAGGTGGCCACTCCCACCGGGCCGCGCAAGGTGCTCGACGTGGTGGCCGACCGCTTCCGCATCTCCAGCGCCGAGCGTTCGCGCGTGGTGGAGGCGATCGAAGTGGCGCTCAAGCGCGGCAGCGGGCGCGTCACCGTGCATGCCACGGGCGCAGAGGAAAACGCTCCGACGGACGTCTGGAAGTTCTCCACCGGCCTGCACTGCCCCGAGAGCGACATCCGCTACACCGACCCGATCCCGTCGATGTTCTCGTTCAACTCCGCCGTCGGCGCCTGCGACACCTGCCGCGGCTTCGGCCGCGTGATCGGCGTCGACCTCGGGCTCGTGATCCCGAACGACAAGCTCACGCTGCGCGCGGGCGCGATCAAGACCATCCAGACCCCCGCGTGGAAAGAGGCGCAGGACGACCTCATGCGCCACGCCGAGGCCGCGGGCGTTCCGCGCGACACGCCCTGGAACAAGCTCACCGACGAGCAGAAGCACTGGGTGATCGAGGGCACGCCCAACTACAAGGAGGGCAACTGGAACAAGCAGTGGTATGGCGTGCGCCGCTTCTTCGCCTACCTGGAAAGCAAGGCCTACAAGATGCACATCCGCGTGCTCTTGTCCAAGTACCGCAGCTATACGCAGTGCCCCGTCTGCAGCGGTGCGCGCCTGAAGCTCGACAGCCTGCTGTGGCGCATCGGCAGCAAGGAAGACGCCGACGCGGTGCTCGACCCTTCGAAGCGCTTCATGCCGACCGGCGTGAAGTGGACGCGTGCGCAACTCGAGGCGCTGCCCGGCCTCTGCCTGCACGACCTGATGCTGTTGCCCATCGAGCGGCTGCGCCGCTTCTTCGACCGCGTCGAGCACCACGGCAACGGGAGCCCCGCGAGCGAAGGCGAGGCGCAGGCGCTGAAGCTGCTGTTCGAGGAAATCACCACCCGCCTGCGCTACCTGCACGACGTGGGCATCGGCTACCTCACGCTCGACCGCCAGAGCCGCACGCTCTCGGGCGGCGAGGTGCAGCGCATCAACCTCACGACCGCGCTCGGCACCTCGCTGGTCAACACGCTCTTCGTGCTCGACGAGCCCAGCATCGGCCTGCACCCGCGCGACATGAACCGCATCACCGAGGCCATGCTGCGCCTGCGCGATGCGGGCAACACGCTGGTGGTGGTCGAGCACGACCCGGCCGTCATGCTCGCGGCCGACCGCGTGATCGACATGGGCCCCGGCCCCGGCATCCGCGGCGGGCAGATCGTGTTCGACGGCACCACCGACCAGCTGCGCGACGCCGACACGCTCACCGGCCAGTACCTGGGCGGCCGCAAGAAGATCGGCATGGGCTTCAAGCGGCTCGTGAGCGAGAACACGCACCGGCTCATCCTCGAAGGCGCGCGCGAGCACAACCTGCAGAACGTGACGGTCGAGTTCCCGCTCGCGCGGCTGGTGTGCGTCACCGGCGTCAGCGGCTCGGGCAAGTCGACGCTGATCCAGGACGTGCTGGCACCCGCGCTCATGCGCCACTTCGGCAAGGCGACGGAAACGCCGGGCGCGCATGACCGCCTGCTCGGCGCCGATCACCTGGGCGACGTGGTCTTCGTCGACCAGTCGCCCATCGGCAAGACCGCGCGCTCCAACCCCGCGAGCTACGTGGGCGCGTGGGACGCGATCCGCGAGATCTTCGCCACCGCGGCGCTCTCGCGCCAGCGCGGCTACACCGCGAGCAAGTTCAGCTTCAACTCCGGCGACGGGCGCTGCCCGACCTGCGGCGGCTCGGGCTTCGAGCACGTCGAGATGCAGTTCCTGTCGGACGTGTACCTGCGCTGCCCCGATTGCGACGGCAAGCGCTACCGCCCCGAAATCCTCGAAGTGCGCGTGGAACGCAAGGGCAAGAACTACAACGTGGCCGACGTGCTCGACCTCACCGTGGCCGAGGCGGCCGCCGTGTTCGAGGCCGACCGCGACGTGCTGCGCGTGCTGCAGCCGATTTCCGACGTGGGCCTGGACTACGTCAAGCTCGGCCAGCCGGTGCCCACGCTGTCGGGTGGCGAAGCACAGCGCCTGAAGCTCGCGGGCTTTCTCGCCGAAGCCGCCAAGAGCGCGACCGCGAGCAAGCAGTCGGTGGCACGCAAGGGCACGCTGTTCCTGTTCGACGAGCCGACCACGGGCCTGCACTTCGACGACATCGCGCGCCTGATGCGTGCGCTGCGCAAGCTCCTCGACGCCGGCCATTCGCTGATTGTGATCGAGCACAACCTCGATGTGATCCGCGCGAGCGACTGGCTCATCGACCTCGGCCCCGAAGGCGGCGAGGGCGGTGGCAAGGTGGTGGCCGAAGGCACGCCCGAGCAGCTGCGCGAGAACCGCGCCTCGCTCACCGGCGCCGCGCTGGCCGACTACGAACTGGCCATCGGCCCCGAGGCCTACAAGGTGGCCGAGCGCGCGGCGCGGCGCTACATCGCGAACGCGAAGACGGCACCCGGCAGCAACGCGATCGAGATCGTGAATGCGCGCGAGCACAACCTGAAGAACCTCAGCGTGGACATTCCGCGCGGCAAGTTCAGCGTGGTAACGGGCGTCAGCGGTTCGGGCAAGTCGACGCTGGCCTTCGACATCCTGTTCAACGAAGGGCAGCGGCGCTACCTCGAATCGCTCAACGCGTATGCGCGCAGCATCGTGCAGCCGGCAGGGCGCCCCGAGGTCGATGCCGTCTACGGCATTCCGCCGACCGTGGCCATCGAGCAGCGCCTCTCGCGCGGCGGCCGCAAGAGCACGGTGGGCACGACCACCGAGGTGTGGCACTTCCTGCGCCTGCTGTATGTGAAGCTGGGCATCCAGCACTGCATCCACGACGGTGCGGCCGTGCAGCCGCAGACGCCCGACAGCATTGCCGCGCAGCTGATGCGCAACTTCAAGGGCCAGCACATCGGGCTGCTCGCGCCGCTGGTGAGCAACCGCAAGGGCGTGTACACCGAGCTGGCGGACTGGGCGCGGCCGCGCGGCTTCACGCACCTGCGCGTCGATGGCGATTTCCTGCCGACGACGGGCTTCCCGCGCATCGACCGCTTCAAGGAACACAGCATCGAACTGCCCGTGGCCAGCCTCGACGTGCTGCCCTCGAAGGAAACCGAGCTGCGCGAAGCGCTCACCAAGGCGCTGGAGCACGGCAAGGGCGTGGTCCATGTGCTGAGTCATCTCGATGGCCTCAAGGCCGCGATGATGGCGGGCGTGTCCGCCGCCGGCATCGGCCGCGTCAACGTGTTCTCCACGCTGCGCGCCTGCCCGGTTTGCAGCACCAGTTATGCCGAGCTCGACCCGCGCCTCTTCAGCTACAACAGCAAGCACGGCTGGTGCCCCGATTGCGTGGGCACGGGTGTCAAGCTCAGCAAGGACCAGCGCAAGGTCTTCGACGATTCGATCCGCGACGACGACAACAAGGGCCGCGAACAGACCTTCGCCGAACCCGAGGTGGAAGACCTGGCCGATACCGCGTGCCCGACCTGCGAAGGCACGCGCCTGAATGCCACGGCGCGCGCCGTGGGCTTCGGCACCGCGGCCGACGGCTCGGGCGGCATCGGCATCACCGAGCTTGCGCGCATGAGCGTGACCGAGGTGCGCCAGTGGTTCGAAGGGCTGGTGCTCACCGGCCGCGAAGCCGAGATCGCACGCGACCTGGTGCCCGAGATCAAGAGCCGCCTCGAATTCCTCGAGGAAGTGGGCCTGGGGTATCTGACGCTCGACCGCGGCGCGCCCACGCTCTCCGGCGGCGAAGCGCAGCGCATCCGACTGGCCGCACAGCTCGGCAGCAACCTGCAGGGCGTGTGCTACGTGCTCGACGAGCCGACCATCGGCCTGCATGCGCGCGACAACCAGATCCTGCTGAACGCGCTGCACAAGCTCGGCGAGAAGGGCAACACGCTGGTGGTGGTGGAGCACGACGAAGACACCATCCGCCGCGCCGACCACATCATCGACATCGGCCCGAGCGCCGGCAAGCGCGGCGGGCGCCTCGTGGCCGAAGGCTCGGTGGCGGACATCGAGGCGGCGGGCGATTCGCAGACCGGCCGGTACCTGCGCGATGCCATCAAGCATCCGCTGCAGGCGCGGCGCTTGGTTCCTTCGCCCAACCCGAAGGCGCAAGACAACGGCGAATGGCTCACCGTGCACGGCGCCGACCTGCACAACCTGCAGGACGTGACCGCCACGCTGCCGCTGCACCGCCTGGTGGTGGTCACCGGCGTCAGCGGCTCGGGCAAGTCCACGCTCGCGCGCGACGTGCTGCTGGCCAGCGTGCAGGGCATCGTGATCCAGCGCATGACCAAGGCCGGCCGCGACGCCGATGCCGCGGGCAAGCGCGCGGCATGGTCGGGCTGCAGCAAGGTCGAAGGCTACGAAACCATCGACCGCGTGCTCGAGGTCGACCAGACCCCCATCGGCAAGACGCCGCGCAGCTGCCCGGCCACCTACATCGGCTTCTGGGACACCATCCGCAAGCTCTTCGCCGACACGCTCGAGGCGAAGGCGCGCGGCTACGGCCCGGCGCGCTTCAGCTTCAACACCGGCGAAGGCCGCTGCCCGGGCTGCGAAGGCGCGGGCGTGCGCACCATCGAGATGAGCTTCCTGCCCGATGTGAAGGTGCCCTGCGAGGTGTGCCACGGCGCGCGCTTCAACCCCGAGACGCTGGCCGTGAGCTGGCGCGGCAAGAGCATCGGCGACGTGCTGAAGATGGAAGTGGACGAAGCGGTCGAGTTCTTCGCCGCCATGCCCAACATCAGCCATCCGCTGCAGTTGCTCAAAGACGTGGGGCTGGGTTACCTCACGCTGGGGCAGCCCTCGCCCACGCTCTCGGGCGGCGAGGCGCAGCGCATCAAGCTGGTGACCGAGCTGAGCAAGGTGCGCGACGACATCACCCGCCGCGGCCAGAAGGCGCCGCACACGCTGTACGTGCTCGACGAGCCGACCGTGGGCCTGCACATGGCCGACGTCGAGAAGCTGATCCACGTGCTGCACCGGCTGGTGAACGGTGGACACAGTGTGGTAGTGATCGAGCACGACCTCGACCTGATCGCCGAGGCGGACTGGATCATCGACCTTGGCCCCGAAGGCGGAAATGCCGGCGGACGCATCGTTGCAGCGGCGCCGCCTGAAGAGGTAGTGCGTTTGGCTACCCACACCGGCGTCGCATTGGCACCGGTACTGGCGCGGTGATGCAGGCAGGCGCAGAATGGCTTGAACCCTTGGCGCAGGCGCATCCTGAATCAGCCATGGTGGAGTAAACATGTGAGGGGATGAAGCGCCGTGCCGGGCTACGCAAGGAGCCATGTCATGACCCGCTTCATCGATGTTCACAGCCTGGTTCGCCTGGTGGATGAAACCGGCGTTCCGCAATTCCTCGAGGCGCTGGCCGACGCGCTGCGCGACGACTTCATGCGCTGGCGCGAGTTCGACAAGAAGGCGCGCGTCGCGAGCCATTCGCACCTCGGCGTGATCGAACTGATGCCGGTGGCCGACGATGGCGCGTACGCCTTCAAGTACGTCAACGGGCATCCGCACAACACATCGGTCGGGCTGCCGACCGTCATGGCCTTCGGCGTGCTGGCGGAGGTCGACACCGGGTATCCGGTTCTGCTGTCCGAGCTCACCCTCACCACCGCGCTGCGCACGGCCGCCACCTCGGCCATGGCGGCGCAGGCCCTTGCGCGGCCCGATTCGCGCAGCCTCGCATTGATCGGCAACGGCTCGCAGAGCGAGTTCCAGGCGCTGGCTTTCCACGCGCTGCTGGGCATCGAGGAAGTGCGCGTGTTCGACACCGACCCGCACGCCACCGACAAGCTGGTGCGGCATCTCTCGGCCTGCACGCCGCTGGAGATCGTGCGCGCCCGCTCCGTCGCCGAGGCGGTGCGCGGCGCGGACATCGTCACCACCGTCACCGCCTACCAGGGCCGCGCGACCGTGCTCACGCCCGAGATGATCGAGCCGGGCATGCACATCAATGCGGTCGGCGGCGATTCACCCGGCAAGACCGAGCTGCACCCCGATGTGCTGCGCCGCGCGCGCGTGTTCGTCGAGTACGAGGCGCAGACCCGCGTCGAGGGCGAGATCCAGCAACTGGCGGCCGATTTCCCGGTGCATGAACTGTGGAAGGTGCTGCTCGGCGAAGTGCCCGGGCGTGAGAGCGCCGAGCAGGTCACGGTGTTCGATTCGGTCGGCTTCGCGCTGGAGGACTACACCGCGCTGCGCTACATCCACCAGCTCGCCATCGAG
This sequence comes from Variovorax sp. RKNM96, assembly GCF_017161115.1. Classification (GTDB taxonomy): domain Bacteria; phylum Pseudomonadota; class Gammaproteobacteria; order Burkholderiales; family Burkholderiaceae_C; genus Variovorax. Next base: position 6,367,915 of record NZ_CP046508.1, on the reverse strand, counting down.
CGCGGCATCGGCCAGAAGATCGCGCTGGTGCCGGAGCTCGACGACCCGAAGGACCTGTTCGGGCTCACCGCGTCCGGCAGGCGCCGGGCGGTGCTGCGGCGTGCGGCATGATCGGCGGCATCCGCAACGCCGATCCTGTTTTTCTTCATGCTCACCATCTACAACGACCAGCACGCACTGCACCAGGGCAAAGTCGAAATGTTCCGTGGCGAGCTGGTGCCTTGCTTCGAGGTGCCCGCCCGCGTCGACCATGTGAAGCATGAGCTGGAGCGCCGCGGCCTGGGTCCGCTGCAGGCGCCCGATGCGCTCGACGATTCGCTGCTCGCGAAGGTGCATGCGCCGCGCTATCTGGACTTCATCGCCGGCGCGTGGGACGAGTGGGTGGCGCTCGATCCGGCGAATGTATCGCGCGATGCGCTCCCGTCGTACTGGCCCACGCGCGGCATGCGCACCGATGTGTTGCCGCAGAGCTTTCCGGCGCGCATGGGCCTCTTCTCGTTCGATGCAGGCACGCCGCTCACGGCCGGCAGCTGGGCCGCAGCACGACAGGGCGCGGCCTGCGCATGGACCGCGACGCAGCGCGTCCTCGCCGGTGAGCGCTCGGCCTTCGCGCTGACGCGGCCTCCGGGTCACCATGCGGGCGTCGATTTCTTCGGCGGCTACTGCTTCGTCAACAACGCCGCCGTGGCCGCGCAGGCGCTGCGCGATGCGGGCGTGGAGCGCGTCGCGGTGCTCGATGTGGACTACCACCACGGCAACGGCACGCAGGCCATCTTCTACGAGCGCAGCGACGTGCACTTCGCCAGCCTGCATGGCGATCCGTTCACCGACTACCCGTACTACCTCGGCCACGCCGACGAGCGCGGCGCGGGCAAAGGCGAGGGCTTCAACCACAACCTGCCGCTGCCGCGCGGCACCGACTTCACCGCATGGCGCGCGGCGCTCAAGACCGCACTCGAGGGCATCGCGAAGGTGAAGGCCGGCGCGCTCGTGGTCTCGCTCGGCGTCGACACCTTCGAGGGCGACCCGATCTCCGGCTTCAAGCTCAAGAGCGACGACTACCTGCGCATGGGAGAAGACCTCGCGCGCATGGGGTTACCCACGGTGTTCGTGTTCGAAGGTGGTTATGCGGTGGCCGAAGTGGGCGTCAACACAGTGAACGTGCTGCAAGGTTTTTCGCAGGCGTAGCTGACGCGCAGGCGACTCGGAACGCCGCAATGGCCCTGGTTTCGGCAGTAAATCAGGGGAGCCCCGATTGCCTTCGCCGAACCGGCAAGGCCCAATCGGCGCTTCTTCAAGTCAGGATCCAGTCAGCCATGCTGCGCCGCTCTTCTTTTCTCCGTGCCGCCACGCTTGCCGCGTGTGGCCTCGTCTCCCCGCTGGCGGCTTTCGCGCAAGCATTTCCCGCCAAGCCGATCAAGCTGGTCATCGCGTTCCCCGCGGGCGGCCCGACCGACATCACGATGCGCCAGCTCGCCGACAACGCGAGCAAGATCCTCGGCCAGCCCGTGATCATCGACAACAAGCCCGGCGCCGGCGGCACGCTGCCCGCACAGGCGTTGCAGACCGCGCAGCCCGACGGCTACACCGTCGCGCAGATTCCGCTCGGCGTGTTTCGCCTCGGCTACACCACCAAGATCAACTGGGACCCGCTCAAGGACATCACCTACGTCCTGAACGTCACCGGCTACGCCTTCGGCATCGTGGTGCCGGCCAACAGCCCGTTCAAGACCTGGGCCGACTTCGTCGCTTACGCCAAGGCCAACCCCGGCAAGCTCACCTACGGCTCCACCGGCACGTTGACCAGCCCGCACCTGACGACCGAGATCGTCGCGCAGAAGGCCGGCATCGAGCTGCAGCACGTGCCCTACAAGGGCAGCGCCGACCTGATGCTCGCGGTGGTCAGCGGGCAGCTGATGGCCGCGGCCGACAGCACCGGCTTCGCGCCGCAAGTGGAGGCCGGCAAGCTGCGCGTGCTGAACACCTGGGGCGAGAAGCGCCTGGCCAAGTTCCCCGACGCGCCCACGCTGAAGGAACTGGGCTACGACGTGGTGCAGAACTCGCCCTTCGGCATCGGCGCGCCCAAGGGCACGTCGCCCGAGGTGGTGAAGAAGCTGCACGACGCGTTCAAGCAGGCGATGGAAGAGCCGAGCTATGTGGCGTCGCTCGGGCGCTACGACATGCTGCCGAACTACATGAGCTCGGCGACGTACACCAAGTTCGCGCAGGACACGGTGGTGAAGGAGAAGGTGGTTATCGAGAAGCTGGGGTTGGCGAAGGAACAGCCGAAGACGAACTGATCGCGAACAGCTCGTCCACCAGCCGCTCCGCCAACTCCGGCTTCACCGGCTCGGCGCCAAACACCAGACGGAACACGATCGGCGCGATCAGGTGATCGATCACCTGTTGCGCCTCGGGCGCGTGCTCGCCGCGAGCATGGGCTTGCTCGACCAGCGTCAGCGCTTCCCTGCGGCGATTGCGCAGGCAATCGGTGTCCGCATCGCCGGTGGCCAGCGCGGCCGCGGCTTTCAACAGAGACTTGCTGCAGGGCTGCGCCAGGTGCGTGATGAGCTCCTGCGCCCAAGCGGTCAGGTCTTCGCGCAGCGTGCCGGTGTTCGGCAGCGGCCGGTCCGGGTCCAGCCGGCGCGTGGCCGTCTCGGCCAGAAGACCTGACAGATCCCCCCATCGGCGGTAGATGCTGGAGGCGCTGACGCCCGCGCGTTCGGCCACGGCCGGCACGGTGACGCGCTCGCTCCCCTGTTCGGCCACCAATTGTTCGAGGGCGGTGCGCACCAGCGCCTGCACCTGGGCGCTGCGGCCGCCGGGACGCTTGCTGGGAAGGACAACATCGTTCATGCGAGGACTTTAACGCAAAGTTATTTGCTTTAGTGAATCTACAGGTCTAGAATCGCAAAAGCTAAAAAAGTTGCGTTAAGGATCAGATATGCCTTCCTCCTGCCCTGAACTCGCCGTTGCCACCGCGGACGTCGCTGCCCGTTCCAAGCCCTGGCGCCTGCCGGCGGCGGTCGGTTTCCCGCTGCTGGCCGCGGTGCTCTTCGCCTTTTTCTTCGCGGCCGCCGCACCCACGCCGTTGTTCGTGGTGTTCCAGCACGCCTGGGGCTTCTCGGCGTCGATGCTCACGGTGGCGTTTGCGATCTACGCGATCGCGCTGCTGATCTCGCTGCTGGTGGCCGGCTCGCTGTCCGACCACATCGGCCGCCGCCCAGTGGTGCTGGCGGCGCTGGTGCTGCAGGCGGTGGCGATGGGGCTCTTCGTGCTGGCGCAGGACATCGGCGGGCTGATCGTCGCGCGCATCGTGCAGGGCGTGGCCACGGGCATCGCCAGCGGCGCGTTGAGCGCGGCGGTGGTCGAGGCGGCGCCGGCATCGCGCAAGCGCTTGGGCGCGATGATCACGAGCGTGTCGCCGCTCGCGGGGCTCGCCGTGGGCGCGCTGCTCACTGGCATGGCGGTGAAGTTCACTGCCCAGCCCGTGATGCTGGTGTTCGGCGTGCTGGCCGTGGTGTTCGCGGTGGGCGCTGCCGTGGTGCTGTGGATGCCCGAGACGGTCACGCCGCGCCCCGGTGCGCTGGCCTCGCTGGTGCCGCGCGTGTCGATTCCCGTGCGGGCCCGTGCCGACTTCGTGCGCGGCCTGCCGGTGTTCATCGCGGTGTGGGCGCTGGGCGGCCTGTACCTGTCGCTCGCGCCGTCGTTGATGCTGCATGTGTTCCACATCGACAACGGCGTGGTCAACGGCCTCACGGTGGCGGTGCTCTCGGGCTTCGGCGCGCTCGCACCCACGCTGCTCGGCCGCTTCCCCGCACCGCGGACCGTTGTCTTCGGTGCGGCCAGCATCGCGGTCGGCCTGGTGCTGCTGCTGGCGTCGCTGGCGACGAAGTCGCTCGCGCTGTTCTTCGTCGGCACCGCGATCGCGGGCCTGGGTTTCGGCGGGGCGTTCTCGGCGCTGGTGCAGACGCTGGCGCCGCTCGCCGATTCGCACGAGCGCGGCGAACTGTTCGCGGCCATCTTCGTGGTCTGCTACCTCGCGTTCAGCCTGCCGGCGATGCTGGCGGGCTTCCTGGTGAAGCCGCTCGGGCTGCTGAACACGGTGGAAGGCTACGCAGCGGTGCTGCTGCTGATTGCCGCCTTCGGCATCTGGCGGCAATGGGCGGCGCTGCGCGGCAACGCACGCAATCTGCCGGTCAGCGGGTAGCGCTGCGGACCGAGAGCATGGCGCGCGCCGCCTCGGCGAAACCCACGCCGCGCTCGCCTTCGGTCACGTAGCGCGGCAGGTGCTCCAGCTGCGGCACGAAGCGCGCCACGTTCGCCACGCCGATGCTGCTCGCGAAGGTGCGGAACATCAGCTGGTCGTTGGTCGAATCGCCCACGTAGGCCCAGCGGTCGAGCTCGTCGTCGAGCGTGCGACCCCAGAGTTCGCGCACGATCCAGCGCGCGCCCTCGAGCTTGTCGTTGTCGCCGTACCAGCCGTTGATGTGGATGCTGCTCACGGTGGCGTGCATGCCCTCGCTGCGCATCAGCGCGACGACCTGCGCGATGGTCTCTTCGCTCAGCTGCACGAACTCGCTGTGGTCGATGGCGATGTCGGTCTCGCGGCCCGCCGAATCGGTGGCGCGCTGCGCACCCGGAATCTCGCGCTCGATGCGCGCCAGCACCGCCTGCATGCGCGCGAAGTTGGCGGCGCGCGTGGGCGCATCCTGCTGGTAGCGCTTTTCGATCTGTCCGTCGGGCGTGGGCAGCAGCGCCACCGCGCCGTTCTCCGCCACGATCGCATCGACCGGCCAGGTGTGGACGAAGGGCAGGCTCCAGCCCACCGGCCGGCCCGTGATCGCCACGATCGCGAAGCCGGCGGCCTTCAGGTCGCCGAGCGCCTGCAGCGCATCGGCCGTGATCGCACCGTCGGTGGTGAGCGTGTCGTCGATGTCCGTGAACACGCCGACGAGCGCGCTGCGGGCCGATACCGCCCAGCGGTCGAGCGGCAGCAGGTGGGTGGGCGAGGCGGGAAGGGAGGGCGAAGGCGACATGGGCGATGAGTCCTGGAGAGCCCGGGATCGTACCGGCGCTTTCGTGTAGCATCCCGCCCCCGCCGCGTCTTCCCTGCCGGCGCGGCGCCTTCCATGCCCCACATCCTCGTCGACCACCTCCTCAAGACCTACCGGATTTCCGAGCGCGACCCGGGCGTGATGGGCGCGCTGCGCGGCCTGGTGCAGCGCCGGCACCGCACGGTGGAGGCGCTGTCCGGCGTGTCCTTCGAGCTGCAGCGCGGCGAACTGCTCGGCTTCATCGGGCCGAATGGCGCGGGCAAGTCGACCACCATCAAGATCCTCGCAGGCATCCTGCGGCCCGACGGCGGGCGCGTGGAGGTCGACGGCCGCGATCCCTTCGCGGATCGCGAGCGGCATGTGGGGCGCATCGGCGTGGTCTTCGGCCAGCGCACGCAGCTGTGGTGGGACCTGCCCGTGGGCGATGGCTTCGACCTGCTGCGCGACATCTACCGCGTCGACCCGCAGCGCTATCGCCGCACGCGCGACGAGCTGGTCGCGCTGCTGCACCTGGAGCGCGTGCTCGACCAGCCGGTGCGCCAGCTCTCGCTGGGCCAGCGCATGCGCGCCGAAATCGCGGCCGCGCTGCTGCACGAGCCCGACATCCTCTTCCTCGACGAGCCGACCATCGGCCTCGACGCGCCGTCCAAGCTCGCGGTGCGCGACTTCGTGCGCCGCGCCAACCGCGAGCGCGGCACCACGGTGCTGCTCACCACGCACGACATGCACGACATCGAGGCCCTCGCCCAGCGCGTGATCGTCATCGGCCATGGCCGCGTGCTGGCCGACAGCCCGGTCGAGGCACTGCGCGCGCAGGTGATGGCCGAGCGCCGGTTGATCGTCGATTTCGCGCAGGGCGCCGTGCTGCCCATGCAGGTGCCTGGCGCCACGGTGCGCGCACGCGATGGCCAGACGCTGGTGCTCGATTTCGATCCTTCGGTGACCACCGCGCCGGCCTTGATCGCGCGCATCGCATCCGAGCATGCGGTGGAGGACATCCGCCTCGAAGGCATGGCGATCGAGGCGGTGATCGCGCGCTTCTACGCCATGCACGGAGCGGCCGAGGCGTGATGAGGCTGCGAACCCTCGCGCGTCCCTACGTCGCGGCCTTCGCCTCGCGCTTCCTGCAGATGCTGCAGTACCGCACCGCCGCGCTCGCGGGCTTCGCCACGCAGTGCTGGTGGGGCGGCATCAAGGTGATGGTGTTCGCCGCCTTCTATGGCGGCACGGCCATCGCGGGCGCGAGTTCGTCGATGTCGCTCGAACAGGCCATCACCTACACGTGGCTTGCCCAGGGGCTGCTGGTGCTGCTGCCCTGGCTCAGCGACCCTGAAGTGGCGCAGGCCGTGCGCACCGGCGCGGTCGCCTACGACCGGCTGCGACCGGTGGACGCCTACGCCCTGTGGTTCGCGCGCAGCGCCGGATGGATCGCCGCGCGGGTGCTGCCCCGGGTGGCGCTGATGGCGGCGTTCGCGGCGGTTGCATTGCCTTTGGCCGGTCTGGGCGAATGGGCTTGGCAGTTGCCTGCGAGCTGGGCCGCGGGACTCGCATTCCTTCTGTCCACGGTGCTGGCGCTGCTTCTGTCGGCCTCGATGGTGATGCTGCTCAACGTGGCGGCCACCGCTGCGCTCAACGAGCGCGGCATCAGCGCGGTGGCGACGCCCGTGGTCATCGTGCTGTCGGGCAACCTGCTGCCGCTCGCGCTGCTGCCGGACGCCTGGCAGACGGTGCTGCTGGTCCAGCCGCTGGCCGGGCTGATGGACATTCCGGCGCGGCTGTACTTCGGGCAACTGGGCGGGTGGCATGCGGTGGCCGCGCTGGGGCTGCAGTGCTTCTGGATCGCCGCGCTGGTCGCGGCGGGACGCCTGGCGATGGGCCGCACGATGCGCAGCCTTCAGATCCAGGGCGGCTGACCGGAATGGGCTCGCTTGCTCTTTTCTTCCGACTCGTGCGCGCGTCCATCGGCGGCCAGGCGCGCTATCCCGCCTCGGCGCTGATGCTGACCGTCGGCCAGTTCCTCGGGACCGGCATCGAGGTGATCGTCGTCTGGGCGCTGTTCCATCGCTTCGGCGACGTGCAGGGCTGGCGCATCGGCGAAGTGGCGCTGTTCTACGGCTTGGTCAACTGCATGTTCGCGCTGGCCGATGCATTGGGCCGCGGCTTCGACGTGCTCGGCACCGAGTTCCTGCGAACCGGCGCCTTCGACCGCTTGCTGCTGCGCCCGCGCCCCCTGGCGCTGCAGCTGATGGGCAACGACTTCCGCATCAGCCGCGCGGGCCGCCTTCTGCAGGGCCTGGCGGTCGTGGTGTTCGCCACGCAGCAGGCAGGCATCGAATGGACGGCCGCCACTGTGGCGATTGCGCTGTTCGCGCTGGCCGGCGGCATCGCGCTGTTCCTCGGCATCCTGGTGCTGCAGGGCACGCTGTCGTTCTGGACCGTCGAGAGCCTGGAGATCGCCAACGTGCTCACCTACGGCGGCGTGCAGGCGGCGCAGTACCCGTTGGCGCTGTATGCGCGGTGGTTTCGCCGGGTGCTGACCTTCGTGGTGCCGCTGGCCTGCGTGGCCTATTACCCGGCGCTGGCGATCCTGGGCAAGGCCGATCCGCTCGGCGCGCCGGCGTGGGTCGGCATCGTGTCGCCGGCCACGGGCTTCGTGTTCCTGGCGGCTGCCTTCGGCGTGTGGCGGCTGGGGGTGCGCCGCTACGCATCGACAGGCAGCTGAGCTGGCCCGTTCCTCCGCGTCAGCCGATCAGGAAGCGGACGCGAAAACGCAGCGTGCGCTTGCGCGTGGCGCCGCCCAGTTCCTCGAACTCGTCGGAGCCACCGCCCGCCGGCATCGATGCCGCGGCTGCGAATGCCCAGGTGTGGTCGCCGTAGGCACCGGAGTTTTCGGCCTGCGAGCCCAGTTCTTCAATCTGCGCGATGGCGCCCAGCGTGGCGCCGGCTTCCCCGGCAATGGTCTGGGCCTTGGCCCGTGCCTGCCGCACGGCCGCCACACGCGCCGCGGCCTCCGCGCCTTCCGGCGCTTCGAAGCGTGGCTGCTGCATGTCGACGGCCAGCGTGTGGCGCGCATTCTCGAAAAGCGGCTGCAAGGCATCGAGTGCCTGGTACAGGCGGCGCGTTTCGCGGCAGCTGACCAGCACGCGGTGCGAGGCTTCCTGCCCCGCGCTGCGCTTGCGGAACCAGGGCTGCCAGGCATCGCGCCCGCCCTCGCTGATCTCCTCGGATGTCAAACCCGCATCCTTCAGTGCCCGGATGGTGGCGTTGCGCAGACTGGTGGCCTCCGACAGCGCGACCTCGTTCTTCGATGCCTTGACGGTGAGCGTCAAGGTCGCCCGCTGCTCGACCACCGTCTCGACGAGCTGGCTTTCGCCCGACACCTGGATGTAGGTTTCCATCGCGTGTTCATCCCGCGCTCTGCAGCGCCAGCCCCGCGTGCTCCCGCAGCGGATGGAAGTGGATCTTCGGAAAACGCTCCTGCGCCAGCCGCACGTCGTAGGGCGAGGTGCACAAAAAGGCCAGCGTGTCGGCCGCGTCCTTGGCCATGCGCACCGGGTAGGCGTTGACGAACTCGCGCAGCTCGGCCGGCGTGTCGGCCGTGATCCAGCGCGCGCCCGTGTACTGGCAGCCCTCGAGCCGCACGTCGGCGTCGTACTCGGCCTTCAGGCGGTGCTGCACCACTTCGAACTGCAGCTGGCCGACGGCACCCAGCAGCATCGGCCCGCCGACTTCGGGGCGGAACACCTGGATCGCACCTTCTTCGCCGAGCTGGGCCAGGCCCTGCTGCAGCTGCTTGGTACGCAGCGGATTCTTCAGGATCACCGTCATGAAGAGTTCAGGCGCGAAGAAGGGCAGCCCGGTGAACTGCAGGCTCGCGCCGTCGGTGATGGTGTCGCCCAGCTGCACGCCGCCGTGGGTGGTGAAGCCCACGATGTCGCCCGCATAGGCTTCTTCGACGGCTTCGCGGCGCTGGCTCATGAAGGTCACGACGCTGGTGGGGCGCAACTCCTTCGAGGTGCGCTGCACCTTGAGCTTCATACCCGGCGTGTACTTGCCCGAAGCCATGCGCACGAAGGCGATGCGGTCGCGGTGGTTGGCGTCCATGTTGGCCTGTACCTTGAAGACCACGCCCGCGAAGTCCTTGTCCTCGGGCTGGATCTCTTTCACCACCGGCTGGCGGTTGACCATCGTGGTGCTGGTGCGCGATTGCGGCGAGGGCGCTAGGTCGACCAGTGCATCGAGCACTTCCATCACGCCGAAGTTGTTCACGCCGGAGCCGAAGAACACCGGCGTCTGCTTGCCGGCCAGGAAGGCCTCGCGGTCCCAGGTGGGCGAGGCGCCGGTGGCCAGCTCCATGCTGTCCATGGCGGATTCGAAGTCGGCGCCGAAGCGCTTGGTGAGCGTGTCGCGGTCCGACAGAGGGATGGTCTCGAAGTCGTGCGGCAGCCGCTCGCTGCCCGACTCGAACACCGTCATCGTCTGCGTGCGCAGGTTCATGATCCCGCGGAAGCTCTTGCCCTGGCCCACGGGCCAGGTCATCGGCACGCAGGGCATGCCGAGCTCGCGCTCCACTTCGTCGAGGATGTCGAGAGGCTCGCGCACTTCCCGGTCCATCTTGTTGACGAAGGTGATGATGGGCGTGTCACGCTGGCGGCAGACCTCGATCAGCCGGCGCGTCTGCGCTTCCACGCCGTTGGCCGCGTCGATCACCATCAGCGCCGAGTCGACGGCGGTGAGCACGCGGTAGGTGTCTTCCGAGAAGTCCTTGTGGCCGGGCGTGTCGAGCAGGTTGATGACGTGGTCGCGGTACAGCATCTGCATGACTGACGAGGCCACCGAGATGCCGCGCTGCTTTTCGATTTCCATCCAGTCGGACGTGGCATGGCGCGAGGCCTTGCGCGCCTTCACCGAGCCGGCGATCTGGATCGCGCCGGAGAAAAGCAGCAGCTTTTCGGTCAGCGTGGTCTTGCCGGCGTCAGGGTGGGAAATGATCGCGAAGGTGCGACGGCGGCGGGTTTCTGAGACAAAAGACAAGATGGGCAATCTGCGGGGGAATGCCTCGATTTTAGAAGGTGGCCTGCTGCGGGCCGGCGGAAGGGCTGGAACCCGGTCCGGGTCAGGACGATGCGCTGGCTGTTTCGCGCATCCGCGAGAGCGACTGCAGGAGGCTCGTCGCCTGCGGCTTGGCGCGGGCGAGGCCCGAGTCGACGAGCGCGAGGGCCTTCTCCCTGTTGCCCAGTTCGAGCGCGAGACGCGCCATCGTGAGGCAGGTCGCCGGGTGCACCTCGTCGGGAACCAGCCCCTCGACGAGGCGGACGAAGTCGGCGGGGTAGGCCGCGTACGGAGCGAAGAACGCGCGCGCCTGGCTCTCCCAGGCCGCGATCAGGGCCGATACGTTGCGGTCCGCCTCTTCTTCCGATGCGCCATAGAACCAGCCGACGCGCTGTTCCGGCGGCGGCTCGATGCGGTCTCGGAACGCGCACTCCGCCTCGGTCAGCTTTTCGGGCTGCCAGTCGGCCGTGCCGGTCGAGAGGAACGACAGGTGCGCCCCCAGGTTGATGTAGCACCGGGCGCCGCCCGAGCCGCCCTGCACGTTGAAAACGTGCACCAGCGGACCATCGATGCGCCGCAATGTGCTTCCGGAGCCCTTGAATCCTTCTTTCCGCAGCAGCGGATAGAGCCGTTTGGCGATGAGTTTGGAGAAAGACTGAAGGTCCATGCCCCGCTTTATGCCCTAGAACGCATCGGTCATTCCGTACGCCCGCATCTGCGCCTCGAACTGCGCCACGTCATGACTCAGCACCACCAGGTCGTGCGTGATGCCCTGCCGGTCCTTCACGTGCTTGCTCAGCAGCGCCTCGGGGCGAAAGCCCAGCGCCTGAAAGACGGCGATGGCACTGCGCTGGTCGACGGTCATGCGCGCGACAAGCTTCTCGGCCCCGCGCTCGATGGCCAGCGCGCAGGCCTCCCGCGCGAGCCGATGCCCGAGGCCGCTGCCGCGCAGCTCGGGCGCGGCCAGCAGGCGCAGTTCGGCCACGTGGCTGGACCACGAGTGCGGATCGCGGATCACCGCCGCGCAGCCAAGCACCGTGGTGCCGCGCACCGCGAGCACGCTGTCGATGTCGCCGCGCTCGATGGCGCGGACCCAGGCGTTCATCACCTTGGGCTCGGTGATGTCGCGCGGCAGGAAGAGCAGGTCGTGCGCCGGCAGGCCCTGCGCGAAAGCCAGCACGGCGGTCGCGTCGTCCACGCTCATCAGGCGCAGGACGATGTTGCCGTCGCTGCTCGTCACGGTGCGCGGATAGGTCCGCGAAAAAGAGTCGGAGACAGCGGTGATGGTCATGTCGAGCGCACTCCAAGCCAGTCGTCGAGTTTGGGCCACAGCCGGCGCACCGCGTTGGCGCCCGCGGCCAGGCTGACGTGGCCGCCCTTGAGCACCACCTCTTCCTTGTCGGTCGAGCCGATGTTGGCGATCAGCGGCTGGCCGGCTTCATAGGGAACGATGTGGTCGTGCTGCGCGAGCGCGTGCAGCACCGGCACCTTGATGTTCTTGAGCAGCACCTTGCGGCCGCCGAGCACCAGCTCGTTGCGCAGGAGCTTGTTGTCCCACATCAGTTCTTTCACGGTCTGGCGGAAGTACTCGCCGGCCAGCGGCAGCATCTCCGCGCCCCAGCGCTCGAACATGCGGTACGACTTGACGAATTCGTCGTTGGCCATGTTGTCCCACAGCTGCACCACGCCGGCGCTGCGGCCCGCGGGGCGCAGCATGTCGAAGGAGGCGAACAGCATCTCGGGCGGCACGTTGCCCACGGTGTCGATGAGCCGGTCGACGTCGAAATAACGCCGGTCCGACCAGGCATGGAAGAGCTTCATGCGGCTGAAGTCGACAGGCGTGGTGAAGAGCGCGAGGTTCTTGATCGGACCGTCGGGATGCAGCGCCGCATAGAGCGTGGAAAGCACGCCGCCCATGCAGTAGCCCACGAGCGTGACGTCCTCCTCACCCGAGCGCGCCTGCACGCGCCGCAGCGAATCGGGGATGAAGTCGAGCACGTAGTCCTCGATGCGCAGCTGCTTTTCCTGCGGGCGCGGCGCGTTCCAATCCATCATGTAGACGTCGTAGCCCTGGAGCAGCAGGTGCTCGACCATGCTCTGGCCCGGCGCGAGGTCCAGGATGTAGCCGCGGTTCGTGGTCGCCATGACGATCAGGAGCGGCACGCGGTAGATCTCGTCGACCAGCGGGCGGTAGTGGTAGAGGCTCAGCGTGCCGCGGCGGTGGATTTCGTCCCGGCCCGTCTGCCCCATGGCCGGCGCGGCCGAAGTCAGGAAATCGAGGCCCTTGAGGTTGCGCTGGATCGCGCGCTCGATCTCGGCGCCGATGTCGGGCAGGGCGAATGCGTCCGCGGTGGCGCTCATCGTGCGCGCTTTCCGGTGGCGCGCTTCGGGGCGGCCGGAGGCGGAGCGGCTGCCTCGGCCTGCGGGGGCTTCTTCGTGCGGCGCGGTTGGGGCGCCGCATGGATCGGCGCAGACGCGGCCGGGGCGCGCCCGCTTTCCATGGCGCGGCTGATGTTCGCCAGGTGGTCGTCGATGCTCTGCAACTGCTCGCCCAGCGCCTGGATGTCGGCGCGCGTGGGCAGGTTCAGCATCGTGAGGTAGCGCGCCATCAGGTCGCCCAGCGCCTTCTGCCCGGTGAGCGATGCGTTCATGCCGCCGTGCATGCCCTGGCGGAACGGGTCCGAGGCCATGGTCTCGTTGGCGAATTCGTTGGTGCTCTTTTCCCATTGGGCCGTGAGCTCGCGCCACATGGCCATCGGGTCGAGGGGAGAGAACTTGTTCATGGACAGAGGCCCCGTCGTCTATCGGTCGTTCAATGATCGCGAAGCTGCCCGGTGTGCGCGGCGATGGCGTCGATGATCTGCGGCCACATCGGGATCGGCAGCGCATGGCCCATGCGCGGAATGCGCAGCAGCTTCGCGCCCGCAATGGCATCGGCCACGTCGACGCCGCACGCCACCGGCACCAGTGGATCGGCGTCGCCGTGGATCACCAGCGTCGGCACCTGCACGTCGCGCAGCGCAGGCTTGCGGTTGCCGGACGCGAAGATCGCCGCCAGCTGGCGCGCCACGCCGCCCGGGTTGAGCCCGCGCAGGAAGATGAGCTGCGCGCGTTCGGCGTCGCGCGCTTCGTCGAGCGGAAAGTCGGGGCCGCGCAGCACGCGCCAGACCTTCCTGTAGTGCGGCAGGTAGGCGTCGAAGGTCAGCGGCGTCGGCGAGAACAGCACCGCCATCGCCTCGGGTGTGGGCGGCGGCAGCGCCGGGTTGCCGGTGGTCGACATGATGCTGGTGAAGGAGCGCATGCGCTCCGGATGATGGATGGCCATCTCCTGCCCGATGGCGCCGCCCATCGAGGCGCCCACGATGTGTGCACGCTCGATGCCGAGCGCATCGAGCAGCCCGATGCAGTCGGCCGCCATGTCGCGCAAGGTGTAGGGCACCGCGAGCGGCTTGCCCGCCATGGCCTGCAGCATCAGCGCCTGGATGTCGGGGACGCCCAGGTGCGACAGGTGCGTCGAATGGCCGATGTCGCGGTTGTCGAAGCGGATCACGCGGTGCCCGCCGGCTTCGGCGAGACGGGCGCAGAACGCGTCGTCCCAGGCGACCATCTGGGCGCCGAGGCCCATGATCAGGACGAGCGGCGGCGCATCGGGATCGCCGAAGCTGTCCCACGCGATTTCAACGCCGTTGACGAGCCTGCGCCGCTCGACAGGGGCTGGGACGGCGGTCATCGCGCGAGCTTCGCTTCTCGCCTACTTGCGTTGCAGCAGCTTGGTCACTTCGTCCACGTTGGACTGGATGCGCTGGCGCACCACGTCGAAGGCATCGGCTTGCGACTTGGCCGCGAGGTTGGCCAGCTCCTTGATGTCGTCGATGGCGCGCTGGAACGACTGGCGGCCGAGCTCGTCGAGCTTCGCGAGGTTGGCCTTGGCGTCCTTGCCGGGCATTTCCTTGGCGGCCGTCTGCCATTCGGTGATGGCGCTCTTGATCATTTCGGTCTGCCGCTGCACCACGGTCTGCAGGCCCTGGTAGGACTTTTCATTGGCCTGCATCAGCGCCTGCAGGTCCTTGCGTCCGCTCTCGAGCAGCTTGCCCGCGCCGCCGGTCAGGTTGAGTTCCTGCAGGCGATCGGTCATGCCCTTGAGATTCTTCAGCGGGTTGAGCATGTCAGCGGCGCTGGGAGCGGCCGTCTTGGCGCTGCTGCTACTGCTGGCAGTGGTCTTCTTGGCGGCGGCTTTCTTGGCAGTGGCCATGGTGCGGTATCTCCTGTGTCGGGTGATCGGGTGAATGGCAAACAAGGACCGGCCGGACGGCAAAAGTCCCTCGCCACGATACGCCGCACCGGCGCGCCCGCGGTCCCCGCAGCGACAAATTTGCCTGCGGGATTTCCCTTGGGTGACTTGCCTTACATCGCTTACATCGGCGGCGCGAAGCCGTTGCGCCCGGCCGTGACGCGCAGCGCCGTCGGCGTGCCGTTCTTTTCCTGCGCATTGACCAGCACCTTGGCGCCGGGCACCAGGAGCGCCTCGGTGCCGGGGCGGAAGGTCACGACCGGCACGTCGGGCGGCACGATCACGGTCTTCTCGCCGCCCTTGTAGGTCAGGCGCAGTTGCTGCCCGCCGCGCACCGATTTCGGCGCCGCGGCCAGGTCGGCCACGGTGGCATTGGTCATGGTGCTCTGCGGCAGCAGGTCCCACGGACGGTGGCCTTCGCCGGTGCCGCGGGCGGCCTCGGGGAACACCACGACTTCGAGCGCCTTCTGCGAGCCGTCGGCCTGCGGCATGGCGGCGGTGCCGATGAAGCTGCCCTTCTTGATGTCGGCGAGCTTGATGCGATAGACCTCCGACAGCTGCATGTCGGCCGGCCGCGCAAGGCTGACGACTTCGCCGCCGCGATCCTGCACGACGAGGGTCTGGGCGTCGACGCGGACGATGGTGCCGCGGATGCGGACTTGTTCGGAGGCGGCTTGCGCCGAGGCGATGACCGGCGCGGCTGCGGCGGCAAGAAGGGCGGCCGAGGCCAGCAGGGTCGAGGAGATTCTGGAGAACATGGAAGGGTCTTGGTGTTGGGGTGCGGATCAATGTACGCCTCGAAAACGAAACGTGCTTCCCGCCATGCGGGATACCCCAGCGGTTGGCTCGGCCTGGCGCCCCGTCTACAATCCGCCGTTCCGAGGAGCGTTGCAGCGCCATCAAGGCGTGAGGCTCGGACCACATCGCAACCACGCTCACCCGCTGTTCTCGCGGTGAGTCCCTTTTCCGTCAGACCCCGTACGCAGTGGCATCTTTCAAACCAGTTTTGGAGTTCTCATGAGCGCCGTTCTCAAGCCCACCCCCGTTTCGACCGCCGACCAGGCGATTGCCGACCTGTCCCTCGCTGCCTGGGGCCGCAAGGAAATCCGCATTGCGGAAACCGAAATGCCCGGTCTGATGGCCATCCGCGAAGAGTTCTCGAAGGCGCAGCCGCTCAAGGGCGCGCGCATCACGGGCTCGCTGCACATGACCATTCAAACGGCCGTGCTGATCGAGACGCTGCAAGCCCTCGGCGCCACCGTGCGCTGGGCCTCGTGCAACATCTTCTCGACGCAGGACCACGCTGCCGCCGCCATCGCCGCTTCGGGCACGCCAGTGTTCGCGATCAAGGGCGAATCGCTTGAAGACTACTGGGGCTACACCCACAGCATCTTCGACTTCGGCCCCAAGGGTTCGAAGGGCGAAGGCCCCAACATGATCCTGGACGACGGCGGCGACGCGACGCTCCTGATGCACCTGGGCCAGCGCGCCGAGAAGGACCAGAGCGTTCTGGCCAACCCGACCAGCGAAGAAGAACGCATCCTGTACGCCGCGATCAAGGCCAAGCTGGCTGTCGATTCGACCTGGTACACCCGCAAGTCCGCCGAGATCATCGGCGTGACCGAAGAGACCACCACCGGCGTGCACCGCCTCAACGAGATGAGCGCCAAGGGCACGCTGCTGTTCCGCGCCATCAACGTGAACGACTCGGTCACCAAGAGCAAGTTCGACAACCTCTACGGCTGCCGCGAATCGCTGGTCGACGGCATCAAGCGCGCGACCGACGTGATGATCGCTGGCAAGGTGGCTTGCGTGGCCGGCTACGGCGACGTGGGCAAGGGCTCGGCCCAGGCTCTGCGCGCACTGAGCGCCCAGGTGTGGGTCACTGAAATCGACCCCATCAACGCCCTGCAGGCCGCGATGGAAGGCTACAAGGTCGTGACGATGGAATACGCCGCCGACAAGGCCGACATCTTCGTGACGACCACCGGCAACAAGGACGTCATCACGCACGACACGATGGCGAAGATGAAGGACCAGGCCATCGTCTGCAACATCGGCCACTTCGACAACGAGATCGACGTCGCTTCGATCGAGAAGTACGAGTGGGAAGAAATCAAGCCACAGGTCGACCACATCACCTTCCCGGACGGCAAGAAGATCATCCTGCTGGCCAAGGGCCGCCTGGTGAACCTGGGCTGCGGCACGGGCCACCCGAGCTTCGTGATGTCGTCGTCGTTCGCGAACCAGACCATCGCGCAGATCGAGCTGTTCACCAAGCCTGACGCATATCAAGCCGGCAAGGTCTACGTGCTGCCCAAGCACCTGGACGAGAAGGTCGCGCGCCTGCACCTGAAGAAGGTCGGCGCGATGCTGACCGAGCTGACCGACGTGCAAGCGGCCTACATCGGCGTGAGCAAGAACGGTCCGTACAAGCCGGACACGTACCGCTACTAAAGCGTCCATGCGCGCTGATCAATTGCTGGTGGAACGCGGCCTCGCCGCGTCGCGTTCGCAGGCCGTGCGGCTCATTGCCGGCGGCATGCGCTGGCGCGATGCGGGCACGAGCGACGCATGGCGCTCGGTCGTCAAGAACAAGGACGAAGTGCCCGACTCCGCCGAGCTCGAGCTCGACGATGCGGCCGAGGCGCGCTACGTGTCGCGCGGTGGGCTCAAGCTCGAAGGCGCGCTGGCTGTGAGCGGTATCGATCCTGCCGGCAAGCTGTGCCTCGACGTGGGCCAGTCGACCGGCGGCTTCACCGATTGCCTGCTGCAACGCGGTGCAACGAAGGTGGTGGGCGTCGACGTCGGCCACGGACAGTTGCATGCGAAGTTGCGCGAGGACGAGCGCGTGGTGGCCATCGAAGGGGTCAATGCACGGGCGCTGTCTGCGGACGACCTGCGAGAGGATCGCGATGAAGAAGAGGGAGAGCCGCCGGAAGGTGGGGAACCTTCCGACCCGCGCTTCGACCTCATCGTGGGCGACCTGTCGTTCATCTCGCAGACGCTGGTGCTGCCGGCCGTGGTCCAGTTCCTGGCCGACGACGGCCACCTGCTGATGCTGGTCAAGCCGCAGTTCGAGCTGCAGCCCGGCCAGGTCGGCAAGGGCGGCATCGTGCGCGACGCGGCGATGTACGAGATCGTCGAGAAGCGCCTGCACGATGCATGCGCGGCGCTCGACCTGCAGGTGCTGCAGTGGTTCGACAGCCCGATCGCCGGTGGCGACGGCAACCGCGAGTTTTTCATTCACGCCGTGCGCGCGACGGGCGCGAACGGTTCCTAAGGAGACGCAGGTGCGCCTTCCGCTGAGTTTCGAATTCTTCCCGACCAAGACGCCCGAAGGCGCGGTCAAGCTGCGCGCGGTGCGTCAGCAGCTGTATGTGCGCAAGCCCCAGTTCTGCTCGGTCACCTATGGTGCGGGCGGCTCCACGCACCAGGGCACCTTCGGTGCGGTGCAGGAGATATTGAGCGAAGGCGTCGATGCCGCCAGCCACTTCTCGTGCATCGGCGCCACCCGCGCCACGGTGCGCGAGCAGTTGGCCGAACTGAAGGCCATGGGCGTCAAGCGCCTCGTGGCGCTGCGCGGCGACCTGCCGAGCGGCTATGGCGTTGGCGGTGAGTTCCACTACGCGAGCGATCTCGTGGCCTTCATCCGCGAGGAAACGGGCAGCGATTTCCACATCGAGGTGGCCTGCTATCCCGAAGTTCATCCCCAGGCACGCTCGCCCGAGGCCGACCTGCAGGCCTTCGCCGCCAAGGTAAAGGCGGGCGCCGACTCGGCGATCACGCAGTATTTCTTCAGCCCCGAGGCCTACTTCCGCTTCGTCGACGACGTGCGCAAGCTCGGCATCGACACGCCGATCGTGCCGGGCATCATGCCCATCACGAGTTCGACGCAGCTCATGCGTTTCTCGGATGCCTGCGGCGCCGAGATTCCGCGCTGGATCCGCCTGCGCTTGCAAGGCTTTGGCGACGACACGGCATCGATCAAGGCCTTCGGGCTGGACGTGGTGACCGACCTCTGCGCGCGCCTTCGCGACGGCGGCGCACCCGCGATCCATTTCTACACAATGAACCAGTCGGCGGCGACGCTGGCTGTATTGGAGCGCCTCGATTGAGAGGGGGCGCCGCAGGTTCGTCGCTGCGCGCGGGGCTTCGCCTCGCGATCGTCGCCGCCACCTGCGTGCTTGCGGGCTGCGCCATGCCGCCTGCCACCGAAGGCGGCACCGATCCGGGTGCCGCAGCGGGCTCGCGGCTGCGGCCGCTCTCGAAGGGGCTGGCGGTTCCGCCGGGCGCCTCGGCGCGGTCGGATGTGCCGTCGGTGCGCTATGACCTCGCGGTGTCCGGCACCGGCGAGCTGACGCCCGACGACGGCGTGCCCGGCGACGACGGCCCGCGCGAGATCTTCGAGCGCGGCGGCGCGTCCTGGTACGGCATCCAGTTCCACCAGCGCAAGACCGCCAGCGGCGAGCGCTTCGACATGACGGCCTTGACGGCCGCCCACAAGACCCTGCCGTTCGGAACGCGCGTCTGCGTGCGCAGCCTGGTCAACGGCAGCGAGGTGCTGGTGCGCATCACCGATCGCGGACCCTATGCGCAGGGCCGCGTGATCGACCTGAGCCGTGCCGCGGCCGAGCGCATCGGCCTGATCGGGCTTGGAATCAAGCAGGTGGCGCTGTCGGTCGTCGGCCCCGCGGGCATGCGCTGCGGCGGTGTCGACATGGAGCCGGGCGAAGCGGCTGCGCCCGTGGCGCCGGGCGCCGATCGCGCCAAGGTCGTGGTGCCGGCGCGCCGCAAGGCGGTCGTGCCGTCGCGCCGTCGCCGCTGAAGGGGCTGATCAGCCGCCGCTGTCGAGCGAGAAGGTCGCGTTGCGGTCCTGCGCCAGCTTCTCGGCCAGTTGCGGCAGCGCCGCCGCGAGCAGCGGCTTCAGGGTGTAGGGTGGATTGATCAGGAACATGCCGCTGGCCGGCAGTCCGGGCCGCTTCGTCTCGCCGGTCGGCGTGGCCGTCAGCTTGCTCGACTTGACCGTCAGCGTGGCATGCAGCCACGGCTTGCCGGCCTTGGTCGCCATGGTCTTGAGCCGGCGCGGCAGGTCGTGCGCCTCGGGCCGCGGAATGATCGGATACCAGACCGCATACGTGCCCGTGGCGAAGCGCTTGAGCGCCTCGGCCGCGAAGTCGAGCACCCGGGCGTAGTCGCTCTTGATCTCGTAGCTCGGGTCCATCAGCACCAGCGCGCGGCGCGAAGGCGGCGGCAGGAACTTGGTGGCGCTGCCGAAGCCGTCCTCGCGCAGCACGGCGATCTGGCGGCCGGCCTCGAGCTGGGCGATGTTGGCGTCGAGGGTGCGGGCGTCGGTGGGGTGCAGCTCGAACAGCTTGAGCTTGTCGTGGTCGCGCAGCAGGTGCTGAACGATGAACGGCGAGCCCGGATAGACGCGGGCGCCGCCCTTGGGGTTGAAGTCGTGGATCACGCCGAGGTAGCGCGCGATCGCGTCGGCCAATGGCGCCTCGGCTTCCGGTGCCACTTTCTTGGCGGCTGACTTCGCGGCGGGCGCAGCTGCGGCGGGCTCCTTGGGTGGAGCAAGCAGGCGCAGGATGCCGTCGGCCGCTTCGCCGCTGGTGTCGGCGTAGTCGCCATCGAGCCGGTAGAGGCCCGCGCCGGCGTGGGTGTCGACGACGGTGAGGGCTGCCTCTTTTTCGAGCAGGTGGTCGAGCGTGGCAATCAGCACCGTGTGCTTGAGCACGTCGGCGTGGTTGCCGGCATGGAAGGCGTGGCGGTAACTGAACATGAGGGATTCCGGGATAGGTGGCAGATGCGCAACAGCCTCTTCAACGAAGCCGCGGTAACATCAAATTACAAAACTAGAGGGAAACAGGATGAGTCCGTCGAACTGGAGATTTTGGGGCCTCGCGGCCGCGATGGGAATTTTGTCGGTCCTGGGCGGCTGCGCCGCCGTCAGCCAGGGGCTCGATCAGCCGATGCGCGTCGACGTCCTGTCGCAGACCGGGGAGGTCATTCCCGATGCGAGATGCAGGGCCGTCAACGACAAGGCCAAGGTGAGGATGCGGTCCGGCCGGGTCATCGGCGTGCGCCGCTCGCGGGCCGACCTGTTGATCCAGTGCACCGTCGACGGCCAGGGCGTGGCCACCGCGCAGGCGGTCTCGCGTCCCAACATCGGTTTCCTGGGCAACTTCGTCGTGGCCGGCGGCGTGATCGGCGCGGCGGTCGACGACAGCGCCGGCACGGCCTACACCTATCCGACGTGGATCCAGATGGTCATCGGCGAAGAACGCCTGTACGACCGCAGCGGCCATCGCGACGAAAGCCTGGACACCGGCACGCTGGTGCGCAAGCTGGATGTGCCGGCCACCAAGGCGGCGGTGCTGACCGGGCCGGTGACGGCGCCGGTGCGCTGAACGGGGGCGCGGCTGGCGGCCCTCTGTCGAGGGCCGGGGCCCGAAATTGGCCAGATCGGCCAATTCTTCATATAATCGCGGGCTTCGCAGCGTTTTTGTGGCCCCGCGGCGAAGGCATTCAACCCGTCTTCCGGGGCGAATGAAACCCCACCTAAGAGATTCCCATCAGAGGAACGCCGACCGTGGAAAAGGGCTCGCCAAACCCTCTTTTCAAGAGAAAAACTCATGACCAAAACGTTCAGCGCCAAGCCCGCTGACGTGACGCACGAGTGGTTTGTGATTGACGCGACCGACAAGGTCCTCGGACGAGTAGCCAGCGAAGTTGCTCTCCGTTTGCGCGGCAAACACAAGGCCATTTACACGCCTCACGTCGATACCGGTGACTTCATCGTCATCATCAACGCAGCACAACTGCGCGTCACCGGCGCCAAGTCGATCGACAAGGTGTACTACCGTCACTCGGGCTACCCGGGCGGCATCAGTGCCACCAACTTCCGCGACATGCAATCCAAGTTCCCGGGCCGCGCCCTGGAAAAGGCCGTCAAGGGCATGCTGCCCAAGGGCCCGCTTGGCTACGCGATGATCAAGAAACTCAAGGTGTACGGTGGTGCAGAGCACCCGCATACCGCCCAACAGCCCAAAGTGCTGGAACTGTAAGGAGCCTTGAGAATGATTGGTGAATGGAACAATGGCACCGGCCGTCGCAAATCCAGCGTCGCCCGTGTGTTTCTGAAAAAAGGCACCGGCAAGATCACGGTCAACGGCAAGGACATCCAAGAGTTCTTCGGCCGCGAAACCTCGATCATGATTGCCAAGCAGCCCCTGGCGCTGACCAACAACCTCGAAGCTTTCGACGTGATGGTCAACGTGAACGGTGGCGGCGAATCGGGTCAAGCCGGCGCCACGCGCCACGGCATCACCCGTGCCCTGATCGACTACGACGCGACGCTCAAGCCCGTGCTGAGCCAAGCCGGCTTCGTGACGCGCGATGCGCGTGAAGTCGAACGTAAGAAGGTCGGTCTGCACTCCGCCCGTCGTCGCAAGCAGTTCAGCAAGCGCTGATCCTGTTCATTGCGAACAAAAAGCCGCCTTCGGGCGGCTTTTTCGTTGCCAGTACTTGGCGGATGTGGCATCCGACCCCACTTGCGTTGGGGTGCACGCCACAGTCAGCCTGCCTGAAATGCGGCATTGCAGTAGCATTCGTTCCCTTGGCCGCATGTTCGGCCACCCCCCAAGGAGTTACCTCTCATGAGCGCCGTAGCCGAAAACATCCAGACCCAGATGCCCGAGCCGATCGTCTTCACCGACAGCGCGGCAGCCAAGGTGGCCGACCTGATCGCCGAAGAAGGCAATCCCGAGCTGAAGCTGCGCGTGTTCGTGCAGGGCGGCGGTTGCTCCGGCTTCCAGTACGGTTTCACCTTCGATGAAATCACCAACGAAGACGACACCACCATGACCAAGAATGGCGTGTCGCTGCTGATCGATGCCATGAGCTACCAGTACCTGGTCGGCGCCGAGATCGACTACAAGGAAGACCTCCAGGGCGCCCAGTTCGTGATCAAGAACCCGAACGCCACCAGCACCTGCGGCTGCGGATCGAGCTTCTCGGCCTGATGCCTGGATGCCGCTGACAGGGCCCCTCCAAGAAAGCCGCCTCCGGGCGGCTTTTTGCTGCCCGTCGTTTTTCGCTTTCCTTTTTCTTCCCTCATGACGTCCGAAGCCGCAACTGCCGTCGATCCCTCCCGCAAGAGCCTGCTGTGGCTCGTGGCCGTCGGCTTCTTCATGCAGACGCTGGACGCGACCATCATCAACACCGCGCTGCCGGCCATGGCCGCGAGCCTGAACGTGAGCCCGCTGCGCATGCAGTCGGTGGTGGTGGCCTATGCGCTCACGATGGCGATGCTGATCCCCGCCTCGGGCTGGATCGCCGACCGCTTTGGCACGCGGCGCATCTTCTTCGCGGCCATCGTGCTGTTTGCGGCGGGGTCCGTGCTCTGCGCGCTGTCGCAGGGGCTGGGACAGCTTGTGGCCGCGCGGGTGGTGCAGGGCTTGGGCGGTGCGTTGCTGCTGCCTGTGGGGCGCCTGGCGCTGCTGCGCACGGTGCCGCGCGGCGAATTCCTCCAGGCGATGAGCTTCGTCGCGATCCCGGGGCTCATAGGCCCCTTGCTGGGCCCGACGCTGGGCGGCTGGCTGGTGCAGTACGCCTCCTGGCACTGGATCTTCCTGATCAACGTGCCGGTCGGGCTGGCGGGCTGTATCGCCACGCTCAAGTACATGCCGGACCTGCGCGGCGCCATCCAGAAGCGCTTCGACAGCGTGGGCTACGCGATGCTGGCCTTCGGCATGGTGGCGATATCGCTCGCGCTCGACGGCGTGTCCGAACTCGGCCTGCGCCAAGGCGGCGTGATGGTCGTGCTGATCTTCGGCTTCGCGAGCGTGGTGGCCTACTGGCTGCGCGCCGCGCGCACGCCTGAACCGCTGTTCGCTCCCTCGCTGTTCAGCGTGCCGACGCTCAGCATCGGGCTGATCGGCAACCTGTTCTCGCGCCTCGGCAGCAGCTGCATGCCCTTTCTCGTGCCGCTGCTGCTGCAGGTGTCGATGGGTTACTCGCCCGTACGGGCCGGCCTGATGATGCTGCCGATCGCCCTCGCAGGCATGGCCATGAAGCGCTTTGCCACGCCGCTGATCACCCGCCACGGCTACCGCAAGGTGCTGGTGGTCAACACGGTGCTGGTGGGCTGCACGATGGCCAGCTTCGGCCTGACGGCGCCCGGCCAGCCCATGGCGCTGCACGTGCTGCAATTGCTGGCCTTCGGTGCGGTCAACTCGCTGCAGTTCACCGCGATGAACACGATCACGCTCAAGGACCTGGACGGCACCATGGCCAGCAGCGGCAACAGCCTGCTGTCGATGGTGCAGATGCTGGCGATGAGCCTCGGCGTAGCGGCCGCCGGTGCCGTGCTGGCGGGCTACAACGGGATCTTCGGCACCGAGACGGCGGCGCACACGCTCGACGCCTTCCAGGCCACTTTTGCGAGCATGGGGCTGATCACGGTGGCATCTGCGCTGATCTTCTGGCATCTGCCTGCAGAAGTGCGAGCGGCGCAGCCGGCCCAGCCGGAGGTTTCCGGCCAGGGTTGAAACTCAGGCTGGGTAGATCGCGCCCAGCACGCGTGCGCCGCGCGCCCCGGTTACGCTGGCCAGGTTGCCCGCCTCGCGCCGAAGGGTGCAGCGCGCGAGCCACGCAAACGCCGCGGCCTCGACCTGCTGCGGTGGCAGGCCCTGGTCGGTCGATGCCACCACTTGCACCCCGGGAAGCAACGCGCGCAGGCGCCCGAGGAGATAGTCGTTCAGGGCGCCACCACCGCACACAATCAGCAGCTTGCTATCTTTTCCGTAGCCGAGGAGGCCAGTGGCGCAGGTGCTGGCCGTCAGCTCGGCCAGCGTGGCCTGCACATCGGCCGGTGCCATGGCCGTGGTGCCGAGTTGCGAGGCCAGCCAGGTCGGATTGAACAGGTCCCGCCCTGTGCTCTTCGGCGGCGCCTTGGCGAAATACGGATCGGCCTGCAGCTGTGCGAGCAATTGGGGCAGCACCTGCCCGCTGGCCGCCCACTGGCCGCTGCGGTCGAAGGGCTGGCCCTCGTAGGTCTGGCACCAGTGGTCCATCAGCGCATTGCCGGGGCCGCAGTCGAAGCCCAGCACGATGGCGCCGTCGGGCGCGTTCGTGGCCGGAAGCAGGCTCAGGTTGGAAATGCCGCCGATGTTCAGCACGGCGACCGTCTCGTCGGCGCGCGCGAAGAGGGCGCGATGGAACGCCGGTACCAGCGGCGCGCCCTGCCCCCCGGCGGCGAGGTCGCGGCTGCGAAAGTCGCCGACCACGTCGATGCCGGTCAGTTCGGCCAGCAATGAGGGGTTGTTGATCTGCAGGGTGTAGCCGACGTCGTCGAATTCGAGCGGCCGGTGGCGCACCGTCTGGCCGTGCGCGCCGATGGCGGTGATCGCGCCGGCGGCGATGCCACTGTCCGCCAGCAACTGGTGCACCACGCCGGCATAGGCGCGGGCAAGTCCGTTGCCGGCCAGTGCTGCGCGATGCAGTTCGTTGTCGCCGGGGGTGTTGAGTGCGAGGAGCTCCGCGCGCAAGGTCACGGGAAACTCTGCGGTGGCGTAGGCCTTCACCGCGATCCGGCCGTCGGAAAAGTCGGCAAGCACGCCGTCGACGCCGTCGAGCGAGGTGCCTGACATCAGGCCGATGAAGAGCTCGGCGGCCATCTCAGGATCGGTGTCTGGAGAAGACCGCCGTGCGCGTGCTCAGTCCGCGCTGGCCTGGATGACGGAGAAGGCCGCTGCCAGTTCGGTGCGGGCGCCGACGGCGATCCGCTCGAAGGCCGGGCGCAGGGCCGCGGTGATCGGCGCGCCACCTTCTTGTGCGATGGAAGCCGGGTCCTGGTAGACGCCGCCCACGCGGAATTCGAAGTGCAGGTGCGGACCGGTCGCCCAGCCGGTGGAGCCCACGGCGCCGATCGCCTGACCCTGGCTCACGCTCTGGCCGGCCTTGACATCGACGCGACTCAGGTGCGCATACGCCGTCTGCTGGTTGTTGCGGTGGTTGATGATGACGATGTTGCCGTAGCCGTTCTGCGTGCCCGCGAAATCGACCGTGCCGTCGCCTACCGTACGCACCGCGGTGCCCGTGGGTGCCGCGTAGTCGATGCCGTTGTGCTGGCGCCAGCTGTTCAGGATCGGATGCATGCGCATTGCGAAACCGCTCGACACGCGCGAGAACTCGACCGGCGTCGCCAGGTAGGCCTTGCGCAGGCTGTCGCCGTTCGGGCGGTAGTAGCTGCCCTTCTGGCCCGCGCCTGGGGGCTGGAACCAGACGGCTTGGTGGATCCTGCCGTTGTTCTCGAACTCGGCCGAGAGCACGCGGCCGCTGCGCAGCGCCTGGCCATCGGCTTCGAAGGTTTCGTAGACGACCGCGAAACGGTCGCCCTTGCGCAGGGCCCGCACGTCGACGTCGCCCGCGAAGATGTCGGCCAGCTGGCTCGCCACCGCGTCGGGAATGCGCGCGTCGTCGGTGGCTGCAAACAGCGAGGTGCGGATGGTGCCGCTTGCCAGGCGCGTGCCCGGCGTCAGCGTGTCGCGCTCGGTGAGGGCGACGAAGCCGACCGGCGTGCGCTCGATCACGAAGCGCTTGAAGCCGCCGTCGCCATCGGGAATCCAGCGGGCGCTGAGCTTCTTGAGCTGGTTTTCCTGCGTGGCTTCGGCCGTGACGGTGCGGCCGACGCGTGCGAACAGCGCCGCGCGGGCGTCGCTGCTGCCGCGCACGAAGGCGGTGGCGGCAGGGTCCGAAATGCCCAGGCGCCGGAGCAGGGCTTCGGCCGTGTCGCTGGAGCGGGTGGTGTCGGTGCGGAACAGCGTGAAGCTGAAGCCCTCGAGCGACGCGCTCTGGTCTGCGAAAGAGACAGGCGCGGTGGCTTCGAGGATCTGGTGGACCGGAAGGTCGGAAGCGTCAGGACCCAGCGAGGCGACCGCGAGGGTACCGGCGCTCAGCAAGGCCGCCGCGATGACAGCGGTGATCTGCTTGGGGTAGGTCCGGAACGTATAGGCCACGCGAGAAGCGAGAAGCTCCTCGGCGGCAAGAATGCCGTTGATCAAACTATGAATTCCAGCTCAGGTTCTGCAAATCCGTGCTGCAAGGCCCAGTACGTTCAGGGCGGCAGGAGACGGTGCGGAAAAAGCGCCGCTTAGAATTCGGCGCTTGAAAAGTCGGGCTGAGTATAGCTTCGGCACCCAGAAAGTCAGCTAAAAAAGCCCATGAACGCCGAATCTGTTACATCCACGACCCTCTCAAATAGTGTAGGACGTGCGCTCGAAATATCCCTCCGCGGCGCTGACGAGCTGCTGCCGCAGGACGAGTGGGTGCGCAAGCTCCAGCGCTCCGAGGCCACCGGGACTCCGCTGCGCATCAAATTCGGCCTGGACCCGACGGCGCCGGATATTCATCTAGGCCACACGGTGGTTTTCAACAAGATGCGCCAGTTGCAGGATCTGGGGCATACGGTGATTCCGCTGATCGGCGACTTCACCACCACCATCGGCGACCCTTCCGGGCGCAACAGCACCCGGCCGCCTCTGACCCGCGAGCAGATCGAGGCCAATGCTGCGACCTACTTTGACCAGTTGCGCTTGGTGCTGAACGTCGATATCGCCGAAGTTCGCTACAACTCCGAATGGAGCGACCCGCTGGGCGCCCGCGGAATGATCCAGCTGGCGGCCAAGTACACGGTCGCCCGGATGATGGAGCGCGACGATTTCAACAAGCGTTTCAAGGCCGGCCAGTCGATTTCGGTCCATGAATTCCTCTACCCGCTGATGCAGGGCTACGACTCGGTGGCGCTCAAGAGCGACCTCGAATTGGGCGGCACCGACCAGAAGTTCAACCTGCTCGTCGGCCGCCATCTCCAGCAGGAATACGGTCAAGAACCGCAGTGCATACTCACTATGCCGCTGCTGGAAGGGCTCGATGGCGTCGAGAAAATGTCCAAGAGCAAGAACAACTACATCGGGATCAGCGAAGACGCCAACACCATGTTCGCCAAGGTGCTGTCGATTTCCGACGACCTGATGTGGCGCTGGTACACGCTCCTGAGCTTCCAGTCGCTGGAACAGATCGAGGCGCTGAAGGCCGAGATCGCGGGTGGCCGCAATCCGAAGGACGCCAAGGTCGCGCTGGCCAAGGAAATCACCGCGCGCTTCCACAGCGCGGCGGCGGCCGAGACGGCGGAGCAGGACTTCATCAACCGCAGCAAGGGCGGCGTGCCGGACGAGATTCCCGAGGTGTCGCTGGGTGGCGCGCCGCTGGGCATTGCCCAGCTGCTCAAGCAGGCGAACCTGGCCTCCTCAGCGTCGGAGGGCAGTCGCCTGATCGATGGCGGCGGCGTGCGCGTCGATTCGGTCGTGGTCAGCGACAAGGCGCTGAAGCTGCCTGCGGGCAGTTATGTGGTGCAGGTCGGCAAGCGCAAATTCGCCCGCGTGACCCTGAGCTGACCTCAAAGAAAAAAAGGCCCCTCGGGGCCTTTTGTTTTGACTACCTGACTTCGATGGTGACGCGCCGGTTGCGCGGCTCGTCCACCTCGTCGGCGGTCGGCACGGCCAGGTCGCGCTCGCCGCGGCCCACGGCCTCGACGCGGTTGGCCGGAAACCGCTGCTCGACGAACAGCTGAACCACTTCCTGCGCCCGGCGGCGCGACAACTGGTCGTTCGATTCGCCGCTGCCCTTGGTGTCGGTGTGGCCCGTCACCACGATGTCGCCGCCGCTGCGCGCCAGCGCCGCGGCCAGCGCCTCGGCCATGATCTGCTGCGACGCCGGGGTCAGCGTGGTGCCGCCGACCTCGAAGAACACCGTGTAGCGCTGCGGCAGAGGCGGGCGCATGTCGAACAGCGGCTTGTTTTCCGCCTGGACCTTGGCCGCATCGGCCTGGTCGACCACCGGCGCACCGCTGGCACCCACCGCGGCCGTTGCGCGCTGGTAGGGCTTGGAAAGGACCTCTTCCCCATCCTTGGCGCGCACCACGACGGCGGAAGGTTTGCCGTCGGCCTGGGGCAGCAGCACGACCCGGGTGCCCGGCGTCGAGCAGGCGGCAAGCAAGGCGGTGATCAGTGCAGTGGAAAGAAGAAGGAGCGGACGGCGCGACATGCTCGTCGTCATCATGGCTTTCCGTCGGTTTGAACGATGAAGTCGGTGCCGCGAATGCCGATGGTGGCGGTTTGCGTCTCGACCCGCACCGCGTCGGGGTTGGTCTTGCCGATCAGGCCCGTGATCATGCGCATCGAACCGCGCAGCAACGAGACCAGGAGGCCGCCGTCGCGCGTGGTCGAGTCGAAATGGAATTCCTTCAGGTCCATGCGCGAGGAGGGGCCGACCACCAGGGTCGTGTCGTCGCGCAGAACCACGGCGGCCGAAGAATCGGGGCCGGTCACGATGCGGTCGACAGACCCGAGGGCATCGCCCGCGGCAGCGGTGCGTGCGGTGCCGGCAGCGCTGAGCAGTTGCACGTTGCCGCGTACCGATTTCACGAAGCCGGCCTGGAGGTCGGCGACCGCACCGGCCGGGGTGGCTGGGGCTGGTGTTGTCTGGGCCTGGGCCATCATGGTGGCGCCAAGCAGGGCGAGGCCGCCCAAAACGTTCAAGAAGTTTTTCATCGTCCCGACTCTCTGCGAAGAATGTTTCGCAATGGTCACAAATATTAAGCCGAAGGCGTTACATATGGACACTGCGCCGATAATTCAGCGTCATCTTGCGGCCTTTTGCCGTTTTTTGCGTCGTCTTTTGTCGATTCGCCGTCTCCATTGCCCATGACGCTCACTCCCAAAACACTGCTTCGCGTCTCCGTGGCCGTTGCCTTGGTCACCATCGTGCTCAAGGGTCTGGCGGGCTACATGACGAACTCGATGGGCCTGATCTCCGATGCGATGGAGTCGTTCGTCAATCTTGCCAGCGCCATGTTCGCCTTGGCAATGGTGACGATTGCCGAGCGGCCGGCCGATGACGACCACCCCTACGGTCACCACAAGGCCGAGTACTTCTCCTCCGGCTTCGAAGGCATCCTGATCGTCGGCGCCGCGATGGCGATTCTCTGGGTGTCGGTGCAGCGGCTGCTGTCGCCCCAGCCGCTCGAGCAGCTGGGCTGGGGCCTGGCGCTGTCGGTGGTCAGCTCGGGCTTCAATGCGGCGCTGGCGGTCGTGCTGTTCCGTGCGGCGCGCGCGCATCGCTCCATCGCGCTGGAGGCCGATGGCCGTCACCTGATGACCGACGTGTGGACCTCCGCCGCCGTGGTGATCGGCATCGTCGGCGTGCACTTCAGCGGCTGGCTCTGGCTCGATCCGCTGCTGGCCATCGGCGTGGCGCTCAACATCGTGCGCGAGGGCGTCAAGCTGGTGTGGCGCTCGTCGCAGGGGCTGATGGACGAAGCGCTCGACGCCGAAACGCTCGCTACCGTGCGCGCCACGCTCGACGCCTTCGCGGCGCGCCAGCCCGAGGGCGGCCGGCTGCGTTTCGACGACATGGTCACGCGCGGCGCCGGCCAGCGCCGCTTTGCCGACCTGCACATGCACGTGCCCGGCGACTGGACCCTGCAGCGCGCGGCGGGCCTGCGCGACGAACTCGAGCAGGCCTTGATGGACGCCGTGCCCGGCCTGCGCGTCACCATCCAGCTGCTGCCGCTGACCATGGAAGCGCGCGCCACCCAGATCGTGGAAGAACGGAACCCATGAAAGCCATCCTCCAGCGCGTCGCGAATGCCCGCGTCGACATTGCCGGCCAGACCGTCGGCGCCATCGATGCCGGCCTGCTGATCCTCTTGTGTGCCGAACGCGGTGACGTCGACGCGCTCGCTGACCGCATGCTCGCCAAGATCCTCAAGCTGCGCATCTTCTCGGACGAGGCTGGCAAGATGAACCGCAGCGTGCAGGACATCGGTGGCGGGCTGCTCGTCGTGAGCCAGTTCACGCTGGCGGCCGACGTGAGCGGCGGCAACCGCCCCAGCTTCACGCAGGCTGCACCGCCTGACGAAGGCCGGCGGCTCTACGCGTACTTCGTGGCGCAGGCGCGCGCTGCGCATCCGGTGGTGGCGACTGGCGAGTTCGGCGCCGACATGCAGGTGCACCTGCTCAACGACGGGCCGGTCACGATCCCGCTGCAGATGTCGGCGTAGCAGCGGCTACTTGCCGTACGGATTGCGGATGCCCAGCTCCGCAAGAATCTGGATCTCGTACGCCTCCATCTCGTCGGCGTCGGCTTCGCTGGTCTCGTGGTCCCAGCCCTGCGCATGCAGCGTGCCGTGCACCAGCAGGTGCGCGTAATGCGCGGCCAGCGTCTTGCGCTGCTCCTTCGCCTCGCGCGCGACCACCGGTGCGCACAGCACCAGGTCGGCCATCGCGACCGGGCTCTGCGCATAGTCGAAGGTCAGCACGTTGGTTGCGTAGTCCTTGCCGCGGAACTCGCGGTTCAGGCGCTGGCCCTCATCGGCATCGACGATGCGCACCGTGATCTCGCCGTCGATGTCCAGCGCATGGCGGATGCAACGCGCGACGCTGTGGCGCGGGAGCGCGGCGCGGTGCCGCTCCACGCCCTTGAAGCGCCCGAACTGCAGCGAAAGAGAAAGTGCCGGCAGCGCCATCTCAATGCGCGCCGGTGCGTTTGCGCTGGCCGTCGTAGGCGTCGACGATCTTCGCCACCAGCGGATGCCGCACCACGTCGGCACTCGTGAAGTGCGTGATCGCGATGCCGCTCACCCGCCTGAGCACGCGCTCGGCGTCGATTAGCCCGCTCAGTTGCTGCTTGGGCAGGTCGATCTGGCTCACGTCGCCCGTCACCACCGCCTTCGCACCGAAGCCGATGCGCGTGAGGAACATCTTCATCTGCTCGACCGAGGTGTTCTGCGCCTCATCGAGGATCACGAACGCGTTGTTGAGCGTGCGCCCGCGCATGAAGGCCAGCGGCGCGATCTCCAGCGCGTTGCGCTCGAAGGCCTTCTGCACCTTCTCGTAGCCCATGAGGTCGTAAAGCGCGTCGTACAGCGGACGCAGGTACGGATCGACCTTCTGCGTCAGGTCGCCCGGCAAAAAGCCGAGCCGCTCGCCGGCTTCTACGGCCGGCCGCGTGAGCACGATGCGCTGCACCGCCGCGCGCTCCAACGCATCGACCGCGCAGGCCACCGCGAGATACGTCTTGCCGGTGCCGGCCGGTCCGATGCCGAAGGTGATGTCGTGCTTGGCGATGTTGTCCAGGTACAGCGCCTGCGTCGGGGTGCGCGCGCGCAGGTCGGCGCGGCGGGTGACGAGCATGGCCGCGTCCTCGTCGCTCATCGAGCCGTCGCCGGCGAGCGTGAGCTGCACCACGGCCGGGTCGATCGTGCGCTGGGCGATCTCGTACAGCGCCTGCAGCACGTCCATCGCACGCTGCGCCGAGGCCTTGGGGCCGTCGACCTTGAACTGCTCGTGGCGGTGCGCGATCTTCACGCCCAGGGCTTCCTCGATGCGGCGCAGGTGCGCGTCGAGCGGTCCGCACAGGTGTCCGAGGCGCGAGTTGTTCGGTGGGGTAAAGGTGTGTCGCAGAATCACGCGGTATCCATTTCCATCTATTTGGCAGCCCTATGCAAGACCAGCCATGCTCGAAAAAACGCAATCCAAAGCGGGGAACACCGCGGAACCGGCTTTGCCGGGCCGCCGGTGTTGCCCCCTTGAGGGGGGAGGCGGCTACACGAAGTGAGCAAGCAACGGGGGTGGGCCAATGATAGGCAAACTCACCGGCGTACTTGCCGAGCGCAACCCACCGCAAGTGGTGGTCGATTGCAACGGCGTCGGCTACGAGGTCGATGTGCCGATGAGCACGTTCTACAACCTGCCCGGCACCGGAGAGCGCGTTTCGCTGCTCACGCACTTCGTGGTGCGCGAGGACGCGCAGATTCTCTACGGTTTCGGCACCGCCGAGGAGCGCGCGGCTTTCCGCCAGCTCATCAAGATCACCGGCGTGGGCCCGCGCACGGCGCTGGGCCTGCTCTCGGGCATGAGCGTGGGCGAGTTGTCGCAGGCGATCACCACGCAGGAGCTCGGCCGGCTCGTGAAGATCCCCGGCATCGGCAAGAAGACCGCCGAGCGGCTGCTGCTGGAGCTCAAGGGCAAGCTGGGCGCCGACATCGGCCTGCCCGCGCATGCGGCCTCCGACGCGCAGGCCGACATCCTGCAGGCGCTGGTCGCGCTGGGCTACAGCGACAAGGAAGCGGCGCTCGCGCTCAAGGCGCTGCCCAAGGACGCGACGGTGAGCGAAGGCATCAAGCTGGCGCTGAAAGCCCTGGCCAAGTGAGCCTGCGCGGCGCGTGGTCGCGGGTGGAAGCGCTGCGGCACGAGTCGATCCGCAGCGACTTGCTGCTCATGCGCGTGGCCCTGATCGGCTGCGTGCCGATTCTCCTGGCCTACGGATGCGCGGGCATCGTCTACGGCAACCTGCCGATGATGACGCCGGCCGGCTTCATCGACATGCCGGGCGCCTGCGCGTGGCTCACCGCCGCGATGGCGTTCGCACTGGCGATCCTTGCGATCGACTGGCTGGTCCGCGGCGAACTGACGCCGCCGCAGCCGCAGGCCGTCGTGGTCACCAAGCGCTGGAGCCGCGGCAGCTACACGCGGACCGTCATGCCGCCGCATGTCTTTCCCGAGCCTCGTTCTTCATGGCTGCGCATCGGCTGCCTGGGCGTTGCGGCCGTGGCCTGTGCGTCCGCACTGGTGGGCCGCGCCACGCTCGCGCTGGGCTGGCAGGCCTTCGCGCGGCCGGGCGGCCTTGCGCCGCAGGCGGAGTGGCCGCTCTATCCGCTGCAGTGGATCTGGCCCTGGCTGCTGCCGCTGACCCGACGGCCCTTCGTGCTCGGATTGGTCGGGGTGGGTGCCGTGCTGCTGGCAGCCGCCTACTTCATGAACTGGCGCAAGGTGCGCGGTGCGTGGTTCCCATTCCTCGTGGTGCTGCCCATGCTGGTGACGCTCGATTTCCTGGGCGACGCGGGTTTCGATTTCGCCGCTGCGCGTGGTCTGGGCGGACTGGTCGAGCCCGAGTTGGTGAGCGCGCTGGCGCAGCAGCCGGGCCGCTACAACGTCTTCACTTTCCTGAGCCTCTGGGGCGCCATCGGCTTCGGCACGGTGGGCCTGATCGTGGGGTTCTGGTTCGGCCGCTCACGGGTGATGGACGAAGACTAGGACTGCCTTCGCCTCAAGGGTGGATCTTCTCGCCCTTGGCCAGCATCTCCACGAACTGCGCGATGCGCCGCGCGCGGGTCTCGGGCTTCTTCGCGCCCTGTGTCCTGAACAGAACGGCAAAGCGGTTGCGCGAATCCAGCTTGGCGAAGAACGCGGCTGCCTTGCGATTCGCATCGAGCGCGGCCTGCAGGTCGGGCGGTACGGTGGCGACGCTCTGGGCGTCGTAGGCCGCATCCCAGCGGCCATCGGCGCGGGCGCGTTCGATCTCGGCCAAGCCAGCCGGCTGCATGCGGCCCTCGTCGATCAGCTTCAGCACCTTGTCGCGGTTGATCTTCGACCAGGTGCTGCGTGCGGTGCGTGGCGTGAAGCGCTGCAAAAAATACTGTTCGCCATCGCCCTTGTCACTCTTGCGCTGCCCATCGATCCAGCCGAAGCACAGCGCGATCTCGAGCGCCTCGGGGTGGTCGATGGAGGCGATGCCGCTGGCCTTCTTCGCGATGCGCAGCCACACGCCGGCGTGGGTGGCATGGTGGCTTTTGTACCAGCGCTTCAATGCTGCGGCGTTGGCGCATTCCATCGGCGTGTCGTCGACGATGCGCTCCGCCTTCGCGGCAGGCTTGGCGGTTTTCTTGGCTGCCGCCGTGCTCACGGCACCCACCAGTAACGCACCGCGTGAAAGTAGATCGGCGCCGCGAAGATCACCGAATCGAGCCGGTCGAGCATGCCGCCGTGGCCCTCGATCATCGAGCCCCAGTCCTTCACGCCGCGGTCGCGCTTGATGGCCGACATCACCAGGCCGCCGAAGAAGCCCATGAAGCAGATCATGAAGGCCATCAGCGCCGCCTGCCACGGGTTGAACGGCGTGGCCCAGTAGAGCGCCGCGCCCAGCGCGGTGGCGCTCGCCACACCGCCGATCAGGCCTTCCCAGGTCTTGGAGGGCGACAGTTCGGGCGCCACCTTGCGCTTGCCGAAGAGCTTGCCCCACACGTACTGCAACACGTCGCTGCCCTGCACCACGATCACCAGGAAAGCGATCAAGAGCAGGTTGCGGCCCTCGAAGCCCGGGATCTGCAGCGTGAGCAGCGCGGGCACGTGGCTGATGCAGAACACGCACACCATCAGGCCCCACTGGATCTTGGAGGTGCGCTCCAGGAAGCGCTGCGTGTCGCCGCCCACGGCCGCGAGGATCGGCAGGATCAGGAAGGCGTAGACCGGGATGAAGATCGAATAGAGCCCGTACCACTCGATCCAGATCAGGAAGTACTGGCCCGGCAGCGCGATGAAGAACGCGAGCGCGATCGCCGCATGGTCGCCGCGCCGCGTGTACGCGAGGCTGATGAACTCGCGCAGCGCATAGAACGAGATCAGGTAGAACAGCACGATCACGCCGCCCTTGCCGAAGGCGAAGGCCAGGCCGATCACCGCCACCATCACCCACCACGCGTTGACGCGCGAGTTGAGGTTGTCGATCACCGAATGCGGCTGGCCGTGCGCCACCCGCCACTTGAGCAGCGCACCGATGGCCGAGGCCAGCACCAGCACGCCGAAGACGCCGCCGAAGAGCTTGAGCGTGGTCCACGCGAAGGGAGACAGTTCCATCATGATGCGGCGCCCTCGGCCTTGTCGTTGCGGTCGTATTCGGGGCGCAGGTCGAGCATGGCCGTGCGCGCGCGGGCGATGAAGGTGTTCTTGTCCTCACCCTCCGCCAGCACGATCGGCGTGCCGAAGCGCACCGTGCAGGCCAGCGGAATCGGCACCAGCGTGCCCTTGGGCAGCACGCGCTTGAGGTTCTCGATCCACACCGGCACCAGCCGCACGCTGGGGCAGGCGCGCGCGAGGTGGAAGAGGCCGCTCTTGAGCGGCAGCAGTATCTCGTCGCCGGTGTTGCGCGTGCCTTCGGGAAACATGATGAGCGAGTCGCCGGCCTCCAGCGCCTCCTTCATCTGCTCGACCGGGTTGTCGCCCTGGCCCGAGCCGTCGCGGCGGATCATGAGCGCGTTGAACACGTCGGCGCCGATGAACTGGCGCACCTTCGAGGCCATCCAGTAGTCCTGCCCCGCCACCGGCCGGGTGAGGGCGCGCAGGTCGGGCGGCAGCGTCGCCCACAGCAGCACGAAGTCGCCGTGGCTCGTGTGGTTGGCGAAGTAGAGCGTCTGCTCGGCCTTGGGCGTGGTGCCGCTCCAGATGGCGCGCACGCCGGTCAGGAGGCCCGCCGCGCCGATGATGAGCTTGCCCGCGACGATGGCGAGCGCGCGGCGCAGCACCGTGCTCTCGGGCTTGGGCTTGTCGTTGTTCTTGTTGTCGTCGGTCAAGAGAAATCCTGTGTCATCAAGGCAAGAAGGAACATGGCGCTCTGGCAGGCGACCACGATGGCATGGCGCTGCATGAGCTGGCGGGTGCCCTGCACGCGGTCGTCGAGCGGCCGCGTGGAAGGCGACGACGGTGCGTTGCGAAGGCCGAGGCGATCCAGCGCACGATCGAGTGCGTCGAGCGAGGCGATGGCGCCGCGCGCCAGGTCGTCGAACAGCGTCTGGTCCAGCCGCAGCCGGAAGGCGAAATAGCGTTCGAGCACGCCGAGGATCACGACCGCACCGAAACCCATGGTGGGCGTGGTCGGGAGCGAGCGCAGCGTGAGCGCGAGCACCAGCGCCGCGATGCACGTCAGCGCGAAGCCCCAGATCGCCAGTACCGTGAAGGCGCGCAGCAGGCCGGCGAGCGCGGCGCAGGTGGCGCGGTCGTTGTCAGTCATGGGGCGGTGCCTCCCGCGCGACGTCCAGGGTTTTCAAGGGCGCGAGCGAAACCCGCCATGCGGGACGCAGCACGATCTGCGGCCGTGCGCGGCGCACCGTGTCTTCGGCCTGCGTCAGGTCGCCGGCCGAGCCGTAGCGGCCCAGCCAGGCGATTACCGCCGCGGCGCTGCGCGAAAAGCCGAGCGCGCAGCAGACCCACACCGGCGCGCCGTCCGCGTTGCGGCGCTGGCCTTCGATGACCGCCGCTGCGCGCTGCAGCCGCACCGTCGGCGGCACCGTCAGGTCCAGCAGCGGCACGCAGCGCGCATGCGGCACACCGGCCGACATCTGCAGTTCGGCGCACAGGCTCACGAGGCGCGGCTTGCCGGCGGCGAGCCATTCGGCGTGCGTGGGTCGCCGGCCGAGCCGCAAGCCGGGCACCACCTCGACCGATGCGGGCAGCTTGCGCGTCCAGAGCCAGGCGTTGATCGCAGCACCAAGACGGTAGGGAGCGAACAGCCAGCGCGCCGCCCAGCCCATGCGCCCGCGTCCATCCATCTGGAAGCCGCGCGCGCCGAAGCCGATGTAGTTGAGCGCCACCAAGGCGAGCGACGCGGCCGGCCATGCGAGCCACAGCCACACGTCGCCGCCGTACAAGGCAGCGGCGAGAAACAGCACCGCACCCACCGCATAGAACCCCGCGAGCTTCCCGCGCTGTGCATCGCGCGTGACCTGCCAGGCGCGCCGCATCGACACCACCCGCTCCAGCGGCCACAACCACACGCACACCAGCCCGAGCAGCGCGCCGGTCGGGATGTCGATGAAGTGGTGCTGCCACGTCGTGAGCACCGAGGCGCAGATCGCGAACGCCCATACATGCAGCACCAGCCGCGCCCACAGCGGCCGGATGAATTGCCGGTACCAGTCCCACAGGATCACGGCGAGTGCGATGTGCAGCGACGGCGCCTGGTTGAACGGCTGGTCGAAGCCGCGCAGCGCATTGAAGAGAAACGCCGGCGCCCCATCGACTGGCGGCTGCCCGAAGCTGAAGTGCAGCGGCCAGACGATGAAGCAGGTGCACGCGATCAGCGTCGCCGTGACCAGCCGTAGCGCATGCCGGTCCAGCGTGTGCTTGCTGCGCGCGAGGAACAGCGACAGCGCGTAGAACACGTTGATCGTCCAGTACGGAAAGATCGTCCACGGCCAGAACGGGATCCGCCGCTCCCAGTCGAAGGCCATCGAGGGCACGTTCGCGCGCGTGGTGGCCCACCAGTTGGCGAAGCCGTAGGTCGCGTAGAACAGCGGCCCGAGGAACACGAGCCATGCGGCTGCGCGCTTCCAGGGGCGCTGTTCGAACCAGGCTTTCATCGGCCTGTGCGCACCGCCAAAGAGACCGTGAAGATGCCCCACTCATCGACGCGCTGGTCGATCTTGCGGAAGCCTGCTTCTTCCACCAGCTGGTCCATCTCGACCTGCGTGCGGCGGCGCATCACCCACGCCTCGCCCTGGCGGTGGCTGGTGAGCGCGCGCGCGATCATCTCGAGCTGCGGATGCCACGGCTGCCCGGTGTAGACGAGGTAGCCGCGGTCTTCCACCGCATCGCCCACGCCCGCGAGCGAGCGCTGCACCATCTCGTTGTCGGGAAAGAGTTCGTACAGGCCCGACACCACCGCCAGCGTGGGCCGTGGCGTCACCGTGGCGAGGCTGATGCGGTCGAAGGCATCGGCCTGCACGAACTGCGCGGTGTCCTGCAGCCCCTTCTCGGCGATGAGTGCGCGGCCGTCGCGCACGTTGATGTCGCTGTAGTCGCGCAGAAGGATCGAGCTGGCCTTCACCGGGCTCGCGAGCACCGCGTCGAGCACGTAGCGGCCATGGCCGGCGGCGATGTCCATCACCCGCACCTCGCGGTGCATTTCGGCCAGGCGCTCCATCGCGATGCGCAGCAGCTCCTCGACATGGATCTTGCGCTGGCGGATGCCGCGCCAGCCGATCGAGTTGAGATACGTGTTGTCGATGCTCCGGCCCAGCGGGCCCTTGCCTTCGGGGTGGTTGCGGTAGACGTAGTCGAGCGTGCTGCCCGAGTCGAACCCGGTCTTGTGGCCCAGCGCGATGCCGCTGGAGAGCTTGCCGCCCACGCGCAGCCCGCCGCGCGTCAGGGCCCAGTAGGCGCCGCGCGGCGACAACGGCGAGAGCGGTTCGGCCAGCGCGCGCGACTCGTCGGCCGTGTCGCCACTCAGGTGCGCCGCGGTGCGGTCGACCGGCACGGCCGGTTCGTCGAAGCGCTGCAGGATGAATTCGCGGATCTGCGCCACGGCCGGCGCCCGGTCCTCCTCGCCCAGCGTGTCGTGGAAGAAGCCCGGCAGTTCGGTCTTGGTCTTCACCGCGCTGCCCAGCCGCTCGAAGAACTGGTGCTGGGGCTTGTGGTGCACCACCCAGTCAGCGCCCGAGATGAGCAGCTGCACCGGCAGCGTGATCGCGTTCGCATCGGCCACCACGCGGTCGGCCGCTTCGTACAGGCCCAGCAGGATGTTGACAGCGATGGGCCGCGAGATCAGCGGATCGCTCTCGTAGCTCGCGATGCGTTCCGGGTCGTGCGTGAGGAATTTCGCCTTCACGTAGCTGTTGACGAAGAAGAGGCCGCGCAGCTTGTGCATCAGCCCGAGCCCGGCGCGCGCGAACGGCACGTAGAGCTTCACCTTGAAGGCCGGCGAGGCCAGCGTGAGGCCGCGCACCTTGGGGGCGTAGTCGTGCGCCCAGGTCGCGATCAGCACCGCGCCCACGCTCTGCGCGACCACGTGGATGTCTTGTTCGGGCACGCCGTGCGCCGTGCCGATGTGATGCACGAAGGTCTGCACGTCGCGCACCGAGGTGCCGAAGCTCGGGCTGTAGCCGCGCTGGCCGGGCGAGCGGCCGTGGCCGCGCGCATCCCAGGCGAAGAAGTCGAAATCGGGCAGGTCGAGCTCGTCGACCAGGTGCGCCATGCGCGCGCCGTGCTCATGGCCGCGGTGAAACAGCACGATGGCGCCGCGGCGCACGGCGCCCGTGGCTGGCCAGTGGCGGTAGAAAAGCGATTCGCCGTCGTGCGTCTGGAAGTGATGCTCTTGCGCAATGCGCGGTGTGATGTCTGTCATTGAGTCCCTGTGAATCTTGTCTTGGTCTGTGTGTTCAGCGGCCGGCTGCATCGGCTTCTGCCAATGCGCGGCGAATGCGGTTGACGATGGTCCAGGCCACGAGCGCCGCCAGCAGCGGCATCAGCCAGGCCGTCCAGCCCGGCAGCGGCCAGCCCAGCGCCACGTAGAGGCCGAGCGCGCCGAACACGAAGGCCCGGTCGCTCTTGCCCAATGGCCCGTCGTAGCGGCGCGAGGCGCCCACCGTGGGGCCGAGCGCGCCGGCGAATTCGCTCAGCCCGGCCAGCACGATCACCGTGCCGACCCAGAACGGGCTGAAGGGCGCCACCAGCGCGAAAGGCAGGTAGAGCGCGGCGTCGGAGACCACGTCGGTCAGTTCGTTGAGAAAGGCCCCCAGCTTGCTCTGCTGGTTGTGCTCGCGCGCCAGCATGCCGTCGATGGCGTTGAAGGCCATGCGCAGGAACATCCACGCCGGGATGAGCCCGAAGGCGGCCAGCGAGGGCGCCGCGAAGAAAAGCCAGAGCCCGAGCGCGACCGAGACGACGCACGCCGCCAGCGTGACCTGGTTGGCCGTGACGCCCATCGCATGCAGGCGGACCACCAGCGGCCGCAGCAGGGCCTGGAAACGCGGCTTCAGTTCGTAGATCGACACGTTCTGGCTTCCCTCACTCGTTATGTTGTCGAAGCATTCTGCCAGCGTGGCAAGGACTAAACTTGCCCTCGCAGACCCCTATCCAATGACCATCCAGACCGACGATTTCGCGCCCGCGCCCCAACGCGTGGTGTCCGCAGCCCCCGCCTCGCCCAACGAGGAGGCCATCGAACGGGCCCTGCGCCCCAAGCTGCTCGACGAATACGTCGGCCAGGCCAAGGTGCGCGAGCAGCTCGAAATCTTCATCGGCGCGGCGCGCAAGCGCAAGGAGGCGCTCGACCACGTGCTGCTGTTCGGCCCGCCCGGCCTCGGCAAGACCACGCTCTCGCACATCATCGCGGCCGAACTGGGCGTCAACCTGCGCCAGACCTCGGGCCCGGTGCTCGAGAAGCCCAAGGACCTCGCGGCGCTCCTGACGAACCTCGAGCCCAACGATGTGCTCTTCATCGACGAGATCCATCGCCTGAGCCCGGTCGTCGAGGAAATCCTGTATCCCGCGCTGGAGGACTACCAGATCGACATCATGATCGGCGAGGGCCCCGCGGCGCGCAGCATCAAGCTCGACCTGCAGCCCTTCACGCTGGTGGGCGCCACCACCCGCGCCGGCATGCTGACCAACCCGCTGCGCGACCGCTTCGGCATCGTCGCGCGGCTGGAGTTCTACACGCCCGAAGAGCTTGCGCTGATCGTGACCCGCAGCGCTCGCCTGCTCAAGGTGGAAACCGACGAGACCGGCGGCTTCGAGATCGCGCGCCGCTCGCGCGGCACGCCCCGCATCGCCAACCGCCTGCTGCGCCGCGTGCGCGACTATGCCGAGGTCAAGGGCAACGGCCGCATCACCGAGGACATCGCCCACAAGGCGCTCGCCATGCTCGACGTCGATCCGCAGGGCTTCGACCTGATGGACCGGAAGCTGCTCGAAGCCGTGATCCACCGCTTCGACGGCGGCCCGGTCGGCCTGGACAACGTCGCGGCCAGCATCGGCGAGGAGCGCGACACCATCGAGGACGTGATCGAGCCCTACCTCATCCAGCAGGGCTACCTGCAGCGCACGCCGCGCGGGCGCATCGCCACGCTGGCGGCCTACCGCCACCTGGGCGTGACGCCGCCCTCCAGCCGTTCCGACGGACAGGATCTTTTCGGAGTCTGAAGACCCATGCACACCCATGACCTGAGCGCCTGGCAGCACGACCACCAGTTCGGCGCCGGCAATGCTTCGGCCGAGCGCAGCACGCGCCTGGTGATGTGGATCACCGCCGCGATGATGGTGGTGGAGATCGGCGCCGGCTGGTGGTTCAACTCGATGGCGCTGCTGGCCGACGGCTGGCACATGAGCTCGCACGCATTGGCCATCGGCCTGAGCGCCTTCGCCTACGCGGCTGCGCGCCGCTATGCGCACGACCCGCGCTTCGCGTTCGGCACCTGGAAGATCGAGGTGCTCGGCGGCTTCGCGAGCGCACTGCTGCTGCTCGGCGTGGCGGCGCTGATGGTGGTGGGCTCGCTGGAGCGGCTGTGGTCGCCTTCGGCGATCCACTACCCCGAGGCGATTTCGGTGGCGGTGCTGGGGCTGGTGGTCAACCTGGTCTGCGCGCGGCTGCTGGGCGGCACGCACCACGACCACGGGCACGACCATGGGCATCACCAACACGGCCACGATCACGGTCATTCGCACGAACACGGCCACGACCTGAACCTGCGCTCCGCCTACCTGCACGTGGTGGCCGACGCCGCCACCTCGGTGCTCGCCATCGCGGCGCTGCTCGGCGGCTGGTTCTACGGCTGGGCCTGGCTCGACCCGGCGATGGGCATCGTCGGCGCGGTGCTGGTCGCCAGCTGGGCCCGGGGCCTGCTGAAGGAAACCGGCAAGGTGCTGCTCGACCGCGAGATGGATCACCCGGTCACCGAAGAAATCCGCGAAGGCGTCGAGACCACGCTGGCCAGTTCGGAAACCCGCGTGGCCGACCTGCATGTCTGGCGCGTGGGGCGCGATGCCTATGCCTGCGCGCTCACGGTCGTGACCCATTCGCTCACGCTCACCGCCGACGAGGTGCGCGCCTGCTTCTCGATGCACGAGGAGATCCGTCACTCGACGGTGGAAATCCAGCGCTGCGCGGACTGAGCCGATGTCCACTCCGCTTTCCGCAGAAGCCGTTGTCGAGCGCCAACTGGCGGCCTACAACGCCAAGGACCTTCAGGCATGGCTGGCCACTTATGCCGAAGACGCCCGCCAATACGAACTGGCGGGAAAGCTGCTGGCCTCCGGGCACGCCGAGTTGCGTGCCCGCACCGAGCTCCGCTTTGCCGAGCCTGACCTCCATGCGCATCTGCTGCAGCGCTCGGTCATGGGGAATGTCGTGATCGACCATGAGGTGGTGACGCGCAACTTCCCCGAAGGGGTTGGCACGGTGGAGATGGTCTGCGTCTATGTGGTCCGGAATGGCCTTATCCAGACGGCATCGTTCGAGATCGGTCCGCCGACGATGGGTCGGCAGCCCGCATAGAGGCGGGGTTTTTGCTCCTTCCCCCAGCGGGGGAGGGAGCAAGTCAGGCAGAGGGGCGGCGAACGTGCCGCACGATCAACACCTGCGCCGCGTAGTAAGTCGCCAGCACCCACAACTGCGCGAGCGGCAGCGGTGTGACGAAGCGGTTGGTTGCCAGCAGCGCATCGCTCAGCATGAAGAAGCACGCGCCCACCGCCACCCACTTGGCTGACGGGGCGGCTTCGCGCAGCACCGCCGCGCGCCCGATGGCCTGCGCCGCCATGCAGGCGATCACCACCACGTAGACCCCGACCGGAATCCGCAGCGCCGGCGGCAGCCCGCCCTGCCAGAGAAACGCATACATGCCCGCGCCGATCAAGAGCGTCGCCGCCAGCACCCCGCGCCGCGGGAACAGGCCCACGCCGATGCGGAACAGCGCGATGTAAGCCAGGTGCGCGAGCAGGAAGCACACGAGCCCTGACACGAACAGCTTGGCCGAGCCCATCAGCAGCACATCGCCCGCCAGCGAGGCGGCCAACCCGGCCAGCAGCAGTCCGTCGAAGCGCGTGACTGCGCCGGACGCCATGGCGCGCCGCGCCGCGAAGACGATCGCAGTCGACAGCGCCAGCGGCTTGCAGATGTGGTGCAGCCAGTCGATGCCCAGCGCCGCGCTCGCCGTCGCCAGCGCGGCAGCCTCGACCAGCAGCACCTCGGTCACCGACAGCCGCCCCTGCAGCACGGCGCCGATGGCCCACAGGCTCGCCGTCAGCGTGGCCAGCCAAACGGCGGAGCGCTGCAGCGGCATGTCGTCGGAAAACCAGAGAAAGAAGGCCACGCCGCCCAGCATCAGCAGGAACTGAATGCCAGCGAACCACTGCACCCCGCGGCTCACGACGGGCTCGTAGCGCGTCACCTTCGCGATGTCGAACGCCGGCTTCGGAAAACGCGCCGCCACGTCGGCCGGCCGCCAGCCCGGCGGCTTGAGCCACACGCGCAGCTTGTCGGCCCAGCTGCGCGCGTGCCACGAGTCCTTGGCCAG
The DNA here is from genome assembly GCF_017161115.1 of Variovorax sp. RKNM96. Classification (GTDB taxonomy): domain Bacteria; phylum Pseudomonadota; class Gammaproteobacteria; order Burkholderiales; family Burkholderiaceae_C; genus Variovorax. The sequence goes on along the minus strand of NZ_CP046508.1, from coordinate 6,324,324 downwards.
CCCCCAGTACACCTCGGCGTTCGCCCAGAGCGGGTCCCAGCTCTTGAGTTCGCCGCGCGTGCCATAAACGCAGCGTTCGTCCTCTTCGCGGAAGGTGCCGAACAGGCGGTCCCACACGATCAGGATGCCGCCGTAGTTGCGGTCCAGATACGTGTCGTTCACCGCGTGATGCACCCGGTGGTTCGACGGCGAGCAGAACCAGCGGTCGAACCAGCCGAGCTTGCCCACCTGCTCGGTGTGCACCCAGAACTGGTAGAGCAGGTCGATGAGCGCCACCACGACGAACACCAGCGGCGGCACCCCGGCCACCGCCATCGGCATATAGAAGATCCAGCCGAGCAACGCGCCGCTGGAGGTCTGCCGCAGCGCGGTCGACAGGTTGTAGTGCTGGCTCTGGTGGTGCACCACATGCGCCGCCCAAAGCACCGCCGACTCGTGGCCCATGCGGTGAAGCCAGTAGTAGCAGAAGTCGTAGAACACCAGCGCGAGCAGCCAGCCGTACCAGGTGGTCCAGAACTCGCGCGCCGCCTCTTGCGGAATGAGCGCCACAGCCGAATACACCGCGGTGTAGATACCGATGCGCAGGAGGCCGGTGAGCACGGCGCTGATCTGGCTCAGCATGCCCAGCCCGATGCTGTTGACCGCATCGGCCAGCCGGTAGGTGTCGTGCCCCGTGCCGCGGCGTGCCCGCACACGGCCCACCGCGAATTCGATCGCGATCAGAAGAAAGAACACAGGGGTTGCGAGAACGATGATCTGGCCAGGGCGCATCGCGCGATTGTGGCGTTGCGGCGAGGCCACGCGTCACCGGGATGTCACGGGTGTGCCATCGCAGCGTCATGCGCGGGTGGGAGCCTACCCGTCCATGCAACGCGACGACGCTTTCCTTCGCGCATGGCGCGACACCGCGACCGGGACTCCTGAGCCGGAGGACGACGATCGCCAGCGTCCACCGCTGCATTTCCGCACGCTCTGGATCTCCGACCTGCACCTGGGCACGCCCGGCTGCCAGGCCCGCGCGCTGCTCGACTTTCTCAAGCACACCGAGTGCGAGACGCTGTTCCTGGTCGGCGACATCATCGATGGCTGGCAGCTCAAGCGCCACTGGTACTGGCCGCAGGCGCACAACGACGTGATCCAGAAGCTCCTGCGCAAGGCGCGCAAGGGCACGCGCGTGATCTTCATTCCGGGCAACCACGACGAGTTCGCCCGCAAGTACCTCAACCACAACTTCGGCGGCATCGACGTGGCCGAGGAATGGATTCACGAGACGGCCGACGGCCGCAAGCTCTGGATCATCCACGGCGACCTGTTCGACGGCGTGATCCAGTGCGCCAAGTGGCTCGCCTACGTGGGCGACTCGCTCTACGAATTCACGCTCAAGCTCAACCGCCACCTCAACTCGCTGCGCGCGCGCATGGGGCTGCCGTACTGGTCGCTCTCCAAGTACCTCAAGGGCAAGGTCAAGCGCGCGGTGAGCTACGTGGGCGACTTCGAGAACGCCGTGGCGCGCGAGGCCCGCAAGCGCGGTGCGCAGGGCGTGGTGTGCGGCCACATCCACCATGCCGAGATGCGCGACATCGACGGCATCCTCTACTGCAACGACGGCGATTGGGTGGAAAGCCTCACGGCGCTGGCCGAGCATGCGGACGGCACGCTGGAGATCATCGACTGGGCGCAGCACATGCCGGTGCCGTCGAAGGTGTCGGTGGTGCGCGAAGCCATCGCGTCCTGACGGCGGCAGATACGACGCCGCGACGTGACGATGCCCCGCGTTGTTGCTTGTCGTGCTCGGCGCCTGAAGACGATCCAGGCTCGTTGGAAAGACTTCTGATTTTTGGGCGTGAATTTTTCGCGCTCTTGCATGCCCATTGCCGCGGTGCTGGTCATTTGACTATTGTTTGCGAATGTGCGGGTTCTATGTGCCCCAGACTTTTCGGATTGCCATCCATCAGGTCTGTCGCAAGTGCCCCAATCCCTCTCCGTCATCAGCACCGCCATCCCTTCGAGTCTGGGACTGCCTGCATTGGTTCCCGTGCGGCTCGCCGGCCGCGAAGGCGTGAACAGCCTCTTTGAGTACGAACTCGTCCTCAAGACTCCCGATGCGCTGAATCTCGGTGCGAGCGGCGCGGCCGATTTCAACCTTGACGGCTTCATTGGGCAAGCAGTTACCTGCGTGATCGAGCTCGATGGCTCTGGCGAACTGCTGGCCGGAATGGTTGGCGCCACTGCCTACGGTACAGGTGCCGGGACACGACAAATCAGCGGCATCGTGACAGATGCCTTCATGGAAGGCGAAGCAGGCCGCCATGTGGTCTACCGCTTCATCGTTCGGCCTTGGCTGCACTTGGCGACGCTGAATTGCGATTGCAAGATTTACCAGGATCAGACAGTCGTAAAAACGCTCGATCAGGTGTTGGGAAATTACTCGTTCCCCGTGGAAAAGAGGTTGTACGACACCTATCCGATTCGGGATTACTGCGTGCAATGGAACGAGAGCAACTTCGAGTTTTTCGAGCGCCTGTGCCAGGAGTACGGCATCAACTACCACTTTGAACACAACGATGGCGCTCATCGCCTGGTTCTGTCGGACGCGATGGCAGCCTACCGGGAATGCCCCAGTGCCGCTTACGCGAACGTCGAATTCCATATCCCCGGCTACAAGATCGACGCCGAATACATCCATCACTTCGCGGCGCATAACCAGCTCACCAGCGGTGCCTATGTCACCAGAGACTACGACTACACACGCAGCAAGGCTCGCCTGATCGGCCAGAACAGTGCGCCGCGCCTGACGAGCCACGCCGACGGCGAGGTGTACCAGTTCCACGCCAATGTCGGTGGCAGTCATTTCGTGCAACCGGAGGCTGGGGGAACGGGACCCAATGAGCCGTCCACCGAGGCTCGTGCCTTCGCTCGCCTGCGCATGCAGCACCTGCGCTCCCATGGTGTCCGCGCACATGCCGCAGGCAACCTGCGGGGTATGGTGCCGGGTTGCACGTTCCGCATGCAAAAGCATCCGCGGGCGAGCGCGAACGCCGAGTACCTGATCCTGCACACGAACTTCGTGATCGAAGACACAGGGCAGGACAGCCAGATCAGGGGCGCCGCCCCCCGCCGTTCGCAGAACTGGACGGTGAGCGTCGACTTCACAGCGCATCCCGTCAAAGAAGAATTGCGCCCTGTGCTCACCCGCCCCAAGCCCAGAACGGGTGGCCCGCAGAATGCGGTTGTCGTCGGCCCTGCCGGCCAGAACATCTGGACCGACGAGTACGGCCGCATCAAGGTCCAGTTTGCATGGGACCGGGACGGCCAGTTCAATCAGAACAGTTCCTGCAAGGTGCGCGTGAGCGAGGCATCGGCGGGCAATCAGCTCGGTGCGATGCACCTCCCGCGCATCGGCCAAGAGGTCGTCATCGACTTCTTCGGCGGCGACCCCGATCTTCCCATTTGCATGGGTCGCGTTTACAACCAGATGAACATGCCGCCGTACAAGCTGCCTGATCAGGCAGCACTCTCGGGGTTTCGCTCGCGCGAACTTGTGGACGGTGGCGGCAACAGTTCGGCGGGGCGCAGCAATCAGCTTGTCCTGGACGACACAGCCGGGGAAATCCAGGCCCAACTCAAGAGCGATCACCAGTCCAGTTCGTTGAGCTTGGGATCGATTACCCGCGTTGAAGACAATGTCGGGCGCAAGGACCCACGAGGTCAAGGCTATGAACTGCGTACCGACGGCCATGGTGTCATGCGCGCAGCCGACGGCATGCTCATCACCACCGAGGCCTGCATGGATGCTGCGGGCCATGCCAAAGATCTGGGCGACGCCGTCCCGCGCCTGACGCTGGCCCGCGATCTGATCGAAGGCCAATCCGATGCGGCCCGTACCAGCAGGGCGCAGATGAAAGGCGACCAGGATGCCGTTGCCAAGGCCCTCAAGAAACAGAACGACACCATCAAGGGCAGTGGGGGCAACCCGCAGGAAGGACGGTTTCCAGAGTTGGCCGACCCCCACCTGGTGCTTGCCAGTCCGAGCGGTATCGCCGTCACCTCAGGCGGCTCCACGCATATCGCCAGCGTCGAGCACACCCAGATCACCAGTTCCAGGCATACCAGCGTCAACAGCGGCGGCAGCCTGATCGCGGTTGCGCTGGAGGCGTTCAAGGTCTACGCCATGCAAAGCGGCATGGAGGTGATTGCCGCCCGGGCCGACATCGAGATCAAGGCACTTGAAAACTCCATCAGGATGCTTGCCAAAGACAAAATCGAGCTGACTGCCGACATCATCAACATCACGGCAAAGACCCGACTGACCATCAATGGCGGGGGCAGCTACGGGGAGTACAGCGCCGGCAGCATCACCAAGGGGACCAATGGCAACTACACCAACCATGCCGCTGTTCACAGCTTCATTCTGGGGGACTCAAAGCCCACCCAGCCCGTGAACGACAAGGCGTGTGCTACCAAAGAAAACAGTGCCGACAACGGCGGTAATTCAGTGTCGCGGTGATGATCGACGACGCCGATGCTGGAGGGCAAACGGCCCCCTGCGAAAAACTGATCGACGCGCTGATGCAGGGCTGGGGTGCTCTGACCGCGCTCTCGCACAAGGAGTTCGGGAGCGAGGCCGGAAAAGAACCGCTTCCCCAGCGGGCCTACCTGTTATTCAACCGCTGGGACGGAAACCCACTGGCGCAAGAACTGTGCGAGCAGTTTCCCAGATGGGCGCGCGACCGCATCAGCGTGCCCAATAGCTACTTCGAGTATCGCGAAGAGCGTGCACCCTGCCTCCTGGAGTTGCCCGAAGAGTTGGTTGTCTCCGTCCCGGGATTCAAGACTCGGGACCTACGCGCATGGTTGGCGCATTGCCTGGAGTTCGCTTCGCAACAGGTGAACGAGCGCGTCACCAAACAGGATTTCTGCGGCGTGGTCATCAGCCCTGAATCTGAGCAGACGATCGCCCGCTACTGGGTTGGCCTGGGCGATCAACGGCCGTCCTGCAATAAAGACAGCGTGCTGTTTCGCTACCACGACCCGCGCGTCATGCAGCGTGTCTGGCCCGCGCTGAGTCCTCTGCAGCAACGCCGGTGGCTCGGCCCTGTCACGCAATGGTGGTCGCTCATGCAACCCTGGGGTCCCTTCAGCGACAGGCCCGAGCCTGCCCAATGGTTTTGTGCCAAAGCGCCGGTGCTTCCCTACGGAACGCAGGCGGGCGGATCGCCGCGCGATCTGTTCGATGAAGCGCAGTGGTTTCTCTCGGGTGTCTCGCCGGACGCCAATTCGATCTGGCGCAGCTATGCCAAGAACAACATACCGCCCGAGGCCCAGCCCGATCCAGAGAGCTTGCAGCAAATGCTGGCCGACGCCGCGCGCATGAACCTGAAAAACCTCGACCTTGAAGACTATGTCTGGATCACCTGGATGCACGCCCCCAAAGAAGGACCCGCTCGCGCTATGGACTGGAGCCTGCCGCATTTGGCACCAACGTTGAGCCGGATCGAAGACCAGCTGCGCGATTGGCCTGATGCCAGTTTTTCGATGCTTCTGAACAAGATCATCCAGCCTCAAAAAAGATAAGCCATGGCCTGCAAGACCCCCTGTGATCAATGCGTCCAAACCGGCCTGCCGATTCTGTTCACGCGCTACGCCGCCGCCTACAGTTGCACCGACAAAGGCGCGGCGGCGCTGGACAAGCTCAAGCCCAGCGGCAATTTCAAGAGCCAGCCAGGCGGCGTCGCGCTCCAGACCGCCCGATACAACGTGCGCATGCTGCGTGCGGGTTATTTGTACATCCGCATCGAAACCAACTGCCGGCTCCCCGCCTGGTTCGGCTACGCCGTGCATTCGCATGGCTACCTGACCCGATTCGATGTCGATCACCCGAAAGAAGCCGAAGGCCTTGCCGCGTGCAGTCCGCAGGAATGGGGTGCCAACCGAAGCCTTGTGTGGATCAAGGGCGCCAAGGATGTCACGAAGCTGAATTACCTGTTCCACCCCGACCCGGTAGACCCCGAACACTTGAGCAAGGTCATCGACGGGGACTTGGATAAGTACACGCAAAGTTTCGACGTGGCCAGCTGGGCCAACGGCAGCAAGACCGCGCCCGACACCGCAGCGCCCGACCCGGACCTAGGTGGCTGGAGCGTGGCCGAATTCAAGGCGCTGAAGGACGATGCCGTGCGCAGCGCGCTGGAGCCTCAGTTGTTCGGCCTGATGGGCAGCAATGCGATGGAGCGCGGGTGGGGCGACTATGAGAACAAGCATTTTGTGGAGACGGACCAGTATCTGATCACGGGCGAACACGCCGGAAAGATCACAGTCGAAGAAACCTTGCTCGTCAAGCAGCCCGACTACGCTGGCGCACACGGCAAACGCCTGCAAAACATCGCCCAATTCCTGACTGACAACGGCGGTGCCGTCGTCGCGTGCGAAGACGCCATTGGCATTGCGCAGGAGTTGGGACACCTGCAAGCCGAAGCCCAAACCATCTATAGCCATTGGCAGGCATCCAGTGCCACAGGGCATCACAAGGACGTGAGCAATGAATGGGTTTTCCAGACGGCCGTCGGGGCGCAGGGTCTGATCGCACTCGCGCAGCAAGGCGCTGTCGCGCGCGTTGACCGAGGCTATGCGGAGTCGGCACGCATCCATGCGCCGCTGCCGCGCGACCCCCAGGAGTCTGCCAAGGAAAGCGCACGCCGGACCGCAGTGCGCGCGGCCAACCACCAGCGCGAACTCGGCAACGCCCTGTCGGCCGTTCAGTTCGCCTGCAACCAATGGCTCGACCAGGCTGCGGCACGTGACATCCTGCAGGAGCAAAAAATACGGCAGGGGCAAGCACAAGACAAAGTGGCTGCGCTGGGCCGCGATCAGAACAAATGGGTGTTCAGCAGCACGCTGCTCGCGGCCTTGGGCCGTTTCAGCAATCAGGATGGAAAGATCAACAAACCCGGCGGCGGCGCCGCATTGAGCATGCAGCTCGCGCAATGCCTGGCAGGCCTGGAAACGCATGAAGCCGGCCGCCAGGCGCTACTGGCAATGAACCTGTGGGGCGGCAGCCTGCTGTCGCGCTTGCTGTGCTTCAACAGCGTCACCCTTCAGGCGACCTACAAAGACCTGGAAAATGCCAAGCCCCTTGCCGCGGTGACGCCCCCCGCCGAGCCCGAAACCGCGATGGCCGACACATTGGCGACAAACCTTAAATTGATGGCCGGGCGCCTGGCCTTGGGCGACAAGGCACTGGGCTTCATCGATGAAGCGCACAACACCGACGCACCTGCCTTGTTGCGCAAGGCGGCCTGGGCTGGCCACGTGTTCTCCCTGCTCTCGGCGCGCGCCGCGACCGGCATCGGCGGCTGGAAGGCATCGCAATTGGAAGCACGCATGGTGCAGCATTTGGCCCTGGCCGGCATGAGCACCATGGGCAGCACAGTGCACAAAGCGGTGGCGCAGCTGCAGATCGACATTGCAGAGAACGCCAAGCGCATTGCGCTGCGGGTCAAGAAGCTGGAGTCCGTTGCCGATCCGGTTGCACGCGCTGGCAAGGCTGCGGCGCTGGAGCGGGCACGCAGTGCCGCTCCTGGCACGCGTGCCGCGATGCTGGGTGCTCTGATGGATCTGGGCGCGGCCATCATCAAGGGCAACCAGCTGGGTACCAAGCTCGATGCGCGCAGCGCCTTCGATCTTGCGGGCCAGCTGCTGCAAGGCATCGGCAGCTTGTATGACTGGCGCGCCAAGGCGTATGAAGAAACGATCTTCAAGGGGGTGAAGGGGTATGACATCTACAAGTACGCGGCGCTCAGTGAGGGGCTAGACAGCATCAACGCGCTGCATCTCAAGAGCCTGCGGCTGACGGCGTTCAAGTTTCTGGGTCCGGCGGCGGTGATCTCGGTGGTGCTGGATGGAATGGATGCTGTGAAATCTAGAGACAGAGGGCAAATATGGATATCACGAGCCCAAGCTGCGTCCGTCATTGGCACTATCTTCACGATTGGAAGCGCTGGTGCGGGCATCTTCGCTGCGGGCATGGGAGCCAGTGCGGCTGCGTGGGGTATCGCTGCAGCGGTCTTGGGCCTAGTGGGTGCCGTGTTGGCTATCAGCAGCACGATTTTTGTGCTGCTATTGAGTGAGGACAAGTGGATCACCTGGCTGCGCGACATCCCCCTGAACAAGAAACGTAGAGGCAAGAAGCCGATACACAGCAACTTGCAGGAAACTCTGCAAGAGCATGCCAATGCCAAGCGTGATCTGCAACCTGCTTGACACATCCATCATGTTTATTCGCGAAGAGGGCTATGCCCGCCTGCATAGATCGGCCGTGGCCAAGAGTCGCGCACACATCAATCTGGACGGTCAAAAGCAATGGCCGTCCAATCGCTCTGGTGCGACGGGCATCACGATGCCCAACGGCAGTGCGTACGCACAGAATAGGGCTTATCTGGAACTGTGCAATCCAGGGTGGAATTTGCAGTGGCGTGCAGGGATAGCAAATCTCTATGTGATCCTGCCCGCGCTGTTTGTCATTTGGTTTTGGTACGGAATGACCATCCATCCTGTTCTTTTTGGACTATTAATTTTTTTGTGGTACCCCACCTCCGAATTTGATAGCGGGGATTTGATTTTCGGATGGGTGCTGGGCTTCCCACTAGCCCTGGCCTCCGCCTTCCTGATCTACATGTGGTTTTGCAAGATGGGCATGCGCACCTGCTTCTTCACTTCCGCACGAGGCCGAATCCGCTTCAATCGGCTCACACGCAAGGTGTATGTGCTGCGTCCCAAGTACTGCGGAGGAAACGCGGTGTTCGAGTGGGATCGACTGGTAGCACTGTTCGACCCCCAAAGCACTCACCGCTGGGACAAGCAGGAGGTTGCGATGCTGGCCCTGTACCACCCACCCTTCGATGCCGCCGACTCCACGGCTCAAGGCGAAGACTGCTTGTTCGTAGGCCCCGCCGTCACCGGCCCCAGCGGTGCAGCCCACCTGTGGGAATACATCCGCCAGTACATGGAAACAGGCCCCACCGTCGACCGCATTCCGTCCGATGCACCGGCCAACTTCAAGGGCATCGCGCGCTACCTGCATCCGGACTACACCACCTACTGCGGCTTGCCAAGCAGCAGTCAGTACAGGCAAGAGTGCAGGCCCGGCTTCATGGAGACTTTCTTTCACATGAGCAGCCAGATCACCTGCAGCTGGCCGCGCTTTCCCAAGGAATGGCAAAGTGACAGTGGCATGGGTGAACCTGAAGACAACCCCGTGCAGACGGGTGCTGTGACGACCGCACTGGTCTATCGCGCCAAGGGCAGGCTAAGCAAGGCCGACGAAGTGGAATTGATGGAGCGCTATGGCACTGCAGAGGCGTTGGCTGTAGCGCGAGCGCGGAGGGATTGATGCCCCTGCGCAAAGAGTTCACGCTCGCCGCTTACTGCCACTTCGAGAAGACCGCCCAATGCCTTGTCGCAGCGGCCACCCCCAAGCCCCAGCTCAAGCCTCTCCTGATGAGCGAGCAGACCCTCTCGCGCCAATCCCCTCAACCCGACCGTTTGGTAGCCGTTCAGGCTGCCCGTGTCCCTTTGATCGAAGCGGCCCGGCCACTGCTGCTGGCCTTGGTTCATATGCCCGGGCAGCTCGACGCAACGCACGCCGATGCCTTGCACGGAGATCTGGTGCGCGAGGTCGCCAGCTTCCAGTCCTTGTGTATGGATGCCTTTATCCGCAAAGAGTACATCACTGGTGCGAGCTACATGCTGTGCACGGCGCTGGATGAGGCGGCGGGCCTGACCGTCCGGGCCATGGACGCCACCACCGGCGTCAACACCTGGGCTGGACGGCTGCTGGCGGTTCGGTTTCACGGTGACGGCAGGGGCGGTGAGAACGTTTTCAAGTTCATGGCGAACCTGCTCAAAAGACCAGCCGCGCATGTCGACCTGCTGGAGCTGCTGCTGATCATCGTCGCAATCGGGTTCGAAGGCCTGTACCGCAGAGCCACCAATGGCAAGCGCGTACTCGACGACATCCGCCATACCCTCTTTTCTACGGTGCGCTCTTGCCGAGGCGACGGCGTACACATGGCGCGTTGGAGGGTTATCGAGAGCCTGCTGTGGGCGCGGATGCTGCCCGGCGAGCTTGGAGACACCGCACAGGCGTTGTTTTCATGAGAGCGAACCAGATCATCAAGGATCACGATAAGTGGCGCAAAGGCACGGGCCGAGCACCTGCCCGTGCCGTCGAAGGCCACGCCTGAGCGGTCGTCCGACTTAGCCGCGGCCCTTCGGTTCCTTGGCCGGCTGGCCGAACTGCTGTTCGCGCCAGGCGTCATAGTGGCGCCACATGCTCTTGTTCATCTCATCCATCCACAGCCACCAGTTCAGCGCGAGCTTCTCGGGGTCGTGGCTGAGGGGTGAAAGAGACGTGGCCGGCGTGGACGGCGCATTGCGTGCCGGCGGATCGGGCAATTCGTAGTCGCACAGCCGTTCGACGCTGGCGTGCGAGAAGCCGGGTGTGGTGGTCGCGTGCATGGTGCTTTCCATTGAGCGCAGCGCATTCTCTGGCGCACAGAACAACTCCCGACTGGTAATTTTGCGTGGTCGTCCGGAGGCGCCGGAGAGGGCTATCCCGGGTGTGCGCGCAAACTACCGAAACCGGTGAGTCTTCGTCCGATCCGACGATGCCGCCGCCGCACTCCCCAGGTGCACACTCGCCGCTGCACTCCAACGGGACCGCACCATGGCTTGGACACTCAGCGCCGCCGAAACGGCATTCCAGAACGAGGTTCGCGACTTTCTCTCGCGCGAGCTGACACCCGAACTCCGCACCGCCGGACGGCGCTGCTCGGGCATCTTCAGTGACTACGCCGAAGGCAACGGCTGGCACCGCATCCTTGCCAGGCGCGGCTGGAGCGTGCCGCACTGGCCGGGCGAGCACGGCGGCACCGGCTGGACGCCGATGCAGCACTACCTCTTCGCGGCCGAGCTGGCAGCGGCCGACGCGCCGCAGCGCGCGCCCATGGGGCCGGGCATGGTCGCGCCGGTGATCGTGGCCTTCGGCACCGAGGCGCAGAAGCGCGCGTGGCTGCCGGCCATCCGCTCGGGCGAGGACTACTGGTGCCAGGGCTACTCGGAGCCGCAGTCGGGCTCCGACCTCGCCTCGCTGCAATGCAAGGCGGTGCGCGATGGCGACCACTACGTCATCAACGGCACCAAGATCTGGACCACCCACGCGCAGTACGCCAACCGCATGTTCTGCCTGGTGCGCACCACCTCGGGCGGCAAGCCGCAGCAGGGCATCAGCTTCCTGTGCTTCGACATTCCGACGCCGGGCATCACCATCCGGCCGATCATCAGCATCTCGGGCGATCACGAACTCAACCAAGTGTTCTTCGACGACGTGCGGGTGCCCGCCGAAGGGCTCATCGGCGAGGAGAACCAGGGCTGGACCATCGCCAAGTACCTGCTGCAGCACGAGCGCGGCGGCGCGTGGACGCCGATGCTGCGCGCGCGCCTTCGCCGGTTGCGCGCGGCCGCCGATGCGATCTCCGACGCGCAAGAGGCCGACGACATGGCGCTGCGCCTGGCCGAAGCCGAATGCGCCATCGACGCGCTCGAGGCCACCGAGCTGCAGTCGCTGCGTGCGCAGGCCCGCGGCGAGCCGCCGGGCATCCGCCCCTCGATGGGCAAGGTGCTGGGCTCCGAGCTGCGCCAGCGGCTGACCGAACTCGGCGTTGAAATCGCCGGCCACTACGCCGCCGTCGACCTGCCGCTGGACGACGGGCTGCAGGGCGAACTGCCGATCCCGGAGGAGGCCGTGTTCTCGATGTCGGCCTACCTCAACGACCGCGCCGCTTCCATCTACGCGGGCTCCAACGAGGTGCAGCGCAACATCGTCGCGGCCCATCTGCTGGCCCGCTGAGGTCCCTGCCATGAGCACACTCACCACCGAAACCGACGACACCCTCGCGATGCTGCGCGACAGCCTCGCGCGCTACCTCGACGACAACCACGGCTTCGAGCAGCGCCTGCATGCGCTCGCGAAGGCCGACGATGCGCCGCCGCCGTTCTGGCGGGGCCTCTCGCGCGAACTCGACCTGCTGGGCGCGGCGCTGCCCGAATCGCAAGGCGGCCTGGGTCTGGGCATGGCTGCCCACCTCGCGCTGATGGAAACATTGGGCGGTGCGCTCGCGGCCGAGCCCTACCTGTCGACGATGGTGATCGGCGCCGGCCTGCTGCAGCGCCACCCCGGCGCAAAGGCCGATGCGCTGCTCGCGCGCATCGTCGCAGGGCAGGCCGTGCTGGCCTTCGCGCACGGCGAGCCGCAGAGCCGCCACGACCGCACCGATGTGCAGATGCAGCTCGTGCGCGAGGGCGACGGTTTCCGGCTCGATGGCCGCAAGGCCGTGGTGCAGGCGGCGCCGTGGGCCAGCCACTTCATCGTCACCGCGCGCAGCGGCAAGGGCCTGTCGCTGCTCGTGGTGCCGAGGGACACGCCGGGCCTGCGCCTGCGCGCCTACCCGACGCGCGACGGCGGCCGTGCCGCCGACATCGCCTTCGACAACGTGCGCCTGCCCGCCGACGCGCTGCTCGGCACCGAAGGCGGCGCGCTGCCGCAGATCGAACGCGCGCTCGACGAAGCCACGCTCGCCATCTGCGCCGAATCGGTCGGCGTCATGCGCCGCCTGCTGCGCGACACACTCGACTACGTGCGTCAGCGCAAGCAGTTCGGCGTGCCCATCTCCAGCTTCCAGGTGCTGCAGCATCGCCTCGCCGACATGCACATGGCGCTGGAGCAGGCCGCGGCGCTCACCGCGAGCGTCGGCGAAATCGTCGACACCGCGAGCGACGACGAGCGCGCCCGCGCGGTCTCGTCCGCCAAGGTGGCCGCCGCCAAGGCCTGCAAGGCCGTGGGGCAGGGCGCGGTGCAGTTGCATGGCGGCATGGGCATGACCGAGGAACTGGCTGTTGGCCATTACGTGCGCCGCGCCACACTCATCGAAGGCCAGTTCGGTCCACCCGCATGGCACCTGCGCCGCGTGGCGAAGCTGCGCGCCGCCATATAGAAGGAGACAGGGAAGGAGATAACAGGCGCATTCGTCGCTTTGGACGATGCACCCCCACCGCCCCCGGGCCAAGATGCCTCCACATACAGGAGACAGACCATGGCAGGTCCACTGCAAGGCCTTCGGGTGATCGAGATGGCGGGCATCGGCCCGGGGCCGTTCTGCGCGATGCTCTTCGCCGACATGGGCGCGGAGGTGATCCGCATCGAACGCCCCGGCACGCGTACCGCGCCCTACGACATCCTCGCGCGCGGCCGCAGCACGCTGCAGATCGACCTGCGCGCGGAAGGCGCCGCGTCCTTGGTGCTCGATGCCATCGCCAAGGCTGACGTGCTCGTCGAGGGCTTCCGCCCCGGCGTGATGGAGCGACTGGGCATCGGCCCCGCCGAATGCCATGCGCGCAACCCGCGCCTGGTCTATGGCCGCATGACCGGCTGGGGCCAGCACGGCCCGCTCTCGCACGCGGCGGGCCACGACATCAACTACATCGCCATCAGCGGCGCGCTGCACGCCATCGGCCGCGCGGGCGAGCCACCCGTGCCGCCGCTCAACTATGTGGGCGACTTCGGCGGCGGCGCGATGCTGCTGGCCTTCGGCATCCTCGCCGCGCTGCACGAGGCCAAGGGCTCGGGCCAGGGGCAGGTGGTCGATGCGGCGATGACCGACGGCGCGGCGCTCCTGTCTTCGATGATGTACGGCTTCAAGTCGGCCGGCATGTGGAGCAACCAGCGCGGCGAGAACATGCTCGACGGCGGCGCGCACTTCTACGACACCTACGCCTGCGCCGATGGCAAGTACGTGGCCGTGGGCGCCATCGAGCCGCAGTTCTATGCGCTGCTGCGCGAGCGCTGCGGCATCGCCGACGACACTGCCTTCGACGCGCAGATGGACGCCGACCGCTGGCCGCTGCTCAAGCTGCGCATGGCCGACCTGTTCCGCACCCGCACGCGCGACGAATGGTGCGTGCTGCTCGAAGGCAGCGACGCCTGCTTCGCGCCCGTGCTCGACTGGGACGAGGCGCCCCAACACCCGCACAACGTGGCGCGCGGCACCTTCGCGAACGTCGGCGGCGTGGTGCAGCCCGCGCCCGCGCCGCGCTTCAGCCGCACCGCGCCCGTGATGCCGCCTGCCATCGCAAAGGACGACGGCGAAGCGATGCTGCGCCGATGGGCCGCGACGACAGTGCCCGTCACGGCCGGCTGAAAAAAAAAGGAAGACGAAAACCATGTTCCTCACCCAGCCCCTGCACAAGGGCCGCCGCGAGAAGGCCCGCGCCACCGCCGTGGTCTGCGGCAGCAAGCGCCTGGATTTCGGCGAGCTCGCCGACCGCGCCGCGCGCCTGGGCGCCGTGCTGCAGAAACTCGGCATGAAGCGCGGCGACCGCGTCGGCATGATGAGCCTCAACTCGCACCGCTTCGTCGAATACTTCTTCGGCACCTGGTGGGGCGGCGGCGTCATCAACCCGGTCAACATCCGCTGGAACCCGAAGGAGGTCGCGTATTCGCTGGATGACTGCGACACCCGCATCCTGCTGGTGGACGATCTCTTCGCGCCGATGGCGCCCGCGTTGCGCCAGCTTTCGGCATCGCTGCGCACCGTGGTCTATTGCGGCGATGGCGCGGTGCCCGAAGGCATGGTCGGCTACGAGGCGCTGCTCGCCGAGGCCGAGCTCATCGACGACGCACCGCACGGCGCCGACGAGCTCGCGGCCATCATGTACACCGGCGGCACCACCGGCCAGCCCAAGGGCGTGATGCTCACGCACGGGAGCCTGTACATCAACGCGCTCGGCACCGTCGCCGCATTGCCGCGCGACACGCAGGATGCGGCCGCCATCGTCGCGGCGCCGATGTTCCACGTGGCCGGTTGCGGCATCGCACTGCAGAGCCTGCAGCGGCTCGTGCCCATCCACGTGGTGCCGATGTTCGACGAGCTCGCGGTGCTGCAGACCCTGCAGTCGGCGCGCATCACCGAGATGTTTTTGGTGCCGACCATGATCAAGCGCGTGATCGAGCATCCGCGCTTCGCGGAGTTCGACCTGTCGATGCTGCGGCTGCTGTCGTACGGCGCGGCGCCCATCGACGCGGCGCTGCTCGACCAGGCCATGCGCGCCTTTCCGGGCACCGCGTTCGCGCAGGTCTACGGCATGACGGAGCTCTCGCCCGTGGTCACCGCGCTGCCCTCGCACTGCCACCAGCCCGGCCCCGACCGCGAGCGCCTGCTGCGCTCGGCCGGCACGCCCATTGCCATCGCGGAGGTGCGCATCGTCGATGGCGACGACAACGAACTGCCCTTCGGCCAGGTCGGCGAGATCGTTGCGCGCGGGCCGATGGTGATGAAGGGCTACTGGAACAAGCCGCAGGAAACCGAGGCGGCCCTGCGCGGCGGCTGGATGCACACCGGCGACGGCGGCTTCATGGACGAGAACGGCTTTCTCCACGTGGTCGACCGCATGAAGGACATGATCGTGAGCGGCGGCGAGAACGTGTACTCGGCCGAGGTCGAGAACGCCATCGCGCAATTGCCGGAGGTGCTGATGTCCGCCGTGATCGGCGTGCCCGACGACAAGTGGGGCGAGCGCGTGCATGCGGTGATCGTGCGGCGCGAAGGCATGGCGCTGGAGGCAGGGGCCGTCATTGCGCACTGCCGCGAGCAGATCGCCACCTACAAGTGCCCGCGCAGCGTGGAGTTTCGCGATGCGCTGCCGCTCTCGGCCGCAGGCAAGCTGCAGAAATTCCAGCTGCGCGAGCCCTTCTGGGCCGGCAAGGCGCGCCGCGTCGGCTGACCGACCACATTTTTCAAAACTACAAAGGACAACTCCAATGCCCATCGATTTCAGCCGCTCGTGGAGCGACGAAGACCTGGCGCTCTACCGCGACAACGTGGTGCGCTTCGTCGAAACCGAAGTGCTCCCACACGACGAGGAAGCCCGCAAGCGCGGCCACGTGGGCCGCGAGGTCTGGCGCAAGGCCGGCGCGCTCGGCCTGCTGTGCGCCGACATTCCCGATGAGTACGGCGGCGCCGGCGGCGACTTCCGCCACGAGGCCGTGGTGTACGAAGAGATGTCGCGCCGCGGGCTCACCGGCATGGCCACCTCGGTGCACGCCATCGTGGCGCACTACATCCTCAACCACGGCACCGAGGAACAGAAGCAGCGTTACCTGCCCCGCATGGCGAGCGGCGAAATGGTCGGCGCCATCGCCATGACCGAACCCGGCGCCGGCTCCGACCTGCAGGGCGTGCGCACCCGCGCCGAGAAAAAAGACGGCGGTTACCTCATCAACGGATCGAAGACCTTCATCACCAACGGCTACCTCGCCGGCCTGGTGCTGGTGGTGTGCAAGACCGACCCGGCACAGGGCGCCAAGGGCACCTCGATCCTCATCGTCGAGACCGAGGGCTGCGAGGGCTTTCGCGTGGGCCGCGTGCTCGACAAGATCGGCATGAAGGCGCAGGACACCTCCGAGCTCTTCTTCGACGACGTGCGCGTGCCGGCCGATGCGCTGCTCGGCGGCCAGGAGGGGCAGGGCTTCTTCCAGTTGATGAGCGACCTGCCCTACGAGCGCACCATCATCGGCGTGACCGCGCTCGCGGCCATGGAAGGCGCCTACGAGGCCACGCTTGACTACGTGCGCGACCGCAAGGCCTTCGGCAAGCCGATCGCCGAGTTCCAGAACACCAAATTCAAGCTCGCCGAGATCGCCACCCAGATCAAGGTGGGCCGCGCCTTCATCGACCGCTGCGTCGAAGACCTGGTGGCCGGCCGGCTCGACACCGCCACCGCCTCCATGGCCAAGCTCTGGGGCACCGAAGCGCAGGGCCGCGTGATGGACGAATGCCTGCAGCTCTTCGGCGGCTACGGCTACATGAGCGAATACATGGTCGCGCGCATGTATGCCGATGCGCGGGTGCAGCGCATCTACGGCGGCACCAACGAGATCATGAAAGAGGTGATTTCGCGGGCGCTGTGAACAAACACCCGGCGGCGGACGAGCGGCTAAGTCAGCCGGCGGATTTCCGCCCGCGCGATCTCGCGGTGGTGGTACGAGGGCGAGATGCCGATGAACCGCGTGTAGCGCTCCACCGCGCCCACGGTGTTGCCCGTGTCTTCCAGTTCCAGCGCCTCGAGCATGAACTGGGTGAAGAGCTTGTTGGCGTCGGCCTCGCGGTCGGAGGCCGCGAGCGTCTTGGGCCGCAGTTCGGGCCGCTCCGCGAAGATCCTGCGCTGCACCTCCATCACCTCGAGCAGCGCGCGGCCGATGCCCTCGATGTTCTCGGAGGTCGGCTCCAACTGCGCCTCGTGCACCTCCGTGGCTGCCTGGTCGAGCAGATGGGAAGCCACCCGCAGCAGCTGATGGAGGGGTTTGAGGTTCGTCATGGCCGGGCCGTCTGGCCGCCGGCCCTGTGCTGGAAGGAGAGTTCGGGCGGCGACTGCTTTGGCTGTTGTTGTTGCGGCTGAAGCTGTTGCTGCTCGGCATCCTTGAACTTCTGCGCGAGCTGGCGCGCGCGCTCGGCAATGGCGAGGCTCTTGGCCATGTCGTGGCCGTGCTCCTTCACCGAGAAGGCCTTGCATACGCTGCCCTTGCCCGCGGTGAACGTGGTCGCCAGCCAGTAGCCCGGATGGCCCGCGTTGGGCATCTTGAACTGCACCCCGCTCACGCCGCTGGAATTGGTGCAGCGCGTAATTTCGGACTTGGAGCGCTTGGTGACGCGCGGCCCCGGCGGTTGCAGCGTCAGGCCCTGGCGGATCGCTTCTTCGGCCGGATGCAGCCGCGCCAGGCCCGACATGCGGGCCAGTTGCTTTTCGCGCTCCTCGATGGCGAGCGCCAGCGCACCGCTGCCCACCGCATCGACCGGAAAATCGGTGCGCAGGATCTCGTCCTGCCCGATGTAGGTTTTGGCGACCCATGCCCGCACCCGGCCGCCGGACGCGACCTGGCAGAAGACGCCGGAGACGCCCGTGGTGTTGTTGGCCCTCAGTTTTTCGGCCCGCGTGCGCCGCGCCACCGGCGGCACGCTGCGCACCACCGCGTCGCGCCAGTCCTGCGCCTGCAGCAGCGCCTGCTCCAGGCTGCCGTAGCTGGCCTTGCCGAATTGCCGGTAGTAACGGGTGCCGTTGCGCACGAGCGAGACTTCAAAGCCCCAGGGGCGGGGGGCGATGCCGTACATGGGGGCGGGGTTGGGGATACCTCTGGGCATTTCTTTGGACGCGCTGCTTCTTTCAGCATTTCTGCTGGGGGCTGCTCCCTGGCGGGTTGGGCTGTTCTGTCAACGATGCTAGGGATTGCGCGGGGGTGGCGGTATCACCGATTTCCGTAGTCCTGAGGCGACTGGACGGAAGGCCGCAGGTGCGCGCCGGCAGCCGGCTGCCCCACGGCAACGCTGTGCCATTGCGGCGAGGTGGGGGTGACGGGGCGCTGGAACTACCGAATCACGCCCAGCCGTCGCGCAATCGCCACCGCCTGCGTCCGGCTCTTCGCATCCAGCTTCATATTGATATTTCGCAGGTGCGTCCGCACCGTGCTGTCCGACACGAACAATTTCTCCGCCATCGCATTGTTCGAGTACCCCTCCGCCAGCAACTGCAGCACCCGGATCTCCTTGCGCGTCAGCGGCTCCTTGATCGCATCGCCGGCAGCCGGCGTAGCTTCTGCATCGACCGCTGTCATCGGCCCCATCGCCTGCAGCAGCCGCTGCAGGTAGTCCGCAAGGATCGGATCGCCGCGCGTCGAAGGCGACGCCGCAGCTTCTTGGGCAGCCGCATTCGCATACCGCTGCACCAGCATCCCCACAGCCGGTCCTTCATCGAGGATCAGCCGCATGAAGCCTTCCTGGCTCGCGGTCTGCAGCACGGCGCTGATCTCGTCGATCGCGGCGGCAACGTCGCCTGCGCGCTGCAGCGCCATCGCGCGCAGAACGCGCAGCTTGAGCACGCGGCGATAGCGGTTCGATGCGACGGCCGCGTGCATTTCGGCATCGAGCACGGCCAACGCCGCGCGCGCATCACCGAACGCGATGTCCCAGCGCGCCTTCGCCAGCGCCAGGTAGTCGAGGTCGTGCGCGGGCAGGCGCTGGCGCCGCTCGCGCGCCCACAGTTCCGGATCGTCCGCGCGCAGCAACTCATCGCGTGACGCGGGACCGTTGCCCTGCAGCAGCAACATGCGCGAGCGCTCCAGCTTTGCGCCGGCCACCACGCGCGGCAGTTGCCGGTGATGCCCGAGGTATTCGAGTTCGGTCAGCGCCTGGACGGCCGCGTCGATGTCGCCCGCATGGAACGCGATGCGCGAGCGCATCACGTGGCTCAGGATCATGTGGTCCGGCAGCCCCACGTCGCGCGCGAGCGGCAGGTACACATTCAGCAAGTGATCCGCCTGCGGCAGCTGGTTCGACTCGTACACCACACCGGCGTACAGCACGCCGGCCCAGGCATTGCCGTGGCTGTGGTTGTAGGACACGGCATGCGTCGTATCGACCGCCATGCGCAGCCGCGCGGTCGCCTGGCGCAGCCGGCCTTCGTGCAGATCGAACAGGCCCGCCAGCGATTCGGTGTACATGCGGTTGAAGGTGCTGTTGCCCTGCTCCCGCCGCGCGGCATCGAGCAGCCGCTGCGCCTCGCGCTGGTCGCCCCGCACGGCGAGGATGTGCGCCATCGCGTTGAGCAGCACGCTGTCGGCAAACGGCAAGCCGGTCGGCAGCCGCGCAAGGCTGGTGCGGCCCACTTCATACGCCTCGTCGTGCCGGTCCTGCATCGCGAGCAGCAGCGGCACGAGCGTGTGCGCGCTCGCGCGCACTTCGGGAATCTCGCTGTCGATGCAGCCCGATTGCTCGAGCATCTGCATCGCCTCCCACGGCCCGTGCGTGAAGCAGGTGGCCCACAGCGCGATGGGCTGCAGGAACGGGTGCGCGCGCAGCTGGTGTTCCGGAATGGCGGAAAACCATCGCGCGAGCATGCGCATGCGCCCCTGTTCGAGAAACTGCCCCGCGTAGCTGTCGAGCAGCGTCAGCGCATGCGGATGGTCGCCGCCTTCGATGGCGTGGTCGATGGCGGGCACGGGCCGGTCCTGCGATTCGTACCAGCCCGAGGCTGCGAGGTGCAGCCGCTCGATCTCGCCGGGGTGCTCTCGCGCCAGCTGCGCGCGCAGGAAATCGGCGAACAGGCTGTGATAGCGCCACGCGCGGCCGTCGCCGCTCACGGGTGTCAGGAAGAGGTTGGCCGCGGCCAGCCGCTCCAGGATGGCCGCGCAGTCGATGCGCGGGTTGAGCGCCTGGCACACCGAGGCGTCGAGCTGGCGCAGGATGCTGGTGCGCAGCAGGAAGTCGCGAATCTCCTTGGGCTGGTGCGCGAGCACGTCTTCGGCCAGGTACTCGGCCACCGCGCGGTCGGAGCCCGAGAAGCGCTCGACAAAGCCGGTCTCGGTGCCGTGCCGCTCCAGCGCCATCGACGCGAGCCAGATGGCGGCCACCCAGCCTTCGGTCTTGCGGTGCAGTTGGGAGAGCAGGTCGGCCGGCAGCGTCTGCAGGCCTTGCGATGTCTGCGATGCATGGGCCTGCCGCAGGCCGAAGAAGGCGCTGGTTTCCTCCAGCGTGAAGCGGAGGCGATCGGTGTCGATCTCCATCAACTGGCCGCGTGCGCGCAGCCGGCCCAGGCTCAGGTCGGGCAGGCTGCGCGAGCCGATCACGATCTGCCCGCGGCGCGGCAGCTGCTCGATGATCTCGCGCACGAGGCCCAGCACGGCGGGCTCCTGCACCACCTCGAAGTCGTCCAGGAACAGGGTGAAGGGCGCGTCATGCGCGGCCAGCGCAGCGACCGCGTCGAAGGGGCCGTTGGTGCGGGGCTCTTCCACGCCCAGGCGCTGCGCGGCCTCGGCCAGGCAGTTGAGAAAACGCGAGACGTCGTTGTCGGCGCGGTCCAGCGTGAGCCAGGCGGTGGCGGTGCCCTGCGCTTCCATGCGCTCGCGGATCTGCGCCATGGCCGTGGTCTTGCCGAAGCCGGCCGGGGCACGCACCAGCACCAGCTTCACACCGGCCGCGGCAACCTCTTCGCCGATCGTGGTTCGCGGCACCTGAGTGGCCACGAACGCCGGCGGGTTCAGCTTGGTTTCGAGAATCCGGGGAGAGGGCGGTGGAGAAGCAGGGGAAGGCATCGCAAACGGGGGAGTGAGCGCCTTGAAATTCCGTCGCTTCCGACGATTCCGGCGGTTGATTCTGCGGCCTAAAGTGGCCAGTGTGCTGTCCCGCAAATAGCTGCGCAAATGAAATCGATGCGTTTCGTGTCAGGGCAAGGCGCAAACCGCAGCGATACCCGCAGGTATCGCGAGGATTTGCAACGCCGCCCTGACGCGAAAGGCGCGATTTCATGCGCAGTTATTTGCGGGACAGCACACCAGACAATCCATCCGGAGACAAGCCAAGATGCAACTCGATGCCAGTATTTCCGCCGTCGTCACCGGCGGCGCCTCGGGCCTGGGCGCCGCCACCGCGCGCCGCCTGGCCAGCCACGGCGTGAAGGTCGCGCTGTTCGATCTCAACGCGGAGCAGGGAGAAGCGCTCGCAAAGGAGCTGGGCGGCGTGTTCTGCAAGGTCGACGTTACCTCCGAAGAGCAGGTCGACGCGGCCTTCGCCAAGGCCCGCGCGGCGCACGGGCAGGAGCGGGTGCTGGTCAACTGCGCCGGCACCGGCAATGCGGTGAAGACCGCAAGCCGCGACAAGGCCACGGGCGAGATCAAGCACTTTCCGCTCGCCAACTTCGACCGCATCATCCAGATCAACCTTGTGGGCACCTTCCGCTGCATCGCCAAATCGGCGGCCGGCATGCTCACGCTCGACATGCTGCAGGATGGCGAGCGCGGCGCCATCGTCAACACCGCCTCGGTGGCCGCGCAGGACGGGCAGATGGGGCAGGCGGCCTACACCGCGTCGAAGGCCGGCATCGTCGGCATGACGCTGCCGATTGCGCGCGACCTGATGAGCGAGGGCATCCGCGTGAACACGATCCTGCCGGGCATCTTCGACACGCCGCTGCTACAGGGCGCGCCCGACAACGTGAAGGCGGCGCTCGCGGCATCTGTGCCGTTTCCCAAGCGCCTCGGCAACCCGGCGGAGTACGCGACGCTGGCCGAGCTGATGATCACCAACGGCTACTTCAACGGCGAGAGCGTGCGGCTGGACGGTGCCATCCGCATGGCGCCGCGGTAAGACAATCTTTTCGCCAACCCACAAACTGGAGACCCGAATGCCCGAAGCCTTTATCGTCGCCGCCGCCCGCACCGCAGGCGGTCGCCGCAATGGCCGCCTGTCCGGCTGGCACCCCGCCGACCTCGCCGCGCAGGTGCTCAACGCGCTGGTCGAGCGCACCGACGTCGATCCCTCATTGGTCGAGGACGTCATCATGGGCTGCGTCGGCCAGGTCGGCGAGCAGGCCTCGAACATCGCGCGCAATGCGGTGCTGGCCTCGCGGCTGCCCGAGTCGGTGCCGGCCACCTCGGTCGACCGGCAGTGCGGCTCGTCGCAGCAGGCGCTGCATTTCGCGGCGCAGGCCGTGATGTCGGGCAGCATGGACATCGTGATCGCCGCCGGCGTCGAGAGCATGACGCGCGTGCCCATGGGCACGCCGAACATCCTGCCGATGAAGAACGGCCTGGGCTTCTACGTGAGTCCGCTCATGCAGAAGCGCTACCCCGACATCCAGTTCAGCCAGTTCACCGGCGCCGAGATGATCGCGAAGAACTACGGCATCGAGAAATCCGAGCTCGATGCCTACGCGCTGCGCAGCCACCGCAACGCCATCGCCGCGACGAAGGCGGGCCTGTTCGATGCCGAAATCGTGCCCGTGGCCGCCCGCCTGAACGACGGCACCGAGCCGGGCGACATGCACACCACCGACGAAGGCATCCGCTACGACGCCACGCTGGAGAGCATCGCCGGCGTGAAGCTCATCGCCGAAGGCGGCCGCTGCACCGCGGCCACCGCGAGCCAGATCTGCGACGGCGCGAGCGGCGTGATGGTGGTGAACGAGCGCGGGCTCAAGGCGCTGGGCGTGAAGCCGCTCGCGCGCATCCACCACATGAGCGTGATGGGGCACGACCCTGTGATCATGCTGGAGGCGCCGCTGCCCGCCACGCAGCGCGCCTTGAAGAAGGCCGGCATGAAGATCGAGGACATCGACCTGTACGAGGTCAACGAAGCCTTCGCACCGGTGCCGCTGGCCTGGCTGCAGGTCTTGGGTGCCGACCCGGAACGCCTGAACGTGAACGGCGGCGCGATCGCGCTGGGGCATCCGCTGGGCGCCTCGGGCACCAAGCTGATGGCCACGCTGGTCCACGCGCTCGCGCAGCGCGGCAAGCGCTATGGGTTGCAGACGATGTGCGAAGGCGGCGGCATGGCGAACGTGACGATCATCGAGCGGCTTTGAGGGCGGGCGCCAGCAAGTACTAAGAAGCAAGCACTCAGGCCTGCCAGGCCTTCAGCGCGGCCCGCAGGCATTCCTCGAAGCCCCGCTCGACCCGCGACGGATTCACCGACTCGATGCCCAGTGCCTCGTGCGTGACGCCGTGTTCGCCTGAGCGCTGGTCGTAGGAAGACACGTGGTGCACCTGCCGTGTCGCCGCGAAGGCGCGCAGCGTGAAGACCGACTCGCGCGAAGCCAGGTCCGCCAGCTTCACACCGGCGACCGGCGAGAAGCGCACCGAGATGTAGGGCTTGTACGGGTTGGCGAGGTCATCGTCGACGAGCGCATCGTGCCGCGAGGCGACGAGGTCCGCGACGAAAGCGTCGAGCAGCGGTCTCACGTTCGCCTCGACCCGCGTCTTGAACTCCGAAAGAAATGCTTCGCGCGCGACCTGCGTGTTGACGGCGGCGGCCGCCTTGCTGGCGGCACGCGCGGCGATCGCGGCCTTGTGTTCTTCAATTGCTTTCTTGACCAGCGACATGGGGTGCTTCAGGTGTGTGCGTTCGCGTTCGCCCGAGGCGTCGAATGCTCGGTTCAGGATCGGGGCGGGAGGGGGCCCGGGAGATTCTTCAATGCAGAAAAATCGGGCGCGGCGACTGTAACGGCGCGACCTGGCCGTCCCCTGCGCAAAGGCAAAAAGTATCGTCTGGCGATACCGAGGGTAGCAGTCAGGGGCGCGGTTCGAGCGGCTTGCGCGCGATATGGATCGCCACGATGCCGAGCGACAGCCGCTCGAACGCGACGTCGGCGAATCCCATGTCCCGGAGTTCGTCGGCAAGCCCCTCGGCCGTGGGGAAGTCCTGGATGCCCTTGAGCAGGTAGCGGTAGGCCGAGGCATCGCCGCCGGTCGCCGCCCATCCGATGACGGGCATGCACACGGCCATGTAGCCGAGGTAGGCGCGGTGAAGCCAGCGCACGGAAATGTTCGATGCTTCCAGTGCGATGAAGCGGCCGCCCGGCTTCAGCACGCGGAGCGCTTCTCGCAACGCCAGCTTGCGCTCGCAGATCTTGAGGCCCAGCGAGATGGAATAGAGATCGACGCTGTTGTCCGCGATCTCCGGCATCGCGTGCGCATCGAGCACCCGGAACTCGACCGGCACCTTCAGTTGCGTGGCGCGCCGGCGCGCGATCGCGAGCATCTGCGGGCTGATGTCCGTGGCGACGATCTTCTGGCCGGACTGCAGGCCTTTGCGCTGCGCCACCTTCAGGACGACATCGCCCGTGCCCGCCGCGACGTCGAGGAGATCGGTCCACGGCTCTTGCGTGATGAGCGCTGCCACCCGGCGCTTCCACAGCCGATGAATACCGAAGCTGAAGAGGTCCGACAGAAGGTCGTAGCGTCCGGCGATGCGGCCGAACACATCGTCTGCCTGCGTGTGGAAATCGGCGGCGTTGTTCATGGACTCACGCGCTCCGGGCGAACAACCGGAACGGCGAGCTCAGCAAGCAGCCGAGCCACAGCGACGCGAGCCCATCCGATGCCTTGTCGTGCCAGCCGTGCTTGTCGTCCCACAGCAGCGCGTCGTCTTCGATCTGCACGCTCCACGTTGCATCGGCGAGCACTTCGCGGCGGATTCGGTTGAGACAGTCGACCCAGTGGCGCGCGCCCTTGTGCATGGCGAAGGGCTTGTTGTCGGGGAGCGCGGTTGCGCCCGAAAGCACCTCTTCGCCCTTGAGGCGGGAGGTTTCGTAGAGAGTGAAGCTTTCCCAGTTGAGGCCCTTGCCTGTGTGGGCGTAGCGGTCGATCTCTGCGGTGACATCGAGCGTTCGAACGATCGCGTCGATGCGCTGGGCCTCGTCGGGTGTCAGCGGCGTGGCTCGCTTGGCGGTGTAGTAGATGCTGAAGCCCATGGTGCGCGGATTCTGCCGCAGGGTCACAAGCGCAGAAACGCAACGGACTCGGAGAACGCATGTTCTTCGCGACCCGGCGCCATGCGAATCCTTGATGCGGGGATCGTGAGGTGCGTCACCAGCGCATCGCAGAGTTGCGCATAGCTGGCCCAGAACCGATGCATGCCATCTTCTCCCCGCAGTTCACGGCTGCGTGCATAGGGTGTCTGCTCGAGGTAGGCGGCCACCTTGCTTGTCCAGTCGGGCCCACGATGGACGGCAACTCCGCGCGAATGACTGTTCGCGTCCTCAGGCTGCAGATAGACAAGAGCGGGTTGAAGCGGGCGGACGATCTCTTCGAAGCGCTGGACGTACTCGGTGATGCCTTGCCGTTCCTGCTCCATCAGGAAACGGACCGTGCTCTGGAATGCACTGCCTTCGAGGATGTACAGCGCGCCCTTCGAGCGCGCTGTGTCCGCGAAGCGTTGCCAGCTTTGCAGGCATCGATGGGCGTAGTCGTCTTCCGACTTGAGTGCGCGCAGCGAGCGTGGATGCACCGGATGATCGTGCGCTTCTTCCAGATGCCATTCACTCTGGCGGTTGGTCAGCGACGTGAACTGATGCAGGCGTCTGGCCAGCGTGGTCTTGCCGGTGCCCGGCATACCTTCGATCAGGATCAGGCGCATTCGGAAAATCGCTCGACGGGTTGTGGGAGGTGGCGGTGAGGAGTGGAGCCTCGGCGAGGGCAGATTCTGCGCCGCCGCATCTTGTCCGCGCAGTCACCGGTTGCCTGCCGTTTCATCGAGCCTGCGCGCTGATTCGAATCGCCCCGCTCGCAAGCACGATCCCCGGCACCACCAGCGCCAATGCCAGCACCGCCGCCGCCGTGATGGGCTCGCCCATGAAGCAGGCCGCGCCGAGCGTGGTCAGCACCGGCACGGCGGCCGCCGACAGCGAGGCGCGCGCTGCGCCGAGGTGCGAGATGGCCGCCGCGTAGATCACCAGGCCGAGCGTGCCGGCGACCACGCCTTGTCCCACGGCCTGCAGCGCCACGTCGGGCCAGGGTGCGCCGAGCAGCCGCGGCATGCTTGTGAAGCACAACAGCGGCAGCAGCAACAGCGTCGACCAGCCGTTGACGAAAGCCGCACCCTGCCATGGTGTCAGGCCGCAGTGTCCGAACGCGAGCGAGTAGACGGCCCAGAGCATCGCGGCCGCGAGAAAGAGCATGTCACCCTGCCAGCTTAGCGAGCCCGGCCGGAAGCTGCCCATTGCGAAGAGCGCCATGCCGAGGGCGATGCAGCAGAGGCCGATCAACCGGACGCCTTGCACCCTCTCTCCCTTGTGGATGCGTGCGCCGATGGCTGTGAAGAGCGGCAGGCTGCCGGCCATGAAGATGCCCATGTGGCTGGCCGGCGCCCACTGCGCGCCGGCGAGCACCAGCAACCCGAAAGGCAGTCCGCCGCCGATGACCAGCAGCGCGAGTGCCGCGCGCGGCGCCTTGGGCGAGCCTGGCGTCTTGCCGAACAGAGAGGGGCAGAGCAGCACCGCCGGAATGCCGTAGCGCAGCAGCGCGATGTCCAGCGGGCCGAGCGTGGTGGTGACGCCGTGGCGCGAGATGAGTTGCCAGGCGCTGCCCACGAGCGCCGCGGCCAGTGCGGCGAAGAGGCCGATGGGAAGGTTGCGGTCCATCGGGCGAGTCTCGCGACGGCCCGGCGCGAAAGCTATCAGATTCGTGCGCCCGGGCCCAGCGTGCGGCGGGCCTCGCCCAGCGTGACGCCGACCTCTTGCTTGAACACCGCACCCAGGTGGCTCTGGCTGCAATAGCCGAGGTCGTGCGCGACGCCGGCGAGGTCGCGGTCGCCATCGACGAGGCGTTCGAGGGCTGTGGCCAGGCGCAGATGCTGGCGGTACTGGTGCAGGCTCAGGCCGGTCTGCTTCCTGAAGCTGCGCGCCATGTGGAACGGAGAGCGCGAAACTGCATCGGCGATTTCGTGCAGCGATAGGCCTGTGTGCCGGTCGGCGGTTTCCGCCAGCAGTCGTCTCGCGTTGGCGATGGGGCCTGTCAGCGGCGCCAGTCGTCGCGCGGAACGCATTTCGCCGACCAGCGAGGCGATGAGCGTTGCATCGCCGCTGCCCGATCGAAGCTGCTGCTGCGCGGCATGGACGCGATAGAGCGATCTCGGCGAGAGAAAGCAGAAGGCCGGCTCCGAATGACCCGGGACCCGTTGATGCCCGCTGACGACCACGCTGCGCCGCGCGGCCTGCGCGCCCGGCCGCAACTGGTAGATCGCCGCGTCGCCGAAGCTGATGGCGGTCAGCCCATCGACCAGCCAGGTGTCGTTGCCGAAGCGCAGATCCAGCATCGTGCGGCTGATCGGAAAGACGATGCGCTGCGAAGCCGCGACGTACGGCGCACTCCACTCATGGCCGTGCGCGTGGGAGCGAACATGCGCCACCTCGAACTCGCGTCCGGTGTAGAGGAGGGTGCGTTCCTGGGGCATGGCCTGCGCGCGAAGTCGTGGGCGGCAGTGTCACGCAAACGGATACGGCCCGTCCAGCTTTCCGATGTGGCTCACATGGCTCACCATGCCCTCTGCCTCGTCCCACAGATGCAGCATGCAGCCCGGCCGCCCCAGGTAGGACGCGGGCGCCGCATCGGGCGCAAGCTGCAGCGCGATCTCGGTCGTGCTGCTCGGGCACGAACAGACGACGGTACCCGCCCAGCGCCTGAGCATCGTGCGATGCACGTGCCCGCAGAGCACCAGCTCGATGTTGCCGACGCTTCGCACGATGGCTTCGAGCGGTGCCGTGTCGATGTACCGGTAGCTGTCCATGTACGGAATGCCGCTGGTGAAAGGCGGGTGGTGCAGCATCAGCAGCGTGGGCTTCTTTCGGTCGGCTTCGAGCGTGCGCTGCAGCCACGCAAGGCCCTCGGCATCGACGTGCCCGTGGTGAAGACCGGGAATGCACGAGTCGAGCGCGACGATGCGCACCGGGTGCGTGTCGATGCGGTAGTGCAACGCGCCCGTGGCGGGCAGGTAGGCGTGGTCGGCGAAGGCAGCGCGGAAGTTCTCGCGATGGTCGTGGTTGCCGGGGATGACGAGGTAAGGAATAGCGAGTTGCGCGAGCAGGCGACGGACCTGCGCGTATTCCTCGGGCCGGCCTTCATCGACCAGGTCGCCAGTCAGCAGCACCAGGTCGGGTCGCCGGTCGAGCGCGTGCAGATGGGCGATGGCCTCTTCGAACATCCGGTTCGAATCGACCACGCCCTGGTACAGCTTGCCGGCAGGCCGGACGTGGGGATCGGAGATCTGGGCGATGAGCATGGGACGGAGTTTCGTGGGTTCCTCCTGCCAAGCAGGATTCGTTCCCTCTTCCGATGTCCTGTGGATCAGATGCCGATGAATTCGGCCACCTCGCCCAGCGGTGCGCGTTCCGTCACCAGCGCATCGATCGCCTTGCTCCGGTCCGCGTACCCGATGGCCATGCCGGTGAACAGCATGCGCTCGGGCGGCAACTCGATGAACCTGCCGATGGTCTGCGGATAGATCGCCCAGCATTCCTGCGGGCAACTGTCGAGCCCTTCGGCGCGCAGCAGCAGCATGACGTTCTGCAAAATCATCCCGAGGTCGGACCACTGCGGCGGGCCCATGCGGCGGTCGACCGTGCAGAACAGTGCGAGCGGCGCGCCGAAGAACTGGTAGTTGCGCACAAACCATTGGCGGCGCGCGGCCTTGTCCTCGCGCGGAATGCCCAGGCGCGCATACATCGCCTCGCCGACCGCGAAGCGGCGGTCGCGGTAGGGTGCAACGAGCTCGCGCGGGTAGATGTCGTATTCGCTGCCTTCGCCGGTCGGCGCCTCCTGCACGCGCGTGCGCATGAGGGCCTTGAGTTCGTCGAGCCGCTCGCCGCCCACCACGTGCAGGTGCCAGGGCTGCAGGTTGCCGCCCGATGGCGCGCGTAACGCTTCCTGCAGCACGCGGCGGATGACGTCGGGCGCCACGGGCCGGTCGAGAAATTCACGCACCGATCGACGGCTCGCAACGGCTTCGTACACGTTCATGCTTTGGCTTTCATTCGGGAGGAGAGCGGGGATGGGTTCATCTTGAATGAGGTCGATGCTAGGGACAACCCCGGGGTGCTCAATCGTCCGTTCCGACGATGTGGCATGCAGAGGCCCCTGCCTACGATGCAGCCGGCCGCTGCATGAGATTTCCCCGGCGCACAGGAGACAAGAACATGTTCGGATTGATGCAAGACCGCCCGCTGTTGATCTCCTCGCTGATCGACCATGCGGCCACCTTCCACCCGCACGCCGAGATCGTCGGGCGCACGGTGGAGGGGCCAATTCATCGCACCAACTATGGGGAGGTGCAGCGCCGCTCGAAGCAGGTGGCCAACGCGATGAAGGTGCTGGGCATCGAGCCCGGCGACCGCGTGGGCACGCTTGCATGGAACACGTATCGCCACCTCGCGCTGTACTACGGCATCTCGGGTTCGGGCGCGGTGCTGCACACGGTGAACCCGCGGCTCTTTCCGGAGCAGATCGACTACATCGTCAACCATGCGGAAGACAAGGTGCTGTTCTTCGACACCACCTTCGCACCGCTGGTCGAGAAGCTCGCGCCGCAACTGAAGACCGTGCGCGCCTTCATCGCGATGACCGACCGCGCGCGCATGCCCGCCATCGATGTGCCCAACCTGCTGTGCTACGACGAGCTCGTCGACGCGCAGAGCGAGAGCTACACCTGGCCCGAGTTCGACGAGCGCACCGCCTCGTCGCTCTGCTACACCTCGGGCACCACGGGCAACCCCAAGGGCGTCTTGTATTCGCACCGCTCCACCGTGCTGCATTCGCTGATGGAGTGCGCGCCCGACACCTTCGGTGTCAACTCGCAGATGACGCTGCTGCTCGCGGTGCCGATGTTCCATGCCAACGCGTGGGGCATGCCGTATGCGGCGGCCATGACCGGCATGAAGCTGGTGATGCCCGGCCCGCACATGGACCCACAGAGCCTGTACGAATTGATGCGCGACGAGAAGGTGGGCTTCTCGCAGGCCGTGCCGACCATCTGGCTGATGCTGTTCCAGTACTTCGATGCGCACCCCGAAATCGACACGCACGCCATTGGCCTCAAGCGCATCGGCGTGGGCGGCGCGGCCACGCCGCGCGCCATGATCGAACGCTTCGAGCGCGACTTCGACGCCGACTTCGTGCAAGGCTGGGGCATGACCGAGACCAGCCCGATCGGCGTGATCGGCAACCTGCTGCCCAAGCACCGCGCGCTATCGAAGGAGGAGCAGACGACGGTGAAGATGAAGCAGGGCCGCGGTGTGTGGGGTGTGGAGATCAAGATCGTCGGCGAAGACGGCCGGCGCCTCCCGCACGACGGCAAGGCCTTCGGTCACCTGCATGTGCGCGGCCCGTGGATCGCGAGCGGTTACTTCAAGGGCGAGGGCGGCAGCGTGCTCGATGCCGAAGGGTTCTTTCCGACCGGCGATGTCGCCACCATCGACGAAGACGGCTATGTGCAGTTGGTCGACCGCGCGAAGGACGTCATCAAGTCGGGCGGCGAGTGGATTTCGTCGATCGACCTGGAGAACGCCGCGAGTGCGCACCCGGCCGTGGCCGAGGCCGCGGTGATCGGCATCGCGCATCCGAAGTGGCAGGAGCGGCCGTTGCTCATCGTGGTGAAGCGCGCGGGCGCGGAGGTCACGGGCGAGGAACTGCTCACTTTTCTTTCGACGCGCGTGGCGAAGTGGTGGCTGCCCGAGGACGTGGCTTTCGTCGACAGCCTGCCGCATACAGCCACCGGCAAGCTGTTGAAAACGAAGCTGCGGGAAATGTTCAAGGGATATGTCGCGGCGAAGTCAGTTTGATGACTTGTTCGATTTTTCTGTGGACAACTCTGTGGGTTGCCGGAGGAGGGCGGGCCGCAAAGCGAGCATTGACGGGCCTTCCCACCACGTTGCCTGTTGAATGAGCAGCCCTTCGGCCGGCGGGGAAACGGTGCGACGCAAACTGGTGCGTTCGTGACCGGCATAGGGGGAAATCCTCAGCAGATTTCTTGTGCGATGCGCGGCGGTCTTGGGTAATATCGCCGGCCGTTCGTGCGCAGCGATCGAATGATCAATCAATCGATCGCGACGTCGCTCAGTGCTTGTGCTCGCCGTGCGCGGCAGCGGGCTTGGCCGCGCTGTTGAGCGCGCGCACCGGCGCCTTCACCTCCAGCGTTTCGCGCTTGCCGTCCTGGCCTTCGAACACCAGCGTGAGCGGCACCGTGTCGCCTTCCTTCACCTGCTGCTTGAGGTCCAGCAGCATCACGTGATAGCCGCCGGGCTTGAGCTCGACCGTCTTGCCCGCAGGCAGCGCGACCGAGGGCACCTGCCGCATGCGCATCACGCCGTCCTGCATGGCCATCTCGTGCACTTCGACGACCGGCGTGACGGGCGAGCTGGCGGAGATGAGCCTGGTGTCCTTCGCGGCGCTGATCTGCATGAACGCGCCGGTGGCCTGCTGCTGCGGCACGGTGGCGCGGACCCACGCCTCCTTGACCGTGACCTGCGCGTGCGCGGTAGCCACCAGGAACGAAGCGGCGGAGAGGGCGAGGATGCGGGCGATGGGGGTCATGTTCGTCATGAGAGAAATCTCCTTGGATGAATGGATCGGATCGAACCGAGGTTCAGGCGGTCGTCTTGAGAATCTGGCGCAGGTCTTCGGCGCATTCCGGCGCACCCTGTTCGTGGCGCAACACCAGCCGGATTTTTCCTTGCGGGTCGTACACGTAGCTGAAGGCCGAATGGTCCATCGTGTACGAGGAACCGGTGGGCACCTTCTTGTAATAGGCCTTGAAGGCCTTGGCCGTTTCGCTGGTTCTCTGCAGGTCGCCGTAGAGGCCGATGAAGCTCGGGTCGAAAGCGTTTGTGTAGGCCTTGAGCACAACCGGCGTGTCGCGCTCCGGATCGACGGTGACGAAGATCACCTGCAGGCGCTCGCCGTCGGCGCCGAGCATGTGGCGGATCTCGGCGGCGCGCAGCAGCGCGGTGGGGCAGACGTCGGGGCATTGCGTGAAGCCGAAGAACAGCATCACGGCCTTGCCCTTGAAGTCGGCCACGGTGCGCTCGCGACCATCGGGGTCGGTCAGGCGGAAGTCCTGCGCGTAGTTGGCGCCGGTGATGTCGATGCCGTTGAAGCGCGTGGGCAATGCCTTGTCGCAAGCGGCGAGCGACAGCGCGGCGAGGCTGCCGCCAGCGATGAGCAGATGGCGGCGTGAAAATTCATGAGGTCGTGTTGTCGTGTGCATGAAAGCTCTCTCTGGCGGTCGCGCGAATGCGAGCGCATGAATGGCGGGAACGCGCGATGCGGCTGCCGCCATCGAGGGGGCATCACATGCGCAGGAACCGGAAGCGAATCAGGAGAGCGAGGGCGGCCCGCGCGCCGGTGGCGGCGCTGCGGTGATGGTGGCGATGCGCGTCTTCGCGATGGCCGAAGCTGCGTGGACCACGGGCACCACGGCTGGCAGCGAGACAGCGGGCGCAGCAGGTGGCGCACCACCGAGCACGCAGAGCGGGCAGTCGAGGTGACCGCTGCCCAGCTCGTGTGCGCCGTCGTCGGTGTGCACGATGGCCTTGACCGAGCCGCTGGCCGAGCAGACCAGTTCCATCGACACCGGATGCACCATCGGCGAGGCGATGGCCGCGCCGATAGACAGTGCGAACCACAGCAGCGCCCATCGGATCAACGGCACGCCGGGACGCCGCCAGACCGCATGGGCTGCGTGCCTGTTCGGTGCGGCGTGGAAGGGCGTGGGCATTGGCGCGGATTATCGGCGAGGTGTGTGGGCGAGACATGCGCCCGCACTTCGCGAATGCAAGGGCTTTGCTTATGCTCACTGACATGAATCAACTTCGAGTCTCCACCGCGATCGAGGACCTGGACGTGCCGCTCATCCATCGCTTCCTGTCGGAAGAATCGTCATGGGCGCGGCAGATTCCGATCGAGACCGTGCGCACGTCCATCCGCCACTCGCTGAACTTCGGCGGCTTTCTTGGTGATTCGCAAGTGGCGTTTGCGCGGGTCGTGTCCGACTACGCGACCTTCGCTTACCTCGTCGATGTGTTCGTGCTGAAGGAACATCGCGGCAGGGGTTACAGCGCGGCGCTGGTCGCTGCGGTGATGGCCCATCCGCAATTGCAGGGACTGCGGCGCTTCATGCTGGCAACCGGCGACGCGCACGGGCTCTACGCGAAGTTCGGCTTCACGCCGCCGTCGCGGCCCCAGACGCTCATGGAGAAGTACGTGCCGGATGTCTATGTGCGCGCGCCCTGAAGGGATTGTGCGAACGCGTGCCCAGGTCCCGGCCTCGATACCGCACCGTTTCGCTTGCAGATACTGACATCCGTGGCAGTTTGCGATTTGGTCACAATGTGGGCATGCCAAACATTGCATCCATCCTCAAAGCCGAAATCTCACGCGTTG
This sequence comes from Variovorax sp. RKNM96, assembly GCF_017161115.1. Lineage (GTDB taxonomy): Bacteria > Pseudomonadota > Gammaproteobacteria > Burkholderiales > Burkholderiaceae_C > Variovorax. The sequence continues at coordinate 6,290,519 of NZ_CP046508.1, read as the reverse complement.
CCAGGAAAGAAGTGCGCGCGGAGATCGACATCCTCAAGAAGGCATCCGCCAACCATCGCGCCTCGATTGCGGCATTGCGTCGACAGGTGAGTGCGTTGGAGAAAGAGTTGCGACGTGCCGCCAAGGGCTCCGCGCGACGTGCACCCGCCGACGATGCCGATGCGGCGGGCGAATCGGAGCCGAAGCGGCGATTCAGTGCGGCGCGGCTGGCTGCGCATCGCGGCAAGCTCGGTCTCTCCGCTGCGTCCTACGGAAAACTGGTGGGCGTGTCGGGCCAGACGATCTATCACTGGGAACAGGGGAAGGCCCGGCCGCGCGCGGCGCAGCTCCAGAGGCTTGCCGCTGTCAGAGATCTAGGCAAGCAGGAAGTGGCTGAGCGGTTGGGCGCCGAGTAGGCGCATCGGCCGCAAGCTGGCGGCCAATCGCTTCACCAGGGCTTCCACCAAGGCCGCACAGATTGCCAGTCGGCCAGAGGGCGAGTGTCCAGATCATGGGCCGCGATCGGCGCTCCGCCGCGCAGCCTTCGCACCTCGACCTCGAGCGCATGGGCGATGCCCCGCGCGTCGCGATCGCCTCGAAGCGCGCGCCGTCGCCACTCGGCCGCCTGGGCTGCCAAGCCGTGGGAGTCCGGATCTTCCATTTCGAGCATGGGATGGATTTTTCATTTCCGCGAGCCAATGCCTGTAGGCAAAAGGAGTAAGCCTCTGTACGAAGAGATACAGATAGCTTCGCGCTGGCATCGGACGCGGGTCGAAGGCCGAGCGCAATTGGCAGGATCTACGGCTTTTCGGTGCTTGTGATGCACCTTGGATGTTCGTAGGCTCACGGTTTCGAAAGGAAGAGCCATGAGCACCAACACGGTCAGATTGCATCGCGTCCTCGCCGCAAAACCAGAAAAGGTCTATCGGGCATTTCTCGATGCCGACGCCAAGGCGCGTTGGCTCCCGCCCAACGGCTTCACGGGCAAGGTCCATGAGATGGATGCCAGGGTGGGCGGCAAGTACAGGATGTCGTTCACCAACTTCACCACGGGCAAGAGCCATTCGTTCAGCGGTGAATATGTCGAGCTCGTGCCGAATCAACTGCTGCGCTACACCGACGTTTTTGACGATCCCAACCTGCCCGGGAAGATCCAGGTGACCGTCACGTTGAAGCAGGTGTCGGTCGGCACGGAGCTGAGCATCGTCCAGGAAGGGCTGCCCGAAGTGATTCCCGTGGAGGCCTGCTATCTCGGCTGGCAGGAGTCGCTGCGGAATCTCGCGAGGCTGGTGGAGCCGGAGATCAACCAGTAGCGGGCGCCGCGGGCTTCGGCCGCTGCTCACCCTGAGCGGTGCGAAAGCAAGCGCCATGAAAAAAGCCCTAAGTAGTTGATTTACTTAGGGCTTTTTGACTTTGGCGGAGAACCGCGAAAGCAGTGTTGGTGGCTCTTCACGGACTCGAACCGCGGACCTGTGGATTATGATTCCATCGCTCTAACCGACTGAGCTAAAGAGCCGTTTCAGCGTTTTGCGCTGAGCCCAAAATTATAGCCCAGTCCGCGGGACCAGTTCAACCACCCGCCGGCAACTTGCCCAATTCCTCCGATACCAGCCGCACGATCAGCCGGTCCAGCGTCTGGACCGAGTAGTTCGCAACGTCGTGCCGCGTCTCCGAACCCCGCCCGCTCGCGGGGTTCGAGCCCTCCTTGTAGGTCAGGAAAACGAAGCGCCCGCCGGTGTACTGGGCGATCTGGCGCTGGATGTATTCGCCCTGCTTGTCGAGCCCCGAGGCGCCCACGCTGAACACCTTGATGCCCTTGCTCAGCGCCGCGACCATGCTGTCGTCGTACTGCGGGCCGCTGTAGTCCAGGTGCGGCGGCGCATCGGCCAGCAGCACGACGAGGCGGGTGGTGCCGGTGCCGCGCCAGCTCAGCTGGTGAACCGTTTCGGCCAGCGCCTCGTTCATCGCCTCGGGGTAGTCGCCGCCGCCCGCGGCCTGCAGGCCGTTGAGCACACCCTGGAACGCGTCGAGGTTGTCGGTGAAGTCGTGGCGGCGCACGACGAAATCGTCCGTGACGTCGCGGTAGGCCACCAGCCCGAAGCAGGTGTCGGGGCGGCTCGGCAGCCGTGCCACCTCGTCGGCGATGGTGCGCAGCGTGGTCTTGAGCTTGGCGATCTCGTCGGCCATCGAGCCCGTGGCGTCGATGAGAAAGACCAGGTCGAGTTGCGCGCGGGCGGGCGCGGCGCCGGGCTTGTCGATCACCACGTCGACCGCGCTCTTCTGGCCGCGCTGCAGGAAGGCCGTGCCCTGCCGGCCGTTCTTGCGGACCGTGACCTCGTACATCTGGCTGTGCGTCCTGTCGAAGGCGAGCGGGTGCAGCCAGGCGCGCCCGCCCGCATCGGTGCGGGCCCACATGGCGGCGCCGCTGGACGCCTGCACCGCGACTTCGGCATCGGGCACCACGGCACCGCGCGCGTCGCGCACCTGGAGCAGGTAGCGCATGCTGATGTCGCGCTCGCGGTGGGCCACCTGGGTGCGACCGCGGAAGTTCAGGTATTCGTTGAAGTCGGCGTTGTCGTCGACCATGCCGGCGGTGACGGGCTCGTTCGCCGGGCGTCCGACTTGCGCCGGCTGGGCGATGCTTGCACGCGGAGCCGGCGATGCGGGCGCCACAGCGGCCGGTGCTGGCGCAGATTCCGCCACAGGAGCCATGGCTGCGCTCAGCTCGCGAGCGCTCGAGCCGTAGGCCTTCTTCTCGGCCGCCGCGGCCGGTTCCGCTTTGCGCAATGTCTCGGGCGGAGCGGCGTCCAGGCGCCCCACCGTCGGCGCAGGGGTGGGCCTGGGCCTTTCGAGCTGCACGTTCCGCATTCCCGGCGTCTCATGGGTCTGCACCGGCCGCGCGCAATGGGTGGCCGAGGGCGCCTGGAAGTTCGGTTCGATCTGCGAGATCTGCAGGGCCGGTTGGGGCCAACGCGCGTTGGCGCCGATGGCCGGAATCTCGGTGGCGCCGCAAGCGCTCAGCAGGAACTGGGCGCACAGCAGCACGACCAGCGGGCGGCGAGAACGGGGAGCGAAGGGCTGGGCCATAAAGGACTCCGAGTTGTGGGATGCAGGCTGATACGGCCGGCCTGCGGCCACGGGGTTAAGCCACGCGACTTTTTTTCTGGAGGCGAACCCCGATGCCCTCCGCCGTCCGTACAAGCTCAGGTGAAAATCCGCCGATGTCTGCGCTCCCACGCGCCCCTTCCGCCAAAGCCGCCACCGAGCGCGACGCCATGCCCGACGATCAGTTGATGCTGGCCTATGCCCACGGTGACGCCGCCGCCTTCGACGTGCTCTATGCGCGCCACGAAGGCGGGCTGTTCCGCTTCGTCAAGCGCCTCCTGGGCGCGCGGCTCGCGGCGCAGGCCGACGAGGTGTTCCAGGACACCTGGGTGCGCATCATCTCGGCGCGCGAGAGCTTCTCGCCGCAGGGTGCCGCGTGGCGCACCTGGGCTTTCACGATCGCGCACAACCTCGCAATGGACCGCCTGCGCGTGAGCGGGCGCGAGGTGGCGTTCGATGCGCATCCGGACGACGACGGCGACGCCGTGCCCACGCTCGACCGCGGTGTGCGCGGCGCGGTCGATGCCGCGGCGCATCCGTCCGCCGAAGAGCTCGCCTTCTGGCGCGCCGCCGGCCGGCGCCTCCTGGCCTGCCTCGACGAACTGCCGGCCGACCAGCGCGCTGCATTCCTGCTGCACCACGAAGACGGCCTCACCGTCGAGGCGCTGGCGGCGAGTCTGGAGATCGGCTTCGAGACGGTGCGCAGCCGCCTGCGCTACGGCCTGCAGAAGTTGCGCGGCTGCATGGAGCGCTACCTGTCGGTGCTGGAGCAACGCGCATGAGCAACGACATCGATTTCCAAGGCAAGGACGACGGCGACCTGCGCGACCCGGCGCTGCGCCGCGCGCTCGACCATGCGCCTGATCGCGATGCAACGCCGCATCCGCGCACGCGCGACGCGATCCTGAAGATGGCGCACAACCTGGCCAACACGCCCGCATCGGCGCCGGCCTCCGCCGCCAACAACGCGAGCGCCGCGCCCTGGTGGCGCCGGCTGTTCGGCGGCGGCGACACGCGCGCGCGCATGCCCTGGAATGCGGCCTTCGCCACCGTGCTCGTCGCCGGCTTCGTGACCGTGCTGTGGCACCGCGAGCCGATTCCCGACGCGCGGCTCGATGGCGAGGCGAAGGTCGCGAGCGCGCCAGCGCCGGCACCCGCCGCCGCGCCGACGCCGCCCGTGGCGGAGTCGGCGCCCAGCCCCGCGATCGTTGCGCAGCAGGCACCCGCGGCAGAAGCCCCCGCAGCTCCCGTTCGCGATGCGGTCAGGGAGGCGCCGGACCGCGCCACGCTAGATGCCGCCCGCAAGCCCGCGCCGGCGACTGCCCGCAAGCAGGTGGAAGCGACAGCTACACCCGCACCAGAGGCGAAGGAGGCGCCTGCCGAGCCGGTGCCGACGCCTGCTCCGGCCGAAGCGCAATCGGCGGCAGTGCCTGTTCCTCCGCCGCCAGCTACTGCTGCTCCGGTGCCTCCACCGGCACTCGCCGCGGCAGCGCCGGGCGTCGCCGATTCGTCCGCACGCGTGCGTCAGAAGAGCGAAAGCGCGCAGGATGAAAGAGAGCAGGAAAGGCGCAGCAGTGCATACGCTGCCGCGCCACCCGCGCCTTCGGTCGCACCTGCTCCCGTCGCCGTGCCCGAAAGCGCGCCGCCTGCGGTGGTGGCGGCTGCGCCACCAGCACCTGTTGCACCGGCGCCCTTGCAACGAGAGCTGCCGGCCAACGCATCCGGGTCCGTTGCGCGGGGAGGCAGTCCGAATGCCGATGTCTCGGGCGCCGTGCGCGACACGGCCCCACCGCGCGCTGCCGCTGCCAAGGCCGCCAGGTCGCCGACGGGTGCTTCATCGTTCTCTGCGCTGGATCGCTGGACGTCCTTCGACTTCATGCGCGCAGGCTTGGGCGTGCGCCACGCACGCGGCGACATCGAAGGCATGGCGGCATTGGTGAACACGGTGGCCCGCTCGGCCACGACGGCCGAGGCGCAACTGGCGGCGCCGGTCGAGGCGCGCCTGTCGCTCTATCAGGGCGGCACGCTGATCGCCATGCTCGAGATCGCGGGCGACCAGGTGCGCTGGACGCCGCAGCCCGGCGGCACCGCAACGGTCGGCACGCCGCCGTCGCAGACGCTTGCCGCGCTGCGGGCGCTGCTGACGCGCTAACTAATTAATAGCCGCGCGCCGAAACGCCTCAGGCGTTCTTGAAATCGGGCGCGCGCTTGTTCAGGAAGGCGTCCATGCCTTCCTTCTGGTCCACCGTGGCGAACAGCGCGTGGAACAGCCGGCGCTCGAACATCACGCCGTCGCTCAGGCCGCTCTCGAAGGCGCGGTTGACCGATTCCTTGGCCGCCATCACCGAGATCTGCGAGAAGCCGCAGATGATGAGCGCCGCGCCCAGCGCCTCGTCGGCGAGTTTTTCATAAGGCACCACGCGGCTCACGAGGCCGGCGCGCTCGGCTTCGGCGGCGTCCATCATGCGGGCGGTGAGCACCATGTCCATGGCCTTGCTCTTGCCCACCGCGCGCGGCAGGCGCTGCGTGCCGCCGGCGCCGGGGATCACGCCGATCTTGATCTCGGGCTGGCCGAACTTGGCGGTGTCGGCCGCGATGATGAAGTCGCACATCATCGCCAGCTCGCAGCCGCCGCCCAGTGCAAAGCCGGCGACCGCGCCGATCACGGGCTTGCGGATCGTGCGGATGGTTTCCCAGTTGCGGGTGATGTAGTCGCCCTTGTAGGTGTCGATGAAGCTGTACTTGGCCATCGCCGCGATGTCGGCGCCGGCCGCGAACGCGCGCTCGCTGCCGGTGAGGACGATGCAGCCGATGGCCTCGTCCGCATCGAAGGCCTTGAGCGCGTGGCCCAACTCGGTCATCAGCGCGTCGTTGAGCGCGTTCAGGGCCTTGGGGCGGTTGAGGGTGATGATGCCGACCTTGCCTGCTTCGGTCCGCACTTCGATGTTTTCGTAGCTCATGGTGTCTCCGGGAGAGGTGGGAAAAATTCGCTCGGGCCACTATACCCAGCAAGGCTTCTGGCCTGCTGACACCCCAATCCTTCTAATTGAGAATTGCTCTCATCTAGAATGGCCGCATGGAGTTCCCGATGCAAGAACATGAACGGTATTGAGAAACGACAACCCAAAACGGCGCGATAAATCGGGATTTGCCGGGACCTGGCGGGACCGCTTGGGACGAGTCGTGTAACGAGTTTACGCGGGTGGTAAATGCGCCCCGCAGCGCGAATCGCTCACTTTGAGCGGTCTTGCGGGGGCTCCAGCATGTCGAGCTGCTGCTCGTGCCGGGAGGATGCCAGTTTGGCACGGACGCGGGTGATAAGGCGGCGCAGCCCGCTGTCGGTCATCTCGTATTTGCGCGAGAGTTCCGGGATGTTGGCACCGGTGAAGGCGTCGAAGATTTCCAGCTCGATCTGCGCGAGCTTCCGCTGGAAGTCGCGGGGGATGTAAATCATCTGGCCGCCCCAGTGATCGGCCACGTGGTCGGCGACCGAGCTGGCGATGATCGCCGCCACGGCGGGCGGCACTTCGTTCTCTATCAATGCACGCTCCGCCGTGCCAGCCAGATCGGCCAGCAGCTCGTTGCGAAGTTCGCTCATCCTAGAGTCGTTGCTCATCAGCGGCCTCCCAGTGCCTCTTGCATGCCGGCGTCAGTCGAGCGGCCGATGGCGGCCGAGAACGCCATCCAGGCGGTCCAATGGGCGTCGAAGCCATCGGAGCCCTGCAGCCTGCGCAGTGCTTCCTCTACAGCCTGTTCCTGCGCCTGGTCGAGCAGGCCGGCAGCGCGCGCACCGTGCACCTCGACCTGCAGCTGGTCGACGGCGGCAGGCAGGAAGCGCATGGCCCACTTCTTCATGGTCTCGATCAGCTTGCGCATGGCCTGGCTGTCGGCCCAGTGCATGTCCTCGACGCGGGCGATGCGCTTCACATAGCTGGCCAGCGCGGCCTCGGATGAGTCCCGGACCACCTGCAGCTCGTGCAGGAACAGCCACAACGCCCGGACCTTGCGAGCCTCGGGGCTCGTGTCCTGGCGGCGGCCGGTGACCTTGGAACGCACCTTGAAGCCGGCCTTCTTTGCCTGTTCCAAAACCCGCATGAGCGCTGGAACGCCCATCTTCGCGGTCGAATCAGCACCTCCAGCCGTCTGCAGCATGGTGCGGTAGGTCGGCTCGTCCATCTTTCCGGCCTTCTCCAGGTCGCGGCGCGCGACGTGGATCAGCTTGATCAAGCGGACGCGCTCAGGATTCGCGGCAACTGCGCCCAGGGCGCGTGGCTTCGTCGTAGCGAGCGTCATGCGCGGCCTACCCGAGCACCAAAGGGCCGAGCCAGGTGTTCCACACACCGAGCAGACAGAACGAACCGAAGACCAGCATCTGCGCGCAAAGCGGCCACAGGCGGCGACGGCTCCCATGGACCACCCAGGCCGCGCAGCTCACCAGAAGCAGCGCGAACGGCACGGCCGGGTTGGCCAACACGGCCATGAGCAGAGCGCCCACGATGGCCATGAACGCGGCGAAAACGTCATATCGCATATCAACACCTTGAAAAGAAAAAGCCCCGGCGCCCGAAAGCGCCGGGGTAAAGGCCGAACGGCTGGCACGCCGGACTCGACCAAGGAGAAAACTGATGTCCAGCTCAGGCATCCGGCGGTGCGGCCTTCATGGTTCGGGCGGTTTGGAAGTCGGGCTCGTGCCTGGCGCAGATCGCACCGGCCGTGACCGAGAAGCCGCCGCGGGTGCATCGCCAGGTGCGCGTGTCGAACGGCGGCATGCGCTCGGCGATCGTTTCCTTGCCGTGCTTGCAATTGCCGCAGCGCGGGCGGCTGGTGGCCGACAGGAAGCCTTGCACGTGGCGGGCGGTGTCGGCGGTGCTCACGACTGGGCCTCGTCTTCCGCGCCCTTGAGCAACGCCTTCACGAGCTTGTCCACGCTGGCCGTCGTGTCGCTGATGACGGGCACGTCCTCGGTGCCCTCGACCGTCACGCCGAGCTTCTTCAACTCCACCGCGGTGAGGTTCTTCAAGCCGTCTTTGATGGGTTTCTCGGTGGTCTTGACCAGCAGATCGAACTGCTGCGGGAGGTGCTTGCGGATCAGCTTCACGACCTGGTCGTCATCCTCCCACTCGATCTTCCCCGCGCCCAGCTTGAAACCGACTTTGACCCCGTGAAAAACGGCGGTGCGAGGTTTCACGAACAGGTGGGGCTGTTCCTCCAGCGCGTGCTGCAGCTCGTCGCGCTTCTCGTTCACCGCGGCCACGGCGTTGCGCAGGCCGCGCATGGCGCGGCGCTGGGCGGCTTGCATCTCGTCGTGCAACGCTTGCGCGCGCTCGACCAGGACGTCTTTAGCCTCGCGATAGGCGCGGGCGTGGAGTTCGATCACGACCATCGGATTGGTTGATGCGTTCATGGCATTTCCTTCAGTGGATGGACGCCCCGTGGGGCGCTTGTTGCAGATGCAGTCGGTTGGTCAAGACGACAGCGACGAAGGTGGCGTCGCTGACGGCGCGTTCCAGGCACGCGGGGTTGTGGATCGCCGTGGAATGGAACAGCGCCAGCAGCGCGTCCAGGACGGCCTCCTTGGGCACGTCTCGGACCAGCGGAGTCAGCTGGTCGATGAGCGCCTGGGCCGCGATGGCCTGTTCGGCCGGCGTCACAGTGCGTCTCCTTGTTTGACGGCCTGGTAGCTGTCGGTGCGCAGGTCGTAGGCGACCCGGCCCGCCATCGCGTCGTCATCCAGGATGACGGCGACCTGGCCGCGGTTGAGGCATGTCGCCTTCGCCAGTGCGTTGCGCGCGATCGGCGTGCCATCGGTGGGCAGCAGTGCGCGCAGAACGACTTTGAGGCGTTCCAGCTCGGTCATGACGCACCGCCTTTGCCGCCCAGCTTCGCGCGTAGCTCGCGCACGTGCTGCGGAACCGGCGCCGCGTTGCGCGAGGCCGCATCGACCTTCGCCAGTGCAGGGTCGACGCCGCCGAAGACCACCCCGAGGGCATCGCCGATGGCCATGGGTTCGCCATCCACGGTCACCGTGTCGCGCCGCGAGTGCCGGCGCCCGACCTCGCGCTCCTCCTCGGCCTTGGCCGCGGCCTTCTCGGCCAGGTTGAACAGCGCGCCATACACGTAGCCGTTGTGAGCCAGCGGCATACGCAACGTGCCCTTGGTCGTGGCGTCGAAGGTGGCGTTGAATGCCGCCAGCCAGAGGTCCGTCGAGACGGCGACGATGGTGCCGTTGCGCTCAATCGAGCCGCGTTGGATGTCGGGCACCAGCTCGGCCAGCGCCTTGCGCACGCGCGCCCAGTTCAACTGGTGCTTCGGCGGCTTGAACAGGCGCATGTAGCGGATCAGCGTCCCGCCGAGCGCAAAGCTGCGCTGCAGCACGTCGCTGACCAGGCCGCGGACCTCCTCGTCATCGATCACCCGGAAGATGACCGAGTCGATCGACTCCTCGGCGCCGCAGGTTGGGCATGTGTTGACGAATATCGACATCACCGGCCCTCGCTCTTGCACAGCTTGTAGCCGGCGTCCATGCCGCTGGTATGCACGCGCTGCAGCTCCAGTTCGTGGTCGCTCTGCTCGCTGTCCTTGATCGCCAGGGCGACCAGGCCGCAGCCGAGGAACAGCACGAGCCAGAAGCCGAAGAACAGCGCGTCGCCTGCTGCGGTGCGTTCGGCCAAGCCGGAGCGGATTTCCGCCTGAACGCCGCTCACGAGAAGACCCTCATGGCGCTGATGCGCTTCGCGTCGGGGAAGTGCTCCAGCGTGGTGATGACGGCCGCGAAGCCATCCTCGTACAGCCCGGAATGCTTGCCGCGCGAGCCGTCCGGCATGGTGATCGAGATCAGGTAGCGCCTCATAGCCGCTCCTCACGCCCGCACCGCGGCGGTGATCAGCGCGCCGGTCACCTTCGGCGCGCCGATCTTGACCGCCTCGTTCATGGCTGCGCTGACCAGGTTGTTGATCGCCAGCGGATGGCACAGCGACACCACGCGGCTTTCGCGCTTGGAGCTGCGGCTGGCCTCGGTCACCGTGTGGCGCAGCAGGTTACGGATGGCCTCGACCGCGTCGACGGCGATCAGCGTGTCGAAGTCCAGCTCGACGCGCTGCAGTTTGTGCCGCAGGTACGCCTCGATGTGGTTGTCCAGCGGCGGCAGCTTGACCATTTCGCAGCGCTGCACCACCTCGCGCACCTCGGGGTTGTGCTCCGAGAGCTTCCACTCCAGTTCGGTCTGGCCGATCAGGATGATGGCCAGGAGCTTCTTGAAGCCGTCCTGCAGCTCGTAGAAGCGCTTCAGGTGCTTGATCGTCGGCGTGGCCAGGGCGTGGGCTTCTTCGATGATCAGGACGTGCTTGCGGCCGACCTGGGCGCTCTGCTTGAGGATGTTGTGCATCTGCGCGGCGCGGTCGCTGTAGGTCGCACGCAGGGCGGTGCCCGGCGACACGGTGCGGATGACGGCGCCGGTGATGTCGGCCGACTTCAGCGGCTTGCCCTTCTTGTCCGAGTCCTCCATGCCGATGACATAGGGCTCGATGATGGTGATGGGCTCGCGCGCCGTCTGCACCCAATCGGCCAGGTCGTGGCGCAGCGTGCTTTTGCCGCCGCCCGATTCGGCGACCACTGCCAGCATGCCGCCGTGCTTGGCGGTCATGCGCATCGATGCCCGCACGTGGCGGATGTCGTCGGAGAGGAACACGTCCGCGTCCGACTCCATTTCATCGGTGAACGGGTCGCGCGCAATGCGGAAGTGCTGACGCGCCTCGCGATTGATGGTGTGCTTGCGGAGTAGCATGTAGGGGTCCTCTAGATTCGTTTGGGGGCCGGAGATAGCGGCATCTGCCGCGGCCCCTGGCGTCGTGTTGCCGCACGTCGCCGGGGGTGCTTCGTTAAGCGCTGCGTAGGCCACGTCCGTGGGCACGCCGTGCTCGATCAGGTAGCCGACGATCCGAGCGCGCAGCTCGAACTCGCCGCCGTGGCCCTTGGGCCAGCGGTTGAACTTCACCATCAGCGTCACGCTCGCCGGGCTCACGCCCAGGTGCTTCGCCAGGTCGGATTGACTGCGCTTCACGAGCGCCAGCGCGTCTTTGATGAGCGGGAGTGCTGCCATGTCAGACGGCCCTCAATCCGCCAGCCGCACGCATCGGCTGCTCGACCGGCGCGATGAACTGCTGCACCAGGGCGTCGATCTGGTCCTCGGGAACGCCGTCCGCATAGCGCGCCGTCATGAACGTGTATTCGTCGCCCGTCAGGTTGCGGCCGATGCCTGCGCGCAGGCGCAGCATCGCTTCGGTGGCGTCCAGCATTGCGGGGGCAAGAGCCGCCTGGGCATGCGCGGGCGCCTCGATCTCCGTGCCGCTGCGCGGCAGGTACGTCGGCAGCTCGACGTCGTGCAAGTAGCTGTGCGCGACCAGCTTCCCCTCGAAGGGGGCGGCCTTCTTGTCGCGCGCGGCTTTCACCTCGTCGGCATCCATGCCCGGGTAGGCCTTCGCGTCCATCACCAGCGCGGCCAGCTCGGCCCCGGTGCGAGCCGCGGACTTGTACTCTGCGCCGATCTCAGCGGCAGCCGCGGGCTGGCCGAAGCGATCGAAGTCCCTCTCCGGCTCGACGCGGTAGATCAGCGTCTCGCCGTCGTAGCGAGGCACCTCGACCTGGACGGCCTCGTCACCGTAAACCAGCGCGCGGACCTGCACCGTGTCGCCCACGTTGACCCCGTCCAGGCCGCGCAGCATGTAGGTGCCCGGGCGGTCGGCTGCTGGGTGCTTGAAGCTGATGCTGAGGTTCGGACGCACCTGGCGCGACTGCTCCTTGCTGGCCATCAGCGCGCGGCACACCTCCACCGGTGGCAGAAGGCGCAGCTGGTCGGCGGTGATCAGCTGCCAGAGGTCGTAGCGGGACGTCGAAGTCGCAAGCCCGGCGCGGCGCAGGCGCGTGTCCTGGCCGGGGATCAGGTTCGCGTTGTAGGCATTTGCCCAGGCGCTGGCTGCGGCATTCAGGCCTGCCACATCGTGGACCGGCTCGAAGCGCAGGCGCGACTCGAACTGGGTCTCCACGATGTTGTTGGCGTTCTCCACGCCGCCCTTGGCGCGGGCATTGCCGGCCTCGTGGTCGAGCGGCTCGACTTCGAGCTGCTTCAGCAGGTTCTTGATCGCCGCTGACGTGTTGGCGCTGCCCTTGTCCCACAACATGTAGCGGGGCACTCCGCGGAACAGCCGGCCCGGCTGCTCGCCCCAGGCGTGCATGAGGAAGTCGAACAGGTTGTGCTGGTCTTCCCCTTGGGCTTCGCAATACCAGGGCACGATGGCCGCGCTGGCCTTGTCGTAGAGGACGTAGCGATAGACCTTGAACTTGACCTTCGCCATGCCGTCCAGCTTGTTTTTGTAGAACTCGCGGTCGCGGATGATGTACTGGCGATCCTTGAGGTAGTACACCAGGCACAGCGACGGATCGACCTGGTGCGTATGGTTCGGGTGCGGCGCGCGCAGCTGCTGCACCGGCGATGCGACACGCTGCGCCGCAACGTTGAGCTTCCGGTCGCGCATGAGCCGGTTGAGGTGCCCGTTGCTGACGCCGAAGCTGATGCCGTTCTGTTCCAGCATGCCGCGGCTGGTGGTCGTGAAGAGCGTCTGCTTGCCGTTGTCGCGCACGGCCTCACGCTGTGCTGCGCCCAGGGTCGCGAGCGCATCGGAGGAGACGCTGGTGGAGCCCTTGTCGCTGCGCGCGCGGCGGCCCGATGACCACCCTGCGGCGGCCTTCAGGTGCCTGTACACGGTCTGCGGCGACCAGTTGAGGAAGTTCGCCGCCTGTTGCACAAGGGGTGTGGCACCACCGTGCTCCACCGCGTCGAGCTGACGCGCGAGGCGGCAGACGTACTGGTGAATTTCCGGGGAGAGTGCTGGCATGGCCTCGTCCACCTCAGCCACGTTCGCCTGTGGACATGAAGTACTGGCGGGCCGCGCTGATGTCCGCACCGAAGCGGGTCTCCAGCTCGTTCTGCAGGGCGCCCACCAGGGACGCCGTGCGGTTGACCGCGTCATCAAGCGTCAGCAGCACCAGCTTGACGCTCTGGGGCATTTCGGCGCCGTCTTGGTCGCCCTCCAGCTCGGCCATCCACCATGTTTCCAGCGCGGTGGCGCTCTCCAAGTGCGCCGTGAGCGCCTTCTCCAGCAGGCTCTGGCGCTCCGTGATTTCGAGCTGGAACGGGGTGATGCGCTCGTCCAGCGGCACCACCACCGGGCGCTTGCCGCCGAGTTTCTTCTCCAGGGCGTCGGCGCGCTGCTCGGCCTTCTGGCGCTTCTCGGCATTGAACTGTGAGTCCTTCTCGGACTGGCGCAGCGCTTCGCGCAGTTGGGTGGCGCTCATGCGGTCGATGTCGTCCAGGTCGCCGAGGCTTTCGAGCACGTCATCGTCGTGGGTGACCAGCTCCAGGAACGCGCTGGCGTTCTTCACCTTGGTGCTCAAATCGCTCAAACTGAGCGATTTGGCGGTCTTCGCGGCGGCATGGATGAACCGGCGGGCGGTGGGTCCGCTGAAGCCGAGCAGCTCCACGCGCTTGGTGAATTCGCCGTGCGGGGTCTGCTCCTTGAGCAGCGCCAGGCGCTTGCCGGTTTCGAGGATCGCCTCGACCGTGCGGCGCTGGTAGAAGCGGATGCCGTCTTCGAGGGCGCCGACCTCCAGCGAGCCCTCATAGCCCAGCTCCTTGGCCATCAGGGCGGCGCGTTCGCCTGCCTCCTCCACCAGGTGGCCCAGCTCCATGCTGGCGCTCTCTGCGCGCTTCAGAGCTGCCTCGTTGACCTGCGGCTCCTCGACCACGGTCAATGCTGTTTTCGTGCGTGCCATTGCTTTTCTTCCTTGGTTAGTCGGTGATCGTGAAATTGCGGCGCACCTCGGCCAGCTGCTTCTCGTGCTGGTCCAGGGCGGCCATCGTCTTGATGCCCACGCGGGCGGCTTCGCGGGCGATGCGGAAGCGCCCGGTGGTTTCGTCCTTCACCGCCCAACCCGCCTCGATGAGCGACTCGGCGGTGCGGGTGATGTAGCTGGGCGGCACGTGCAGTGCGTCGGCCAGCTCCTTGTTGGTGAGGCCGCGCAGCGGCTGGGCGGCCAGGCAGGTGACCATGCGCAGAGCGCGGATGACCTGCTCGCTGCCCTTTTTGTCGTCTGCGCTCATCCTGCGAACGCCTCGGTTGTGGCCGCAGCAGGCACCAGGATCTGTGCCGAGGTGAGGCGCATCTGCGTCGAGGGATGCACCAGCATCAGCGTGCGCGAAGGGTCGGCAAACATCGGGCGCCCCTGGTACGCGCCGACCTCGAACAAGCGCAGGTCGCCCGCATCAGCCTCGGCGATCGCCTGCTCGACCAACTCGCGTTCGCTGCTGACGTTGTAGATGTCGAGATCGGCAGCATCGACGTGCCAGACAGCGCTCACCAGGTCCTCGACGTGAGGCGCCGGAGCCTGGCCCAGCGGGCAGTCGAAGAAGACCACGAACTCGCAGTCGTGGAGGCGCGAGCCGATGACGGCCCGAAACAGTGAGGAGTACTTCAGGGTGGGCATGGCTGGTCCTGTCATTCGGAATCGAAGTCGAGTTCGGGGGAGCTGTGCTGCGTCACGTTGGCGCGATGCCAGGCGACGTTTTCCAGGTGAGTGGTGAGCGCGGCGACGGTGGCCTCGGGGTCAGCGTTGCCGGCGTAGAAGTCGGTGATGAACTTCAGCGCCTGGCTGAAGCCGGTGTGCAGCTCGACCAGGTCGGTGTCCTTGAGCGTGCGGCCCGAGGGGATGTCCACCAACATGCGCCCGCTGCTGGCCGCGAGCCAGCGCGTCACGAAGTCGATGCCGCAGGCCGTCTCGAAGGGGCGGATCAGGATCGCGGGAATGCGCCCTGTCTGCAGCCACTTGTAGACGGTCCAGTGGTCCGCCACGCCCATCTCGGAGGCGATGCCTTCCACTGAGCGGTTGAGCTTTTCGCGAGCGTGGTCCTTGCACAGTTCCAGCGCGTGGCGGAGGCTGGTGGCGCGGACGCGCTTCCAATTGCGGCGGCCGGTTGGACTCACGGGCGACCGCCAGAAAACGACGCTTCCAAAGAAAAAGCGCGGCTGGGGCTAGTGGCCCGAGGTGCGATCACCCAAAATTGCCCAAGGGACAAGAAAAGGCAACCGTATGTAAGATGAAAACCCGACATGTCGTGGCTCAGGCCGGCAACATGTTGGGGAGGTGGGCACGGGAAACTTCGCCCTCCTTGAGGCCGAGTTGGACCGCGATGTTGTGACTCTCGCCGCGCAGACACTTGCGCCGAGGGCTCGCGTCGCTGTCGATCAGGATTTCCCTCACGAGGGCTGCGGAGTAGCTGTGCTTCCGCGCCCACGCCGTGTAGGACCATCCCTTGCGGTTGAACTCTTCGCGGACTTGCTGCCGGGTTTTCAGTGGCATTTCTGCGTTCCGTTTTGTGTGCATCAATTCGCGTTGATGCGCGTTTGTTGAAACTGGTGTGAACTGGAGTATGGGCAATTAATTGCCCATGTGCAAGGGCAATTTATGACCCAAGAGGGGCCGTATGCCGAGGTGGGGAGACGTATCCAAGGTCTGCGCGGCAAGCTGACGCAGGCTGAGTTCGCCGCCCGCTTAGGCGTGGATCGAAAGTCAGTGACTGGATGGGAGACAGGGAAGCGTTTGCCGGACGGCAGCTCCCTGCTAGTGATGCGCCGCGACATGGGCGCGGATCTCAACTACATCCTCGGCGGGGGTGAGGGCGAGTTCCGTGTGCTCTCGTCAGAGGAGCGGACGATGGTCGACTTCTATCGGGATGCTTCGCCGGCTGTGCGCAAGGCGGCGTTGGGGGCGTTGCTGTCAGCTGGGCATGCTGCCCCGGGCGTTGTCATCCACGGCAAGGTTGGTCAGTCGATTGCGGGGAATGCTGAACAGAGCAACTTCACTATCGACATGGGAAAGCAGCGAAAACCAGGAGGCGAATGAATCGAGGAGGTCGCGTAGAGATCCACGGTGACGCTGGCCAGGTCGCTGCTGGAGACTTTCATCTTCACAACCATTACTGGTCATCGGGATTCCCGGCGGAGGGCGTGCCGGTCACGCCGTGGTGGGAGCTGCCGACCGAGGAACTGAGGGGATACCTTCGAGAGGAGCGTGCCGAGTTCTGGCGCGCTTGGAGGCGCTACTGGTTCAACATTCCCTGTCTGATCATTGCGGTGCTGCTGCTGGGCTCAGTCGCAATGCTTGCTTCGACCGTCGCTTCATCCGGACCTCTAGGCGTAGCGCGGGCGGTGGAGTGGTGGCTTCCAGTCGGTTTGCTATGCACGGGAGGGCCTATGGCGATCTGGATGTATCGCATCCGGCGGACGGAGGGCATTGCGGTCATGCAGGCTCAGGCGAACATTGATGGTCTTGAGGCTGTTCTAACGAGAAGAAAAAGGTTGCGCAGATGAGTGGATCGAGATCGAACAAACAACGCGGCTTTATGGTGTGGGTGCTGATGCTCGTGCTGGCCGGCGCTGCGATTGGCGCCTGGCGCTATAGCCTCTATCGAGAGGAAAGCAAGCGAGCCCAGCAAGCAGCTGCCGAGCAACTGCAGAAGGACCAGCGTAAAGAAGCCGAACGAGCTGAGCTTGAGAAGCGGCTTGCAGAGGGGAAGCGACAGCAGGACTCGCTGGTCGCTGCGCAGAAGTCGATGGATGATCTGCTCGTCCGGTGGGACGATGCTGTGAAGATCGCCTCCAGCACCAGCCGCATTTCCCTTAGCACCCCGGTAGCGCTTCTTCAAGACATCAGACGCGACGCAGAGAGACTGACTCTCCCTCCTTGCATGGATGGTGCAAAGGCCAATCTCGTGAGCAGCATGAACAGCACCATCAAAGGATTTATGGTGTTCATGCGCAACGAGTTGAAGATCGGGGACACCCTGGCAAGGATCGACTTCGACGAAGCCGCAAAGCATATGGTGGCGTTCAACGAAGGCAAGAGCGCCTGCCCCCAATGAAGCACATCCGACCGTTTGTGCTTCCCTGCGCGCGATGCATCTTTGTGCTGGCACTTGTTGCAACGGCGGCGGCATCGGCGCAATCAGTGGTCCCTGCCGCTTCCAACCAGGTCACGCTGTCGCTCGATCAAGACTTGATCACCTTCGTAAAGGCGGGAGCGTGGGTAGCCGGGATATTTCTTGCCATCTTCGCCTTCATCGCGGTGGGTTTCTTTGGCTGGGATGTTGCTCAGACCCGAAAGGCGATGCAGGACGCGCGCGACGACCTGAACAAGAGGATGGGCGAGATTAGGTTAGATCACCAGGCTCTAAAGGAACTCAAAGAGCGACTTGAGAAGCTTGGGGCAGAGCTGGTGGAGCAGATCGAAAAGAAGACAGCGGCCGATCCGTCAGTGCCTCCATCGCCAGCACCGGCGCCGGCACCGGCACCGGCACCGCAGCAAGACACGAAGCCGGACGAGCCGAATCAGGACGGTCCTCTATCCCAATCGTGGAGGACGAATGAAGAGAAGCGCTTACAGGTCCGGCAGGTGATCGCTGCTGCGGAATTCGAGTGGACAACCCTGGGCACGCTTGCAAAGAAGACGGGACTAGGGGACAACGAGATCATCGCCCTGACGGTCGATGACCCCTTAGTCCAGCGTGGCATTGGCGCCCGGGGTCAGATGCTCTTTCGCCTCCGACATTTCAATGATCCAAACTCGGTTGGCATTGGCGACGCAGTGCGAGAAATGACTCCTTGGAGTGTCGGAACTCGGGTGCTCGCTTTTGACGACGTCGCACCGCCCGGTCGAGGCGGAATGGGCGGCAAGGGCAGCACCAACTAGAAGGGGACACCATGCTCGGGCCGCAGGTTCACAACCTCCATGTCCACGGCCCGGTGGGCGCTGACGGTTTCCAGCACGACGAACGGAACGCCCGGGTAGGCCTTTGCCAAACGCTCGGCCTCGGTGCTCGCAGCGCCTGGCGTCGTGTGATGCGCGGTTGAAGCCAGAGCGGGCTCGCGGCCGGCCCGCATCACCAGCCAGTACGGATCAGCGTGCAGCATGGAGCCGCTCCCGCAGGAGGTAACCCTCCAGTTCCCAAACCTTCTCACGCGCCAGCGCGAATGCTGCGGCTTCGCCCTGCGCCCAGTCCTGCTTCGTCGGATCGATGCTGCCGTAGTTGTGGCCCAGCACCTTCGCGCCGTTGCGCAGCGTCAGTTCGCAGATCGTGATCGCCGTCTCTGGCAGCTTATGAAACCGCCGGCCAACGATCGCGCCATCGATGTCGGCGGGCGTGAGTTGCCGCGCGAGCGGATGCAGATCCTTGGTTTCGACCTTGCCGTCGATCAATGCTTCGGCCGACTTGTAGAGGTTGCTCGCCAGGACGACCGCGCTGGTGAGCTGCGGCGATGCGCCGCAGGATTCGATCGCTGAGACCACCGTGCTGATCTCGCGCAGGATGGGGTGCTTGCTGATGTCCGTCATGGAACCTTCTTCGGTGTAGCCCGGGGATTCGGGCGGGCCATCGTGCCGGCCGAAAGCTCTACGAGATATTGACCCCCGTCATAAGACTGCGCGCCGCTGCGTCGAGACACTGACCGCTCCCTGGTCTATGTCCCCCACTGGAGCGCAACGTGAAACTGTCCGATTCGATCCCCGTCTGGTTGCGCGCGCCGCGCAACTCCCTTTGGCTCGCCGCGGCCGTCGTGCTGCTGGCCCTCATCGCCGTCATTTCGCCGGTCCAGCTTCCGGTCGTGCTCTACAAGGCCGCGCTGGTCGCGCTGGCCGTCGTCATGGGCTACTGGCTGGACCGCGCGCTGTTTCCCTACGCACGCCCTGACGGCTTCCTGGAGCGCGATTGGCGGCTCGGCACCGACGAGCCCGAGTTCGGCGCCGACTACCGCGTGGTGAAGGGCTACGAGACCGTCTACTCACTCGCCATGCTGCGGCGCGCCGTCCTGGTCGGCGTCGTGATCGTCGGCATCGCCCTGGGCCTGTGATGTACGCCCGAGACGAAGCATTCGAGCGGGATCTCGCTCGGGTTGCCCGGTGGCGGCGCAACGCCAAGCTGGTGGTCTGGGCGTTCATGCTGGCGCTGTTCATCACCTGGCTGGCCTGGCCCAGCTCGGCCCGCGCCCAGGTGCCGCAGGCGGCCAATGGCTACCGCGCTGAGCTGACGCGCACGGCGCGGGCGGTGTGGGGCCTGGAGGCGCCCGTGGCCACCTTCGCTGCGCAGATCCACCAGGAGTCCGGCTGGCGACCTGGCGCCGTGTCACAGGTCGGTGCGGCCGGGCTCGCGCAGTTCATGCCTGGGACCTCGCAGTGGATCGCAGGCGTGGACCCCGCGCTGAAGGCCAACCAGCCTTTCAATCCGTCGTGGGCGATGCGTGCGCTGGTGACATACGACCTGTACCTTTTCGAGCGAACGCCCAAGACCTACGGCCAGCGCGATCGCATGTGGGTGGCGCTGCGTGGGTACAACGGCGGCTTGGGCCACTGGCAGGCCGAGGCGCGCAACGCTGCAGGCCCGGATCGGGCGGCGGTCGATGCTGCCTGCGGCAGCGCAAAGCGTCATCGCAGCCACTGCGCCGAGAACCTCGGCTACCCCCGACGCATCCTGGTCGACCTGCAGCCACGCTACATCGCCTGGGGAGGTGCCCTTTGAGCGCCGCCTACTGGCTGCTCGCCCTCGTGCTTGCCTCGGTGGCCAGCGCGGGCGGCGGCTTGTATGTCGGGCACGCCGATGGCGTTGCGGAAGCGACCGCCAAGAACGATGCGAAGACGGTGGGCCAGCTCACCAACCTGATCAGCTCCCACCAAGGCCTCATCGACGCGGCGGCGCAGGTCAGCCGCGGCATGCGCCAGGCGCTCGCGAAACGCCAGAGCGCCGATGCCAAGTCAACCCAGGAGTTCAAAGATGGCCTCACACCGACCGCTGGCGATCGCGCTGGCTGCCTGTTTCCTGCTGACAGCATGCGCCAGCTCGCCCAGGCCCACGCCCGGGCTGCAGAAGCCGCTGCCAGCGGAATACACGTCGCGCTGCCCAGCGCCAACCCAACCGCCGACAGGCCGTGAGGTAGATCCCGTGCTCATCACGCTCAAAGACCTCTACGACCTCTACGGCATCTGTGCCGGCCGCCTGGTCGACCTGCTCGACTACCTCGACGGAGGCCAGCAGTGACGTTGCAAGCCGACCTCTGGCAGCTCATCGGTTTGCTTGTTTCGTTCTTCGGCTTTTGCGCCGGCGGCGCAGCGCTCATCCTGCGCTTGATCGGAAAGAACCTGGACGAGCGATTCGCCAGCCAGGAGAAGACGCGCGCCGAGGCCCAGGTGCAACTCGCCTCGCGGCTTGATGGCATCGAGCAGGTCAATCGCGACGAGACCATCCAGTGGCAACGCGTGGAGCGCGAGTTCCTCAAGTTCCAGGCGGACCTGCCGCTGCGCTACGTCATGCGGGACGACTACATCCGCGGCCAGACCGTGATCGAGGCCAAGCTCGACGGCTTGGCCGGGCGAATCGAAAACGCGCAGCTGCGCTCAATGCTGGGAGGGACCCAATGAACCACATCGACTCCGCCAAGTTGCGGCGCGAGGGCCTGCGCTGGCTCATCTTGCTGGCGCTCAACAACGCACGCCCGATCGGCGCGCACGAGAGCGTTGTCCTGTCGGCCGCCAATTCCATCTATCCGGACGCGACCCCGCTGGAGCTGCGGCGCGAGATCGACTATCTGGCGAATCGCGACCTGGTCAAGATCCGCAAGGACCCAAGCGGGCCGTGGTTTGCCGACCTCACACGCTTCGGCACCGACGTCGCCGAGTACTCGGTCGACTGCGAGCCTGGCATCGCGCGCCCGGCGAAGTACTGGTAAGCCATGGGCCGCAAGAGCACCATCCACCGCCTGGCGCCGGAGACCAAGTCGTACATCGAGGCCATGCTCGCCACGGGCGCGCAGACCCTGGATGAACTGATCGCCGACCTGCAGCAGCGCTTCCCGGCAGAAGCCAAGGCGGGTGGCCTGCCGAGCCGCTCGGCGCTGCATCGCTACGGCTCGAAGCTGGACAGGCGGCTGGCCGCCATCAAGGCGAGCACGGAAGCCGCCCGAATGATCAGCGAGCATGCCGGCGACAGCCAGGATGCGCGTAGCGAGGCGCTGACTGCGTTGGTGCAGACCGAACTGTTCGAGGCCATCCTCAACCTGCAGGAGGCCGACGATCCCGACATTGACGCGGGCGAGCGCGTGGGCATGCTCAGTGCCGCGGCGAAGAACATTGCCACGCTGACGCGCAGCAGCGTGAACCTCAAGAAGTTCCAGGCCGAGGTCGCGGAGGCCGCCCGAAAGAAGGCATTTGCGGATGCCGCCCAGCAGGCCACCGAGACCGCAAAGCAGCAGGGGCTGTCCAAGACAGGCGTGGAAGCCTTGCGTGCGGCCATCCTGGGGGCACTGTGACCCAGCTCGACGTGCAGCGCACCCAGACCGCGCAGGCCGCGGCGATCCTGATGGCCTACCAGGTCAAGTGGATCTCCGACACCTCGCCCGTGAAGATCATCGAGAAGTCGCGCCGCATCGGCTTGAGCTATGCGGAGGCGGCCGACAACGTGCTCTATGCCGCCAGCGCCGAGGGCGCGAACGTCTACTACATCTCCTACAACAAGGAGATGACGCAGGGGTTCATTCAGGACTGCGCCACCTGGGCGCGGGCCTTCAATGCCGCGGCGAGTCACATCGAGGAGTCCGTGCTGGAGGTCGAGGACAAGCAGATCCTGACCTACACGATCAAGTTCGACAGCGGCCACCAGATCCAGGCTTTCACCAGCAACCCGCGCAACCTGCGCTCGAAGGGGCGGCCGGGCGAGCGGCTTGTGGTCGACGAAGCGGGCTTCGTGGACGACATCCAGGGGCTGCTCAAGGCCGCGATGGCCATGACGATGTGGGGCGGGCAGATCCGCATCATCAGCACGCACAACGGCGACGACAACCCGTTTAACGAGCTGGTGAACGACGTGCGCGCCGGGAAGTTCGACTACAGCCTGCACCGCGTCACGTTGGACGATGCGCTGCACGACGGCCTCTACCGGAAGATCTGCGCGGTCACCGGCCAAGAGTGGTCGCCCGAGCGGGAGGCCGAGTGGCGCCGCGCGATGATCAAGCGCTACAAGCCGAACGAGGATGAAGAACTGTTCTGCATCCCCGCACAGGGCGGTGGTGCCTGGCTCACGCGAACCCAGATCGAAGCGTGCATGCGTCCGGCGCCGGTGTTGCGCTTTAACGGCACACGCGAATTCAACAACTCCAGCCCGGAGCTGCGCGCGCGGCTCATGGCGGACTGGATCAAGGACGAGCTACTGCCGCTCCTTGAGTTCAATCCCGAGCTGCGGCATGCGCTCGGCATGGACTTCGCGCGCACCGGCGACCTCTCGGTCATCGCGCCCGCCGAGATCGCGAGCAACCTGCATGTCCGCATTCCGTTCTTGGTCGAACTGAAGAACGTCCCCTACAACCAGCAGCTGCAGGTGCTGTACGCGATCGCCGATGTGTTGCCCCGCCTGTCGGGCATGGTGATCGACAGCCGCGGCAACGGCAGCTACATCGGCGAGGCCGCATTCGACAAATACGGCTCGGTGGTCGAGCGCCTGATGGCAACCGAGGCCTGGTACCGCGATCACATGCCGCCGTACAAGGCCGCCTTCGAGGACGGGACCATCACCATTCCCGAGCACGACGACCTGCTGCAGGACCATCGCGCCATCAAGTTGGTGCGCGGCGTTGCCCGCCTGCCGGAAGGCAAGACATCCGGCGATCGCCACGGCGACGGCGCGATGGCCTGCGTCTACGCCCACGCGGCAACGCAGCTCGACATCACACCGATCGAATTCACCAGCAGCGGCCCGCGCGAGAGCGTCAGCGACGCACAGGACTTCCTCTATGGCTAAACGCACCCGTCCCACCCGAAACACCGCGACGGCGCCAGCGCTTGCTGCACCCGAGTTCGATACCGAGTTCGCCAACCGGCTGCAGGACCCCTTCGAGATCGCCTATATGGGCGTGCTGCGGACCAACGACCCGCTGCTGCTCGAACGCGGACAGGGCAACGTCCAGCTCTACCGTGAACTGAAGCGAGACGGCAAGGTCTTCGACGGTCTGCAAAAGCGCCAGCTCGCGCTCATCGGCAAGCCCTGGCAGGTCGAGCCGGTCGATGCCGACGCGCCCAACGCCACGAAGGACGCCGAGACGCTGACCTCGATCCTGAAGGAATCGGCGTTCGACCGGGTCTGCTCCGAGCTGCTGGAAGCCCTGCTGGCCGGCTATGCAGTTGCCGAGATCGTCTGGACCATCCGCGATGGCATGGTGGTGCCGAAGCGGATCGTCAAACGAGCGCAGCGCCGCTTCATCTATGTCCAGGAAGACGAGAACGAGCCGCCGCGGCTGCGCATGCTCAAGCGCGACAACATGCTCACCGGCGTGCCAGTGCCCGACCGCAAGTTCATCGTCCACCGCGTGAACCCCGAGGACGACAACCCCTACGGCACGGGCCTGGGCCTTCAGCTCTACTGGCCGGTGTTCTTCAAGCGCAAGGGCATCGTGGCTTGGAACAAGCTCTGCGACCGCTTCGGCTCGCCCACCCTGCATGGCAAATATCCGCGCACGGCCGGCCCGAAGGAGAAAGGCACGTTGGCCGATGCGCTGCGCGCCTTCAACAGCGACGGTTTCGTGATGACGCCCGAAGGCATGGAGATCGCGCTCCTCGAATCCAAGCTCAACGGCAACGTCACGACGCAGCAGGCGCTGTGCGAGTACATGGACGACTGGATCGCTGCCGTTCTCACTGGCCAGGAGTCGCGCTCGAAGGGTGGCGGCGCCATGGCTGCCGCCAGCAAAGAGCGCCAAGACGTGCGCGAAGACCTCACCCAGGCCGACAGCGACCTCCTGAGCGAGACGGTCAACGAAACGCTGCTCGCCTGGATCTGCGACTACAACGGCCTGCAACGCTGCCAGGTCTATCGCAAGGTCAAGGACGACGACGACCGCAAGGCCGAGAGCGAGGTGGACAAGAACGTGACGGAGATGGGCTTTGAGCTGTCCGTCGACGCCGTGCGGGCGAAGTACGGCGAGGGCTGGGAGAAGAAGGCCGCGGCACCGGTCCTGCCAGGTCTACCGCGGCTCGCTGGCCAGGGCGCGCTTGCAGCTGCTGCGAACGACGAAGCTCCGGCCACGTCCGCCGCCAACTTCGCCGAACCCGGCGGGTGGGCGGATCGCATTGCGCGCATC
The DNA here is from genome assembly GCF_017161115.1 of Variovorax sp. RKNM96. Lineage (GTDB taxonomy): Bacteria > Pseudomonadota > Gammaproteobacteria > Burkholderiales > Burkholderiaceae_C > Variovorax. The sequence goes on along the minus strand of NZ_CP046508.1, from coordinate 6,266,211 downwards.
CTCGGCGATGGCGGCGACCTGGTGCTGCGCGACTGGATGGAGCGCGTCCGCGCCATGGTCGATGGCGCGGACAGCCCGGACCAACTGCGCGATCGGCTTCTCGCCGCCTACGGTGATCTGCCTGGCGCCGAGCTGGTGGAGTTGATGGCCCTCGCGTTCGCCGCGGCCGAGCTGGCCGGAATGGACGCGGTCGCCGTCGAGACGACGCTCCACCCCGAGGGAGTCAGCTGATGGCGGACTCTCTCTCGGTCGCGCTCAAGGCGGCGCGTCAGCGCTTCCAGGAGCAGATCGACTTCTTCCGCGCCAAGCTCGCGCTGCCCACGGAGCGCTGGGACGACATCTGGCAAGGCGCCCACGACCGCGCCTTCATCGTGGCCGGCGCACAGAAGGCGGATCTGCTCTCGGACTTGTTCCAGGCCGTCGACAAGGCGGTGGGCGGTGCGAGCATCGGCGAGTTCCGCCGCGACTTCGCCCAGGCCGTGGCGCGCTCGGGCTGGACAGGTTGGACCGGCGAAGGCACGAAGGCCGGCGAAGCCTGGCGCACCCGCACGATCTACAGCGCCAACGTCAGCACCAGCTACTCGGCCGGACGACGCGCCCAGCTCCTGCAGCCAGGCCTGCTCGCGGTGCGCCGGTTTTGGTGCTACCTGCATGCCGATGGCGTGCTGCACCCGCGGCCGATGCACCTGGCCTGGAACGGGTTGACGCTGCCCTACGACCATCCGTTCTGGCAGACACACTTCGGTCCCAACGGCTGGGGATGCCAGTGCCGCGTCGTGGCAGTACGCGCGCCGGCCGATGGAGCGCCCACCGAGCCGCCGGACGGTTGGGACGACATCGACCCGAAGACCGGCGCGCCGGTAGGCATCGACCGCGGCTGGGCCTATGCGCCTGGTGCCGACTCCGACACGTCGCTGCAGCAGATGGTGCAGGGCAAGCTCATCACCTATCCGTCCGCGATCGCACGCGCGCTGTCGCAGGATCTCGCGGCACCGAGGGCACGGCCATGATCGAGTCGTCGGTCAACGCGCAGGGTGTGCTCTCGATCCTGGGCGGCGTTATGCAGCGCATGGACAACATGCAGCCCGCGCTCGCCGAGATCGGCGAGGACATGACCGAGAGTATGAAGCGGCACTTCGCCGACGCGAAGGCGCCGGACGGCACACCCTGGGCACCCAACTCCGACGTCACCGTGGCGATGTATCTCGGGCTGTTCAAGAACAGCCACAAGAAGGACGGCACGTTGAGCAAGCGCGGCGCCGCGCGCGCCGCATCGAAGAAGCCCGGCACCGGCGAGACGAAGGCGCTGCAGACGACGATCAACTACCAGCTCGAAGGACAGGACACGGTCTCGATCGGCAGCCCCATGGTCTACGGCGCGATGTTCAACTACGGCGGCACTCGCGAAGCCTTTCCGCACCTGTGGGGCGACATCCCCGCTCGCGAGTTCGCTGGCTTCTCGGATGCCGATCGCGCGAACATCGTGGACATCGTCGGAACCTACATCGTTGGGGCATAGCGCCGATGCCGCGCCAAGCCCTCAAATGCGGCCCTCAGGCGCGTTTTGCGGGGTCGGGTGGCTTCGGATGTAGCTTGGCCTCGATTGAGGCCCGCCGTAAAGCCTTCTAAACGTTTTACAGAGGAAGGCGGTATCGAGATGCCGACCGCACTTTCAACGTTCGGCGCGCGACCTGGTCGAAATGGCCACCAGACCCCCAGATAAGTTTTGACCTCGGTGCATAGATTCGCTCTCGGGTAATCCCGAGACTGCGGGGCATGCCCAAACCAGCACCCACCGTAGCACTGCCCGAAGGCGTCGAGATCTTCCGCGCAGGGCGCCACACCGACGACAGCGGCACCACGCACGAATTCAGCGAGGCCGACGTGCAGCGCATGGCCGCGGTCTACGACCCGGCAAAGCGCGAAGCCCCGCTGACCGTGGGCCACCCAGAACACAACCTCCCGGCCTATGGCTGGGTGAAGGGGCTGCGCGCGGAGTCCGGTCGCCTGCTGATGGACACGCACCAGGTAGAGCCGCAGTTCGCTGAGATGGTGCGCGCCGGCCGCTTCAAGAAGCGCAGCGCGAGCTTCTATCCGCCGGGCCACCCCAACAACCCCGTGTCTGGTGCTTGGTACTTGCGCCACGTTGCCAACCTCGGCGCGCAGCCGCCCGCGATCGCCGGCCTGGCCGACATCCAGTTTTCCGAGGGCGAGGCCGCTGGGCTCGTCCAGTTTTCCGAAGCCACTCCCTCAACCAACCAACCCTCCCAGGAGCAAGACGACATGAGCAAGGAATTGCAGGACAAGCTCGACGCGGTCCAACGCGAACGCGACGAACTGAAGACCGCACGCGAGAAGGCCGAGCGCGAGCGCGACGAAGCGAAGACCCAGGTCACCAGCTTTGCCGAGCAGCAGAAGGCGGACCGCAAGGCGAGCTATGTCTCGTTCGCGGAAACCCAGATCAAGGCCGGCAAGCTGCTGCCGAAAGACAAGGACATGGCCGTGGCCACGCAGGCGGCGCTGGCCGACGCCGAGGCGGTGTCGTTCTCCGAAGGCGACGCCACGCGCAAGGTCGCGCCGCTGCAGTGGCTGCAAAGCCTGATCGCCGACGCCAAGCCGGTGGTGAGCTTCGGCGAGTTCGCACCTGGTGGTGGCGGTGAAGGCGCGGAAGCCGGCGGCGCCAAGGGCAAGTCCGACGCCGAGATCGACAAGGCCGCCCAGGCCTACATGCGCGAGAAGAAGGTCAGCTACTCCGAGGCGGTGTCGCACGTCACCTCGTTCACGAGCTGAGCCAGCCAGCCACCCACCAGCCGCACCCGTTCATCAACACCGTTAGGAACCAATTGCCATGATGACCCTTGCCGAGATCCGTCTCAAGCAGAACCCGATCCTGTCCAGCCTGCTGCTCGGCATGGGTCAGGGAACCTATGTCGCCGAGAAGCTCTTTCCGCGCCTGCCCCAGGCGCTGAATGGCATCACCCTTGCCCAGCTCGGCGACGAACGCTTCCGCCGCTACAACCTGCGCCGCGCACCCGGCACGCAGACCAAGCGCGTGGAGATCAAGTACGAAGGCAAGACCTACACGGTCGACCAGTACTCGGTCGAAGTGCCGATGCCGCGCGAGCTGCTGCGCGAAGCCGACGAGAGCCGCAAGCTCAACGTGGGCAACTACCTCGACGTCTCGAAGATCGCCATGTCGACGGCCAACGACATCCTCGGCTTAGACTACGAGCTGGAAGTCGCCGGCCTGGCCACCGATCCGGCCAGCTATGCGTCCGGCCATGTGCAGGCGCTGGCGGCCGGCACGAAGTGGAGCGCAGTGAGCGGCACCCCGGTCACCGACATCCTCGCGGGCTCGAACATCATCCGCAAGAAGATCGGCAAGCGACCGAACAAGCTCACGCTGTCGGCCGACTCGGAGCAGGCACTCATCACCAACGCCGAGGTCAAGAGCTACCTGCCTTCCACGCAGATGGGTCCCGCGACGCTGGAACAGCTGAAGGTCATCCTGAAGGTCGAAGAGATCGTGGTCGGCGACGCCGTCTGGAAGGATGGCAGCGACGTGGGCCAGGACGTGTGGGGCAACAACGCCATCCTGGCCTACGTGCCGAAGATCGGCGGCAACGGCACGTCCGAAGTCAGCCTGGCCGAGCCCGGCTTCGGCTTCACCAACGTGCTCGAAGGCCATCCGTTCTCGGAGACGCCGTACTACGAGGCCGGCCTCAAGAGCTGGATCTACGGCGCCACCTACGAGCGCCGCGCGAACGTCGCCTACAACACCGCCGGCTTCCTCTTCCAGAACCCGAAATAACTCCCCGCCCGCGAAGCGTCGCCCCTCGGGCGGCGGTCAGCACTGGCTGTGCCGCCGCCCGAGGTTGAGCAGGGAACCACCTATCCATCGAGAAGGAAAGAGCATGAGCAAGATCGCACTGGTCAACGTCGCGTTGATCGTCAACGGCGAGCGCCGCAACTTCAAACCTGGCGAGCAGCTGCCGGAGTTGCCCGAGCACGACGAGGAAGCGCTGATCGCTTCCAAGTCGATCAAGGACAAAACAGCCGAAAGCAACGCGGCCCGGGCCAGCGCATCCGAGCAGCGCAAGGGTGACGAGGAGTTCCAGGCGGCGCGTCTGCGTGTCCAGGCCGAGGCCGACTCCCGCAAAGCCGTCGACGTATTCGATGCGGGCGCCGGTACCGGTGCGGGCGGCAGCGCCAACACGGGCGACATCGGGACCTTGAGCACGACCATCCACGGTGATGGCACTGGCACCGCTTTGCCGCCGGTGAGCCAGGCGCCGCGCACCTCCGCCGGCACCGCCGCGGCGAAGACCACGCCCGCGGTCAAGAACGCGGCCAAGCCTGGCAAGCGGTAACGCCGTTTCACCCGTCGTAACGAACGCCTTTTCATACCAACCAACACCAGGAGCCCAACCTCATGGCATCGCAGAACAACACGGGCCGGCAGTTCAGCAAGCTGTCCGCCATCACCATCGTGGCCACGGCCGCAGTGTCGGCAGCGCGCTTCGCTGCCTATGACGGTGGCCACGCCACCAGCGCCGGTGGCGTCAAGGACTCGCAGGGCATCACCGAACACGCCGCCGATGTCGGCCAGGCCTTCAGCGCCATCACGAGCTACAGCGGTCTGATCGAGGCCAATGAAGCCTTCGCATTCGGCGCCTACCTGAAGCCGGCGGCGGATGGCTCCGGCAAGGCAGCGGTCGGTACGGCCGACGACCACTGCGGCCGCGCGCTGGGCGCAGCCGCGGCCGCCGGCCAGTTTGTCGAGTGCCAGGTCGTCAAGCACCAGCACCCGGCCGCCTGATCGCTGCAGCACCATCGTCATGAGCTACGCCACCGTCGCCGACATGGTCTCCCGCTTCGGAGAGACCGAGCTGATCCAGCTCACCGATCCGGACAACGTCGCCGTCAACGCGGCGCTGGTCGAGGTCAAGCTCGGCGATGCGAAGGCCGTGATTGATGGCTGGATCGGCCGCGTGTACCGCCTGCCGCTGCGCGGATGCATCGAGCCCTCGGCGACACCTGGCGGGCCTTCGGTGCTCGCCATGCCGCCGCAGCTCGTGCGGCTGGCCTGCGACATCGCGCGCTTCTACCTGTTCTCCGAGGTCGCCCCCGAGAACGTCGTCTACCTACGCCACAAGGCCGCGCTCAAGGAGCTGGAGGCGATCGCCGATGGCAGCGCCGTGCTGGCGTGCCCGCTGGGCGGCTCGGCAGGCGACCTGGTCGGCGCGGATGCGCAGGAGGGGCTGGAGGTGTACTTCAGCTACTCGCCGCGCCAGATCACCGACGACAGCACGCGGGACTTCAAATGAACGTCGCGCCGGAAAACGACTACCTGGCCGTCGAAGCGCACCTGGTCGCGCGGCTGAAAGAGAAGCTCGCGGGCATGTCGCCTGCAGTGCACGTGCTCACGGCCGCGGATCTCGCGGATGTGGCCGAGGCAAACCAGCCCGTGCCGGCTGTGCATGTCATCTACCGCAATTTCCGCGTGCTGGAGTCTCGATCCGATGGCCGCCTGGCAAAGCTCGATCACACCTGGTTGGCGGTGACCGCCACGCGCAACGTCGGAGGCAATCGCTCCGGCGCTGCAGCCAGGCGCGATGCCAGCCAGCTGATGGCCAAAGTCGGCGCTGCGTTGATGGGCTTCCGCGCTCCGCTCACGTCGTCGCCGCTGCGCCTCACCCCCGGCCCCGGTCCTGGCTACAAGGCCGGCTATCAGTACCTGCCCTTGGCCTTCCTGGTCGAGACCCACTTTCACGCAACCACTACCCCCTGAGGAGTTCCCATGGCACTGATTCAAGAAATCTACAAACCGATGTCCAACGTCGGCCAGGTCTACGCGGGGGTCTACGGCGTCCCCGGACCCCTGGCCCCGATCGGCAACGTCCTGGACGTGACGGTCACGCACGACGAGACCGTCCTCAAGCAGCAGGACTTCACCCGCCTTGGGGGCGGCACGCACGCCCAGATCCGGCGGGTCGCTTCGGCCAACGTGGCCATCAACATGGCCGACCTCAACCTGGTCAACTTCGCCCGCGCTGTGCTCGGCACCGCGGCCGAGGTCGAAGGCGCCGATGTCGTGGACGAACAGCACAAGGCCTTCAAGGGTGGCCTGATCCGCCTGAAGCATCTCGATCCCTCTGCGGTGGTGTTCAAGAAGGCAGCGGCCACGATCCCGGCCGCGGGCAACTACGAAGTGCGCAAGGAAGGCATCTACATCCTGCCTGGCACCACGCTGACCGACGCCGATGACGTCCTGATCAGCTACACGGGCAAAACGACCGCCACGATCGAAGCGCTCACCGCGGCCAACCCCGAACTGGTGATCGCCTTCGGCGGCTTGAACGAGGCCGACTCGGGCAAGCCCGTGGTGGTCGACCTGTACCGCGTCGGCCAGGGCGTGGCCAAGACCTTGGCGCTACTCAGCGGCAACTTCATGGGCCTCGCTGTCGAGGGCGAGCTGCTCATGGACCCCACCAAGTCCGGCACCGGCATCAGCCGCTACTACCGCGTCCAGTTCACCTGATAGCCGTTTGTCTCCCGCGGCTTCGGCCGCGTTCGCCCCACTCGTTTGGTGAAACGCTGGACTGGTGGGGCTTTTTTCTTCAAGACCACTCGCATGGACAACATCGTCGACGTCAAGGTCCGGGCCGCAACCGAAGGCAAGGATGGCGTCCAGGACCTCACCCAGACCGTCGTCAAGCTCGGCGACTCGCTTGGCGGCGAGTTCAAGGCCAAGGCTGACGCGGCCGCGGCCGCGATCGAGGCACTCGGTGCGAAGCGGGACGCTGTCGTCGCAGTTCGCGAGCTGACGAATTCGTCGGGCGCATTGGCCATCGAGCTGGCCGAAGCCGAGCACCAGGTCGAGCAGCTCGCCCAGGCGTTGCCCGCTGCAGCTGCTGAAGCCAACCGCCTGGCCGCGGCCGAGCTTGCAGCACGTGAAGCGGCCCAGTCCACCCAGCGAGATCTCGATGAGCAGCGCAAGGCGCTGGCCCAGCTCGGCGAACAGTTCACCGGCGCAGCCAGGCGCTCGGGTGAATACCGCGAATCCAGCGCCGCACTGCAGGCCACGGTCCGCGAACTGCGCCGCGACCTGGAAGCGAAAGAAAAGTCCGTCAAGGACGCGGCCACCCAGGCGGCCGCCGCGGCCCAGGCAGAGACCGCGCTCGCGAAGCAATACACCGCCGCCGGCACCGCGGCCATTTCGATGCGCGCCGCAGTCCAAGAGAACACCAGCGCGCTCGAAGCCGGCCGCACCGTGCTGCAGGGCTTGGGCATCCAGACCGATCAGCTCACGGCCGCGGAGCGCAATCTCGATGCCGCCCTCGGCCAGGTCCGCGAGGAGGTCGCCCAGCTCGTGCCCGCCTACCAGCGTGCAGGCCAGCAGGCGGTTGCGTCGGCCCAGGCGCAGCGCCAGGCCAGCACCTCGGCCGCAGAGGGCGTGCGCTCGATCGGCGACCAGCTGCAGCGCATCCAGCAGATCGCAACGGTTGCCGTAGGCGGCGGCTTCGTGAGCGGCCTGGCCAAGGACGCGCTGGCCACGGCCGACGCCTTCAACAACCTGCAGGCGCGCATCAAGCTCGTGACCGGCGAAGGGCCGGTGTTCGCCAAGTCCTTCGCCGAGGTCACCGAGGTCGCGCTGCGCACGCACAGCGCCCTCGACCAGACCGGCATGCTGTTCGGCCGCATTGCCGAGGCGGGCAAGAGCGCAGGCCAGTCGACAGAGGTGGCGATCGCATCGTCTCTGCGCCTCACCGAGACCATCAACCAGGCGGTGCAGCTGTCCGGCGCCAGCCAGGAATCCAGCAACGCGGCGATCACGCAGCTGATTCAGGGCCTGCAGTCGGGCGTGCTGCGTGGCGACGAATTCAACTCCGTCATGGAACAAGCGCCGCGCCTGGCCAAGGCGCTGGCAGACGGCCTGGGCGTCACCACGGGCGAGCTGCGCAAGATGGCCGAGGCCGGCGCGCTCACGGCAGAGACGGTCACGCGATCGCTGCGCAGCCAGTCGGAGGTGATCAAGTCGGAGTTCGCCAGCCTGCCGCCGACCGTGGGCCGTGCCGTCGAGAACCTGCGCACGAAGTGGGCGCTGTACCTCGGCGACCTGGACAAGACGAAGGGCATCACCGCGACCGTCGCAGGAGCGATCAACGGTCTGGCCAACAACCTCGAAGCCGTCGTCAAGGTCGCCGCCGTCGCCGGCACGATCTGGGCCGGCTATGCGGTCTCGCAGGGCCTTGCATCGGCCGCGACGAAGCAATCTGCGATCGCCGCGGCACAGCAAGCGGCGGCGAGCACCCAGGCCGCCGTGGCGACCCAAGCGCATGGCCGTGCCGCAACGATCGCGGCGGCCGAGGTCACCCGCTACGGTGCAGCCTCGGCAGGCGCGGCCGCGGCCACCCAAGCCGGCACTGCTGCAGCTGCTGCGGGTGGCGGTGGCTTCCGCGCGATCGCCGGCGGAGTGCTGGCGGCCGCTTCCAGGCTGACGATCTGGACCACGGTCGCCTATGGCGCTTGGACGGTCCTGAAGTCGGTCGGCACCACGCTCGGCGAAGGTGTCGCCAAGTGGCAGGGCTACGGCGATGCCATCAAGAAGGCAGAGGAGCAGGCCAAGCTGCAGGAGGAAGCGCAGCGCGCCCGCTCTGCCTTGATGCTCGACCAGGCAGACAGGCTGCGGGCGATCCAGGAAGCCCAGTTCGGCCTGAGCAAAGAAGCGTCGGTGACCGCGGCCAAATTCGACCAGCTGCGCAAGGACGGCGACAGCGCCGCCGAGGCGATCGGCAAGATCGGCAAGGACTTCGACCTCCAGACGGTGAAGGGCATTGCCGACGCCGGCGCCGTGCTGGACCGACTGGTTTCGCAGGGGAAGATCAGCGCGGGCGAATTCCAGACCGCCTGGGCCGAAGCACTCAAGGGCCAGGATCTCGGTGTATTCGAGACAAATGCGCGGGCCGCATTTTCGGGCTCGGCACGCGAGGCAGAGCGGCTCGCCGCCATGCTCGATGCCGGCGTCCGCGAAGCGATCAAGCGCACCGGCCTCGACTTCAACACCATCTCCGGCGGCATGAGCGCCGCGTCTCGCAGCGCCATCAACGACACGGACGCAATCATCCGGTCGCTCGGCCGCCTCAAGCAACAGGGTGTCGATGTCGGCCAGGCTCTACGAGCTGGCATCGCCAAGAGCATCGACACGGCCGACTCGCAGAAGGCCATCGAGGCCGTGCGAGCACAGATCGAGAGCGTGCGTGCCCAGTTGGGCGACAAGGTGGCAGACGGCTTTCTTGAACAGGCAACGCTCAAGGCCGCAGAACTCAAACGCGTCCTGGAAGATGGACAAGCGGGCATTCAAAGCGTCGGCGAAGCCTTTCGAAAGTTCGGTTTGGAAACCGAAGAAGACCTGCAGCGTGTGGCCAAGAACACGAAGGAAGCCTACGACGTGCTCCGAGAGAGCGGCATGGCAACCGCAGAGCAACTTCGCATCGCTTTCGAGAAAACGGCCGAGGCTGCAACGAAGGCCAACAAGGGGGTGGCTCCCTCGTGGACGAACACCGAGCGGGAGATCATCCGAGCGCGTCAGCACGCACAGTCGGGCTCCTCGGGCGGCACCAGATCGAGTGGCGATTCGATTGGACGTAGCCGCAGCTCAGGCCGCGGAGGGGATGAACAGCCAACGGCGGAGGAGATCGGCCTCGACCCGCGCCAGGACCGCCGCGGCCAGAGCGCTGGAGTCATCGGCCCGAACCAAAACGTGCAGTCGGATCTCGGCACCACCCGGGAGCAAAAGCTGTCCGGTCAGAACGCCACCGACAACCGTCTCATGTTCGAGCTGCGCGACAAGCTCGAAGCCGGCACGTTGTCGGCTGAGGACGTTGGCAGCCTTCGGGCCGTCGTGGCCGCGCTCCGCCAGAACCAAAAAGTTAACGCCGACGTCATGCGACACAACCCTGGCGCCATCTCGCTGGAAGGACAGCGCGACGACAAGGCCTGGCAGGCCACGGGCAAGCGCTTCGAGCAGGAGATCGCCCGACTGTCTGCTGTCGAAGCGCCACCCCGCGTCGTTGACCTCCGCATCACCGCGCCTGGTCGACCGCGCGTGTCGATCAAGACCGATGAGGAAGGCGCACGCGTGGGCGAACAGCTCATGCGCGACTTCAGCAGCGGCAAGCTCAACAGCGGGAGGTTCTGATGGCTGTCACCCTTTCCCTGGCCGGCGGCACGCCGCTGCAGCTGCCCAACGACCTGATCTGGACCGACGAGCTCGACTGGTCGCCGATCGCCCAATCCAAGAAATGGTCGATCGACGGCGCGCTCGTCATCGACCGCTTCAAGCGCATGGCTGGCCGGCCCATCACCTTGATCGGCAACGAGAAGCGCTCGTGGGTGCTACGCAGCGTGCTGCAGGCCCTGCAGGCGTGGGCCGCCCTTGAGAACGACCCGATCTTCGAGCTGAACGTGCGCGGCGCGATCTTCCAGGTGATTTTTGACCTGGGAGAAGACGGCAAGAACGCCGTCCGCGGCGAGCCTGTCTTCGCCTACGAAGAGATGGACCCCAACGACCCCTATTGCAGCGTCGAGCTGCGTTTTCTGGAGATGTGACCCGTGCCAATCTCGCAAGGCGACATCAAGTTCCTCGCGTCCAAGGTGATGGACGACGTGCCCGATGGCGGTGGCCCACCGACAGGCGTGGAAATCCTCGACGGCGTCAGCAACGCCATGTTTGCGGACATCTCGGAGGTCGATCGCACCGTTGGTGCGGTGGCCATCGTCAAGGCCTTCCTGGCCGTGCAAACCGACACCGTCGACACCTACCTCGATGCCAACATCATCGTGGCAGAGCCACCCGCCGATCCGAACGTAAGCGTCACGCTCTACAGCGATGGCGACGTGTTCAGCATCCGCGACCAAGCGCGCCAGCGCATCGAGGCCTACCTGGGCGCCGGCCCGGAGTGGCCGGGCTTTCTCCTGGAGAACCATATCGCCAACCAGTCGGCGATCCAGATCTTCCAGCGCCCCACGGAGCGCATTCCAAACAACAATGAGACGCTGGTCCTGGTCTGGAACGAAGGGTTGGCCAACCAGCGCCTGCAGTACGTCGGCGTGATCTCCACCTCGGTGGTCATTCGCACCTACACCAGGTCGAACGGCACGACCTATGACGGCGCCGTCATCACCTGCGAGCTGCGCAATCCACTGCTCCAGGACATGCCGGGCAGCAGCGCGAACGAGTTCTTCACCCGAGCCACGACCGGCACCAAGATCCGGGAGACGCGCGTGACGAATGCGGCTGTCTTCTACGGCGCGGCGAAGCTGGCCGAGGCCGCAGCGTTGAATTCCCTCACGGCGAAGGTCGCCAGCGTCTTCACCCAGCTCGTGCCCTCGGCCCAGACCGAGACGCCGATGGTGGGCCTCAATGCGGCCGGCCAGGCGACGGCCCTCAAGCAGGCCGGAGACAACACCATCGTCTACACGACGACCCAGCCTTTCAACTCCACCACGGTGGTTTCGGTCGGCAACGCCATCACGCCAGGCACCCTCGTGATCACTGTCGGCACCGCGTCACTGACGGACACCGGCGGGCAACTGTTCGACGGCGGCAGCGCGATCGGCACGGTGGACTATCCCCGTGGCACGGTGTCCTTCACGGGCGTGACCGCGCCTTACACGGGCAGCAAGTCCGTTGCGTTCAAGGCGGCCGGCGCGCCGCTCGTGGTGGCCGACACGGGGCAGATCCCGGTCACTCCGGAATCGCGTTCCTCGAACTACGTCATCACCGTGGTGCCGCCGCCGGCACCTGGCGCGTTGCAGGTGAGCTTCCGGGCGCTGGGCCGCTGGTATGACTTGCGCGACAACGGCTCAGGCCAGCTCAAGGGCACCGATGCGGCCAACGGAGCCGGGAACATCAACTACGCCACGGGCGACATCCTGGTGACCCTGGGCTCATTGCCTGACGTGGGCAGCTCGGTGATGCTGTCCTGGGGAATGCGCTCGAACTACATCGACCGTTCTGCCCTTGCGGTGGACAAGCCCGCGCTGCGCTTCCAGCTCGAGCATTTCCCGATTCGGCCTGGTGTGCTCTCGATCGCCTGGAACGACGGCACCGCGCGCGCCGCGATCGACAACGGCAAGGGGCTGATCACGGGAGATGCGACCGGCACCATCGACTACAACACTGGCCTCGGCCAACTCGTGCTCAACAACCTGCCCGCCGGCGCGCAGCAGTTCGACATCACGTATTCGTCCATCGGCGTGGATGACGTCAAGGCGGTAGACCTGCCAGACCCGGTGCGCAACGGCGACAGCACGGTGACCTTCAACCTCGGGCGCACCAACATCACGCCCGGCACCGTCGAGCTGGAGTGGCCCGTCGTGCCGCTGCTCCCCGAGGTCGACAACGGCCGGACCAAGGTGGTCACCAGCGTGGGCGGCTTGAACAAGGCACACGACGACGGCAACGGCAACCTGGTCGACGTGCTGGGCCGCGTTGCCGGGACCATCAACTACGCCACGGGCATCGGCACGTTCCAGCCTGACGGCTTCGTCGTGGGCCTCCTGCAGAGCTTCTACAACGAGCCCGATTCCCCGGTCATCTACACGCTGGCCACCTGAGGCAGAACGACATGGCATTCAAACTCCAAACCACCACCTACGGCCTCGCGGTCGGGCGCATGCCGCTCTCGGGCGTGATGATGAAAGCACGCTTCCAGGTCGGCGGCACGCCAGCGCCACAGCTGCAATCGGTCGTCTCGACCCAAGGCGTCAAATTCGACCTCACCACGCGCTTCGGCGAGGCACTGGTGCCGGGCAGCGTCAACTTTCTCCTGGGCGGCAAACGCTACTTCGACCGGCTGGGCTCGCTGTTCACGGATCTCGAAGTCGCCACCGGCGCAGCCACCGCAGCCGGCACCGTCAACTATTCCACCGGCGAGGCCACGGTCACCAACTGGGTGCCTGGTCAGCCCGCTGGCATCACGCTCACGTCCTTGCTGACGTCGACGGGCGACAACACGGTCTCGGGCGCCACCTTTCGCGTGCCTGTGGCGCCCGTGCGGCCGGGGCAGCTGCAGATCCTGGCCACCAGGGTGCTGGGCGGCCTGATCAACGTCACGGCCGCCCTGGACGGCAAGATCACCGGCACCGGCGTGCGCGGGAAGGTCGAGTACGAGACGGGCGTGGTCGGCATCGAGTTCGGCGCCATGGTCGCGGCCGCGGGGAACGAAAGCCAGGCCTGGTACGACGCCAGCAAGGTGGTGGCGGGGCAGATCTGGAAGCCGGCGTTTGTGTTCGCCGAGACGATTCGGTTTAACGCAGTGGCCTACAGCTACCTGCCGATCGACGCCACGCTGCTAGGCATCGACCCGGTGCGCCTTCCGCAGGACGGCCGAGTGCCGATCTATCGCAAAGGCGGGCCCGTCGTGTTCGGCCACAAGAAGACCACTGCGCCGGCCGCCGTGGGCAATGGCGACGTCGTCAACCTCGGGCGGCAGCGTCTGGCGCGCGTGAAGGTCATCGGCGCCAATGGCGTGACGATCAACACGGGGTACACGCACGACCTGGAACTGGGCACGGTGACCTTCACCGATGTTTCGGGCTACTCGCAGCCGGTGCGCATCGAGGACCGCATCGAGGACATGGCGCTTGTGACCGACGTGCAGATCAACGGGCAGATCGCACTGGCCCAGCCCCTGACCCACGACTACCCGGCCGGCTCGATTGTCTCCAGCGCCATCATGGCTGGGGACCGAAAGGCGCGCGTCTCGCTCGTGTTCGACCAGTTGGCCTGGAATGGCACGACCTGGAGCGATGCTGTGGTGGGCGACGGCGCCGTGGGCCAGTTCAACGACATCGACTTCCCGATCGTGGTCAAGAACCGTGGCGCGCTCACAGAGCGGTGGATTCTGAAATTCATCACCTCGGGCACGGTCCAGGTCATCGGCGAGCACGTAGGTGTGCTGGGCACTTTCCCGATCGTCAGCGCGATCGCGCCGATCAACCCAGGCACCGGCACGCCCTACATGACGATCGATCCGCGCAGCTTCGGCGAGGGGTGGATTCCCTCAAACGTCATCCGCATCAACACCATCGGCACGCCGTTCCCGGTGTGGGGCATCCGCACTGTCCAGCCAGGCGCGGTCACCGTCCTGGACGACAAAGCCACGCTGCTCGGCCGCGGCGACATCAACCGCCCATGAACTGAACCAGGACAACCATGACTTCCATCGTAGACACCAGCGTCAAACACTTCGGCAGCAACATGCTCGCGGCCCCCGTCGTCAACGGGGTTGCGGGCTCTCTCATCGCGGCGATCGACGCTTGCGGGGTCAACGGGTTCGACCTGAAGAACGCGACCTCGCTCACCGTTGCCGGCGGCGTGGCCACGCTGGCGTTCAGCGGACAGCACAGCGCTGTAGCGGACGCCGTCATCACGGTGACGGGCAGCAGCATCGCCGCGCTCAACGGCGAGCAGAAGGTGACAGCGGTCGGGCCCGGCGTCGTGAGGTTTGGCACCGCGGCCGCGGACGGTGTTGCCTCGGGCTCGATCTCTTTCAAGATAGCGCCCCTCGGTTGGCTCAAGGTGTACAGCGGCCCCAACAAGGCGGTCTATAAGAGCGCAGATCCCACCAGTTCGGGCTGCTATCTGCGCATCGATGACAGTGGCACCACGTTCGCTCGCGTGGTCGGCTACGAATCAATGACTGATGTCGATACCGGCGTCGGCCCATTCCCGTCCGTCGCTCAGATCGCCGCAGGCGGCTACTGGGCGAAAAGCTCGGTGGCGAGCGCGGCGCCCACGCAGTGGCTGATCTCTGGAGACAGCAAGGCCTTCTTCTTCACAAGTGCCGCCTCCTTCGCGAGCAACGCAGGCTACTTGGGCACGGTCACTCGCGGCTTCGGAGACCCGATCACGCAAAAGCCGGGCGGCGACCCCTATGCTTGCTTTTTGAACTGCAGCCTGGTGAGCACCGTCCCCAGCAGCATCGACGGCAGTTTTGATCGCCGCTGGGACGGCACCAACAACCAGACCTTCTCGCCGCGAACGCACACCGGCCTCGGTTCCGCTGTGGCTCAATATGCGCGGACCATGACTGGCAGCAGCTCGCTGTCCTCGGGGCAAGACTCGACGCTCGGTGCCTTTCCGAACGAGTGCGTGGATGGAGCCATCCGGCTCAGTCGGCGCGCGATCGTCCAGGTGGGATTTGCCGGCATCCGTGCGTTCGTGCCGGGCGTCTATCACATCCCGCAAGACCGACTCGCAGGGTCGTTCAACAACTTCGACAAGTTCACGGCGACCGATGGCCGCAGGTTCATGCTGATGCTGACCTCGTCAGCGACGCTGGACACCACCGCAACTGCTGTGTTCGGTGCGGTTCCGATCGATGTCACCGGGCCGTGGCGCTAAGACATGGCAATGGTTGACCTGGGCAATCTGGTTACGGTGGACTACACGGCCGCGGCGGGGGCGACAGCGCCTGCGACGGCCTATGCCAACTGGGCCGCTGAATTGGGCGTCTCGCCCACGGCCACCCTCTATGCGATGGATGCTGACGACAGCTCGTGGGCCGTCAATTTCGCCGCATCGCCCATGGGCAGCTCTCCGGTCATCGTCGGGATGGTGTCCTCGGAAGGCGGCGTCGGGTTCTACAAGAAAGCGCCGGTCAACACCGCGGCGCTCAACGTCACGACGATCCCGAATGTGAGTCGAATGAATGTGCTGACGGATCGGCCAGACGTGCTGTTCACCTTTCACCCGCAGGCCGACTTGAAGAGTGTCGGCTTGAAACTGCAGCGCGCAGGGACAACCACGATCATTGGCGGCCGGGTGCAGCAGTACCAGAGCACAACGACCCCGATCAACGTCGCGGATTTCGCGATGCGCCTCAATGGCAATTCCGGTTGCGTGTTGATCGTCTCGGCGCCGGCGGGGGACACGCCCGTCCCGCTGTACGTCATGGACGGCACGGTCAATCTATCTGGTGCGCTTATGGACACGGTAGCCGCTGGCACCACCCGCCAGATCTCGGCTTCGGTCAGCTATGCCACCGCGGCATTGAGCGCAGCGCGTCTCGATGAACTGAAGGTAGTGAACTCGCTTGCCTGGACCGGCACGCCCGTCGCGATGCGCCTGTTCGGAGATGGCCGAGTCAGTCGAAAAAACTACCAACTGGGCGACCTCGGCCAGGGCATCGGCCGGGTCAAAGGCACCGTCAAGAACAAGGGGACGCCGAGCAACACCCCGGTCTATCGCCGCGTGCGCCTTCTGCGGCTGCGCGACAGCATGGCGATCCGCGAGCAGTGGAGCGATCCGGTCACGGGGGCCTACGACTTCCAGTGGATCGATGAGCTGCAGGATTACATCGTCATGAGCCTGGACCACACCCGCAACTTTCGGATGGTCTCGGCGGATTACGCCGTCGTGGAGCTGATGCCGTGAGCCTCTCGATCTCCCTTGACTTCGTCGGCGCCGCCAACGTCGGCCGGCGCGACTTCCTTGACGTCGGGCCAGGACACGCGACGATCGAGGTCTTCAGCACGAACAGGCCACCCGGCGGCGCACCTCCAGGCGGCGCGCCCATGGTCGTCGTCGTCCTGGCCAAGCCCTGCGGCGAGGTGATCGACGGGCTGCTGCACCTCCTGGCCAATGAACCGGCCGGCGAACTGATCCTGGTCGGGGACGGGAGCACCCCAGCCAAATGGGCGCGCTTCAAGAATGGCGCGGGCGCCTGGGCCATGGACGCCGATGTCTCCGTCGAAGGCGGGGGCGGCGAGGTCCAGTTCCCCAACGTAAACCTCATTGCTGGCGGCCGCGCACCCCTGAGTCCCAGCGCCATCGGGTAGCCCGTGAGCGACAACGACCTCGTCTTCAGCAGGCCCGCGTCCGGCACCAGCAACGACCTGGTCTTCGGCGATGACGACGGCCCTGGCGTCGGCGACACCAGGGTCACGGTGTTCGCGATGCTTCCGCCGCCGGCGGTCGCTGTCCATGCCGGCATCGCCCTGGCCATGTCGATCGCCGCGACGTTTCCTCCGCCCGTGGTCGACGTGCGCGCGGCCTATGTCAGCGGCGCCAGCCGGCCGCTGGTCGGTTCGCTGCGCTCGGGCTGGCAGGAAGCCGCGCCGCTGGAGAACGACATCGAGCTGCGGCACCGTGTCGGCATGAAGGCCGGCGCCGCGCTTGACGCCGACTGGGAGCAGGGGCGCCACCTCGGGCAGTCCGTCAGCCCATCGC
Organism: Variovorax sp. RKNM96; assembly: GCF_017161115.1. Taxonomy (GTDB): domain Bacteria; phylum Pseudomonadota; class Gammaproteobacteria; order Burkholderiales; family Burkholderiaceae_C; genus Variovorax. The sequence goes on along the minus strand of NZ_CP046508.1, from coordinate 6,248,972 downwards.
ATCAGAACGCCCAGGCGATGGTCGTGCCTACGGTGCTGCGCTACCAGCAGGGCATCCGCCAGGCCGGCCGTGACGCAGTACTGCGCCACGGTGATGCACTGCGCGGCGCGCGGCCGCAAGTCGACGTGCGGTTTCAGCAGGGCACTGCGCTGAAGGTCGAGCTGGTCGCCAGCAGGTGGCAGGACGGCAGCCGTGACCTTCGCCCCGAGCTGGCGATCTCGTGGCAGGACGGCCGGGCCTTGAGCAGAGGGATCGCCGTCCCCAGCCGCCCCGGGACGCATCTCGGCCGCGACTGGGCCACTCGGTTCCAGCAAGGCATGAAGCCGCCTGCAGGCATCCAGCCAGTCGACCCGGTCGAGCCGCCCAAGGAGCCCTGCTACGTGCCCAGCAACGACCTCGTCTTCTCCGAGGCATGGGCACCAGGCAACAACCTGCTTTTCATCTGCGAGCGGCACAGCGGCCAACCGGCGCCGCTGGTCATTCCCCTCCTGAGGTACTACATGACCACCCATTCGATCTTCGCAGTCCTGCTGCCCACGCTGGAGCCCGTCAGGCTGTTCGACGTGTCGATCTCGGCCGACGAGGGGAACCCGGTTTGGAGCCTGTCCGCGACCGGCCCGCTGCATCTGCTCGACCAGCTCAAGCCAACCAGCACGCCCAAGCAGATCCGCATCACCGTCGACGGCATGCCGTGGGTCTTCGCCGTCGAAGGCTTTCGCCGCTCGCGTGAGCCAGGCGAGCGCCTCGTCCAGATCACTGGCCGCAGCATCACCGGCCTGGTCGGCGGTCCGAAGCTCCCGGCGCAGACCTGGCTCAATGCAAGCGACACGACCGCGCAGCAGCTGGTGCTGCAGGCGCTGGAGTTCACTGGCGTCGACGTCGAGTGGCAGATCCCGGACTGGCTGGTGCCTGCGGGCGCTTGGAGCTTCCGCGGGACACCTCTCGCGGCCGCGGTGCGCATCGCCGAGTCGGTGGGCGCGGTGCTGCAGAGCCACCCGACCGACGCCAAGCTGTCTTTCCTACCGAGGTATCCGCTGATGCCCTGGGAGTGGTCCGCGGTCGATACAGTGCCCGACGTGGCGGTGTCCAGTGCGGCGATCACGACCGATGACATGGAGATCCGCGAGGAGCCGGCCTGGGAGGCCGTGTACGTGTGCGGCACCACTCAGGGCGTTATCGGCCATGTCCGGCGTGCAGGGACCGCTGGGGCCCTGCTGGCATCTCTGGTGACCGACGACCTGATCACCCACACCGACGCCGCCAGGGAGCGCGGTCGCTCGATCCTCGGTGCCGGCGGCCGCCAGGCCGAGCAGGCCGTGTCGCTGCCGATCCTGACCGGCGGGACGCTGCCAGGCGCGCTGCGCGTGAATCAGCTGCTACACGTCGACGAGCCGGCCGAGGCCTGGCGCGGCATGGTGCGCGCCATGACGCTGCGCAGCGGCGAGATCGAGTGGCGGCAGACCGTTCGCGTGGAAAGGCACTTGGCATGACATCGGGCAATCTCTTCCTGCGCCTGCAGGAGCTGCTGGCGGGCGACCCGGTCTTCATTGGCACGGTGGTCGCGATCCACGTCGACGGGACTGCCACCGTAGCCATGCAGGGCGGCGGCCAGCTGCGCCTGCGCAACCCGCTGGCCAGCGCATTGGACGCGCGTGTGTTCTTCGAGGGCAGCGTGATCACCGGGCCAGCGCCGGATCTGCCCGTGGTCGAGATCGAGATCTAGGAGGGCGCCACCGACGAAAAAAGAACGGGCGACCTGGTCGGGTGCTGTAACACCTCCCCAGGCCCCAACACGCAGAACGAGCCTGCAAGCCGGCAAGGCCCGCCCACCCTGTACAGAGCGGGACCGAGCCTACCAAAGATTCCAAATACGGAAACGGGCTTGCAAATGGAAGAAATCAGATGCGGCGCATGCCGCCGGAAGCTGGGCATGGGAGTCTTCTCCCACCTGGTCATCAAGTGCCCCCGCTGCGGGGCCATGAACACCCTGAGGGCCGCGCGCCCCACACCCGAGCGCCCTGAGCGCCTTTCAACCGAAAGAGTGCCTCATGCGATCGTCACCCATCATTCCCTGGCTGGGAGGCAAACGCCGCCTGGCTGACCTACTGCTCGGCCGCTTCCCGCCGCATTCGTGCTACGTGGAAGTGTTCGCTGGGGGCGCGGCCCTGTACTTCCTGCGCCACCCGGCCGAGGTCGAGGTCATCAACGACGTCAACGGCGACCTGGTCAACCTCTACCGGGTCGTGAAACACCACTTGGAGGAGTTCGTCCGGCAGTTCAAGTACGCGCTGTCGAGTCGCCAGATCTTCAAGTGGACGCAGGACACGCCGCCCGAGGTGCTGACCGACGTTCAGCGGGCGGCGCGCTTCTTCTACCTGCAGCAGCAGGCATTCGGCGGCCGCGTCCAAGGCCAGACCTGGGGCACGGCCACCACCGCGCCAGCCATCAACTTGCTGCGCATCAAGGAGAACCTCAGCGCGGCCCATTTGCGCCTGGCCAGCGCGTACATCGAGCAGCTCGACTGGGCGACCTGCCTGGACCGCTACGACCGGCCCCACACACTGTTCTACATGGACCCGCCTTACTGGGAGACCGAGGGCTACGGCGTGCCCTTCGAGTGGAGCCAGTACGAGCTGATGGCGGCCAAGCTGCGCCAGATCAAGGGCAAGGCCATCATCAGCCTCAACGACCACCCGGACATCCGACGGTGCTTCGAGGGCTTCGGCATGGAGAGCCTGGCCATCGACTACACCGTGGGCGGGGGCGCGAACCGGGCCGAGCGCCAGGAACTGATCATCTACAGCTGGGACCGGGAGGCGGAGCCAGCGGGTCTGTTCTAGCCGGCAATAAACTCGACCTCCACGAAGGAGGTTCCATGTCGCAACAGATCCGTTGGAAAAACTGCTATGGCGACATCGTCGCAACCAGGTTCGGCTTAACGGCGCAATGCCTACTCGACGAAGTTGTCGAGCCTGGTCTCGATGTTTTGGAAGCCCGAGTGGCCGCGCTCAACGAAGAGGAAGACCAGTTGCTCGTGGCTTTCGTGATGCTCGACCGTGATCTCCTGAACCACGCCACTTGCCTGGGCTACTGCCTTGCCATTCAATCCCTCTGGGAGCGACAACTGCGAAGCTATCTGCAGGCGTGCGCGAAGGACCTGAAAGTACCAGGCGCGTTCGAGCGGGCGAAAGCTTCGAAGTGGACCGAAGTGGAAGCATTGTTTGAAGAGCTTCGCGGCGCTCCGCTTGCAGCCTTTGCCGAGTACCCCGACCTCTCGTTGCTTCATCTTCTGGGCAACGTCTGCCGTCATGGCGAGGGCGCTTCACTGGAAAAACTGTACAAATCTCATCCCGAGCTTTGGCCAAGCCGTCTACCGTGGAGCGACGTGCCACCGCCTCCGGAATGGAGCTTTGTTCCTACGGTTGACGGCCTTGAGATCGACCGCGCGCTCCTTCGGCAGCTCGTGAACGCGATCGTTTCGTTTTGGGAGGAGGCGGACTGCCTCTACATGGAGAACTTCACCACCTACCACCCGAGCGCCTTGAAGAGGCGGGATGAGCTGAGGGTCATCCGCGCGGGGCGTAGGGCGAAGCTGGCATAGGGCTGGAGGGTTAGATCGGGCGCGCGAAGCAGGCGGACCAGAACATGTGGCTGCTCTTGTGATGCCGGGCCTCGTTCAGCTTGAAGGCGATCAGCACGCGGCCGAACCGCTCCAGGTCGACCTCCACCTCCCGGAAGGCGGGTTGGCCGGCGGCGGGAGGCGGCAGGCGCGCCGCAGCGCTGTTGACCTCCTCGACGGCGAGTGACGGCAACATTCCATTGGGCGCCCACTCCCCGTATTTGGGCTTATCCCCATAGGTCAGCAGCATCTTCATCGCCGCAACGCCGTTTCGGATGCCACGGTCCTCGTCGCAATTGTTGAAGATCATGTGGGCGTGGCGCACCTTGTAACTCAGCCGGACGAACTCGGCGACCAGGCTCTTCAGCTCACCATCGCCGTACTCGTAGGAGAAGCGCTCCGCAGGGGATTCCACCGCCTTGTTATAGGTCTCCGCATTCCGGCCATGCAGCCTCAGCAGGGCGTAGTCGCGATTGGTCACCTCCCACACCGCCGGCACCGAGTTGTCGGCCCCTTGTGGACCGTCGACCACCGTGTGAACGACGTTCATGGCGCGCAGCCAGGCCAAGGTCTCGACCGTGCGCTTGGTGTCTTCCCACCACGAGCGATGACGGAATTCAATGCTGATCGTGTCCCGGGGCAGGCGCTGCACGCATTGCTCTATGTGGGCTGTGACCCTGGGCGATGGCACAACCGAGGGCGGGAACTGAAAGTGGATGAGTCCCAACTTGCCATTCGCGCGCAGCGGCTCCAGCGCCTGGTCGAACGCCTCCCAGAGCGCCTCACGTACCTCAGACGGGCTGTCGCGGAACAGTAGGCGTTTGCGGCCGGGCAGCATCTCCTTGACCGCCTTGGGGAGCACCTGCACATCCGTCTGATGCCCTGTGAAGAACCTGAAGGCCTTCAGGTTGAACCGGAACCCCGCTGGAGTGCGTGCCGCCCAGTTGTGAGCCATGGTCGGCGTGGGGATGGCGTAGTAGCTGCTGTCGACCTCGACCAGCGGGAACACCGAGGCGTAGTAGCGCAGCCTGGCTTCGGGGGTCTTCACGTCGGCCGGGTAGAACCGGCCGCAGTCGACCAGGGTCTTTTCAGCCCAGGATGCATGTCCGACAAGTGTGGCCATGGGACATTATGGGCACCCTCATCGCAGTGGGAAATGGAGTCGGTGCAGCGTGATGACATCTTGGCGCCATGCCTCGACGCGAGCCTCGTAGGCATCCGTTCTGGCCTGAATCTCACTTTCTGCCAGGGCGGGCCGGGCGCCAGGGTTGACGGGCACCGGCTCAACGCAGGGGAACGGCGGGACGGGAATGCCCGCTCCCTGCAGGGCCTCGATCAGATGGATGACTCGTTGCATGGGGGCGAGGATACGCCCAGGCTCGTACCATTCACTCAGGGCGTAATTCGGTTGCAACCCGTGAAATCGAATCAGCGCCTAGTTATCACACCGATTCGAGCGCACTTATCGCGGCGCGCTTCAAGAACATGCCGTGTTGCTGCGGGCGTATGCCCGGGTGCAGGAGCGCTGCTCGCGCCTGCTGGCCGAACAGGCCGCGCTGGTCGAACGGCTCGAGGCGCAGGTGGTGCGCCTGCGTGGTGCGCTGGTGGCGCGCGACTCGGCCATTGCGATGGTGCGCGAAGAGCTCGCGGCGCGAGCGGCCGTCGGCGGCGCGCTGCCCAAGCGCCTGAACGCCCTGCTGTCGCCGGGCAGCCGGCGCCACGAGATGCCGCCCACGCCCGAAGCACCCGCCGATCTGCGCGAGAAGGCCGTGCTGTGCGTCGGCCGCGAGGAAGAGGCGCCGTCGCTCGCGCGGCAGCTGGTCGAAATCGCCGGTGGGCGCTATCTGTATCACGACGGCGGCGACGATGCCGACGACCCCGCGCTCGAAGCCGGCCTGCGCGCCGCCGATCTCGTGATCTGCCAGACGGGCTGCGTGAGCCACGGCGCCTACTGGCGCGTGCAGGACCATTGCCGACGTACCGGCAAGCCCTGCGTGCTGGTGGGCGAGCCGCAGCCGATGCTGTTCGTTAGGCAGCAACCCGCGACGACCGAAAAAGTCGACTAGCTGTCCGCCAGCCAGCCGGTGACCTTGGCAGCGTCGTGCGTGAAGAGGCGCCAGGTGGTCACGCCTTGCGGCAGCGTGAGCGGCAGACGGAGCAGCTTGCGGTCGCGTGCGACGATGGCTGTGAACTTCGTCGTGTCGCCCAGGTACAGCGCGAGGTCGTCGAGCTTGGCGATGCGCCAGGCCTGTACAGACTTCTTCTTGCCAACGGCGGGCAGCTCGATGCCGATCCACTCGTCGTTCGCGGAGAACCCGGCCTTTTCGGCCGCACCACCGCGCAGCACCACCTTCACCTGCACGCTGCCATTGGTTTCGGCCACGCGCACGCCCAGAACCTGCGCCTGCTGCGACGGATCTTCGAGCGTGGCAACGCCATGCGCGCGCAGCAATTGCGAGAGCGGCAGCTCCTCGGTCGAATGAACCCAGCGCGCGAGTTCCTGCGCATACGAGCGGCCGCTCACGGCCTCGAGCGCGGCCGCTATGTCCGCTTCGCTGATCGGCCCGCCGCCGCTGTGCGTCCACAGGTGGCGCATCACGTCGTCGAGCGAGCCCTTGCCCTCGTGGCGCAGCGTGAGGTCGAAGCACAGCGCCACCAGCGCGCCCTTGGTGTAGTAGCTCACCGTGCTGTTGGGTGTCTGCTCGTCCTGGCGGTAGTACTTGACCCAGGCATCGAAGCTCGCGTCGGCGACAGGCTGCACGAGCCGGCCCGGCGTCTGCTGCACCTGGTTGATGGTCTTGTTGAGGAGGCGCAGGTAGGCCGCGTCATCGATGCGTCCTGCGCGGCGCAGCAGCAGGTCGTCGTAGTAGCTCGTGAAGCCCTCGAAGAACCACAGCAGCTGCGTGTAGTTCTCGCGGCTGTAGTCGTAGTGGGCGAACTCCGCCGGCCGCATCCGCTTGACGTTCCAGGTGTGGAAGTACTCGTGGCTGATGAGGCCCATCAGCGTGGTGTAGCCCTCGGGCTGCTTCTTCTTTTCGCCGCGCTGCGGCAGGTCGCGGCGGTTGCAGATGAGCGCCGTGGAATGCCGGTGCTCGAGCCCGCCGTAGCCGTCGTCGACCGCGTTCAGCATGAAGACGTAGCGGTCGATCGGCAGCTTCGGTCCGCCGCGCTTGCCGGCCTTGTCGCCGTGCCAGAAGCGCATCTCGGCTTCGCAGATGGCCTTGGTGTCGGCGATCAGGCGATCGCCGTCGAACGAGGCGGCCGCGCCCGCGATCACGAAGCGGTGCGGCACGCCGCAGGCATCGAACTCGGCGCTCCAGAAGGCGCCCATTTCCACCGGGCTGTCGGCCAGCTCGTCGTAGCCGCTCGCCTGGTAGCTGCCGAATCCTTGCTTGTCGACCTTCGTGGGCACGAGCGCGGTGGCGCATGACCACGCGGCGCCGTCGGCCGTCGATGCGGGAGCGACGATTTCAACTGCATGCGGCGCATCGATCTGCCCTTCGACGCGCAGGCAGAGGCTGGTGCCGTTGAAGAAGCCGCGCTCGGCATCGAGCCAGGCGGTGCGCACCGAGTTGTCGTACGCGCAGACCAGGTAGTGCAGCACCAGCGGCTGGCCCGGCGCGCAATCGACCAGCCAGCTGCATTTGTCGACCTGTGTCAGCGTGGGCTTGCGGCGCCCCTGCGTGGCGCGCAGGCCCTGCAGGTTCTTGGCGAACTCGCGCACGAGATAACTGCCCGGGATCCACACCGGCAGCGTCACCCGCTGCAGCGCGGCGGGCGCGTCGATGGTCAGCGTGACGGCGAAGAGATGCGCATGCAGGTCCGCGCATTCGATGCGGTAGCGCACGCCCGCAGCGGGCGCGGACGCGGCGCGCCGCGTAACGGCTTTCGTCGCCATCAGCTGGCGGAAGCGGCGAGTTGCTTCTCGACCTGCTCTGCGGGAATGGCGCCCGGCGTGCGCGTGCCGTTGCTGAAGATCAGCGTGGGCGTGCCGGTGATGTTGTACTTGCGGCCAAACTCGACGTTGCGCTGCAGCGCGGTCACATCACAGCTGCTCGCTGCGGTGGTGGGCTTGGCGCCAGTTTCCATCCAGTCGCCCCAGGCCTTGCCCTTGTCCTTGCTGCACCAGATGTCGCGCGACTTGACGCTCGAATCGGGGCCGAGCACCGGATAGAGGAACAGGTAGACGGTGACGTTGTTAACCGTCTTCATGTCCTTCTCGAAGCGCTTGCAGTAGCCGCAGTTCGGATCCTCGAACACCGCCAGCTTGCGCTTGCCGTTGCCGCGCACGATCTTGATCGAGTCCTGCAGCGGCAGCTTGTCGAAGGCGACCTCGCTGAGCTTCTCGACGCGCTCCTCCGTGAGGTTGCGCCGCGTCTTCGCATCGATCAGGTTGCCCTGGATCAGGTAGCTGCCCTGCTCGTCGGTGTAGAAGATCTGCGAGCCGTTCACGCGCACCTCGTAGAGGCCGTTGACCGGCGACTTCGTCACTTCGTCGATCGGCGGGAACTGCGGAATGTGCGTGGGGAGGTTCTTGCGGATCTCGGCTTCGCCGGCGGTGGCCGTCATGACCGCGCCCAGCGTACAGGCGGCAAGAAGAAGGTTGCGTACGAGTGTCATCGGTAGGTCCGTTCGATTCGAATTAGGGCGTCATGCCTTCAGGCCCATGGCCTGCGCAGTGATCCAGTGCTTGACGAGGCGCGTGCGGTCGAAACCGCGCATGCCCCAGTTGCGCAACGCAGGCAGCGGGCCCAGGTTGTGCGAGAAAAGTTGTTGCAGGCCGTCGGTCGCCAGGCTCATCTGCAGCACATCGGCGCGGCGGGCGCGTTCGTAGCGGCGCAGGAGGCGCGCGTCGCCCACGCTGCGCCAGTAGTCGCGTGTCTTGATCACCTCGGCGAGCGCGGCCGCATCGGCCAGGCCGAGGTTCAGGCCCTGGCCCGCGAGCGGATGCACCGTGTGGGCGGCATCGCCCGCGAGTGCCCACGACCGGTTCGGCTGCCCGGGCATCGCGCCGGTCCAGCGGTCGGCGATGGCGCGCGCGAGCGGCCAGGCTGCGCGTTCGCTCGCGAGCTTGAGTGCACCGAGCGCGCCGTGGCTGGCTTCGGTCACCGCGGCGTTGAATTCGTCGTCGCCCTGTGCGAGCAGTGCCGGCGCGCGCAGTTGGTCGACAGACCACACCAGCGCGACCGTCTTGCCGTGCGTGCCGCCCAGCGGCAGCAGCGCGAGCACTTCGCCCTTGTCGTTGAACCACTGGCGCGCAATGCCGTCGTGCGACTGTTCGGCTTCGAGGCGCGCAGCGACCGCGTGCTGCGGATAGCGCGTGACTTCGTAGCTCACGCCGAGCGCTTCGCGCGTGGCGCTGGCCTTGCCTTCGCACACCACGGTGAGCGGCGCGGGCACGGGCTCGGCCACGACTTCGATCTGCGGCTGGAAGCGGACCGCATCGGCCAACTGCTGCTCGAGCGCCGGTACATCGACGATCCACGCCAGCGCGTCGACCTTCTGCCGTGCCGCGCTGAACTGCACGCGGCCGCCTTCGTCGCCATGCACCAGCATCTCGCGCACCGGTGTGGCATGGGCCGCATCGGGCCAGGCGCGCAGCGATTCGAGAAGAGTGCGGGAGGCGGTGTTGAGCGCGTAGGCGCGAATGTCCTGTTTGCCCTGCGCAGTGGGTGGCACCACGAGCGCCACGCGCACGCGCTCGCGAGCGAGCAGCAGGGCCAGCGTACGGCCGACGATGCCGGCGCCGCGAATGCAAACTTCTGGGGGGAGGGCCATCGGACAATTGTAGGAGTTGCCCGTTCGCCGGCGCCCTGCGCCTGTCCCCCGGTGGGCGAGGGGCTTCCCGGCGGCGCGGATGCGGGACAATCGCGGTCGCTTTCCAAGGATCCAAGGAACCCCCACCGTGTCGCAGCCCGTTTTCGACCTCGAAGCCACCATCTCGCGCCTGTTTGTCTACCCCGTCAAGTCATGTGCCGGTGTCGAGCTGAATGAAATGCTGCTGACCGAAACCGGCCTGGAGTTCGACCGGGCCTGGATGGTGGTCGATGCCAACGGCGAATTCGTCACCCAGCGCCAGATCCCGCGCATGGCGCTCATCAAGCCGCAGATGAAGCACATGGAAGTGGTGCTGCGCGCCCCCGGCATGCTGGCCCTGCACCTGGCCTTCGACCGGGTCGAGAAGCCGGTGCGCGTGCGGGTGTGGAAAGACGAAGTGGCCGCCTACGACATGGGCGACATCGCCGCCCAGTGGTTCAGCGATTTCCTCTCCGAGCCCGGCAAGCCGCAGACTCTGCGGCTGGTGCGCTTCGACCCCGAGCACAAGCGCCTGTCGAGCCTGAAGTGGACCGACGGCGTCGAGGCGCTGAACCAGTTCGCCGACGGCTATCCGCTGCTGGTGGCGAGCGAGGGCTCGCTGGCCGAGCTCAATGAAAGGCTCGCGGCGGCGGGTCACGAGGCGGTCGGTATCGAGCGCTTCCGGCCCAACATCGTGCTGGCCGGCATCGAGTCGCATGACGAAGACCGCGTCGATGCGCTGCATGTCACCACGGCCGAAGGCGAGGCCGAGCTCAGGCCGGTCAAGCCCTGCACGCGCTGCCCGATCCCGGACATCGACCCGGCCACCGCCGTGAGCAGCCCCGAGGTCGGCAATGTGCTGCGCACCTACCGCGCGGATGCGCGCGTCGATGGGGGCATCACCTTCGGCATGAACTGCATCGTGGTGCAGGGCGTCGAATACATGCTCAAGGTCGGGCAGACCGTGGGCGCGAACTACCGGTTCGAATAGCTCAGAAGGTCACGCCCGCACACAGCACGATGTTGGCGTAGGGCGTGCATTCGCCGGTGCGGATCACGGCTCTGGCCCGTGCGCTCAGGCGCTTGAGCTCCTCGTGCGAGATCGTCTCCGGCACCACGGCCAGCTGGCCTTCGCACCATGCGGGCAGCGTGCCGGCGGGCAGTTGCTCCACCGCTTCGCGTGCCAGCAGCGCGCGCTCCACCTGCATCTCCGACAGCACGGCCTTGAGCACGTCCGCAACGCGCGGAATGCCAGGCGTGAGCGCGAGGTCGATGCGCTTCGGGCCATCGGGAATCGGCAGGCCCGCATCGCCGATGACCACCATGTCGCCATGCCCCAGCGCGGCAATCACTTGCGAGAGTTCGGCATGCAGCAGGGGAGAGCGTTTCACAGCGTGATCCAGTCGGGAGGCAAGGGACTCTGCAGCACGGCAGCGCGCTGCGGAATGGAGGGTTGGGCGCCGGGCTGCTGGATGCAGAGCGCCGCGGCGCGGATGCCCAGGCGCACGGCTTCGTCGAACGATTGGCCTTCGCCCAGCGCCACGGCCAGCGCACCGAGAAAGGTGTCGCCCGCGGCGGTGGTGTCGACGGCTTGCACCTTCGGCGCGGGATGGTGGCGCGCACCGTCGGCGTCGACGGCCACCGCGCCGCGCGAACCGAGCGTGACGACCACGCGCGCGATGCCCTTGGCGCGCAGCGCCTTGCCGGCCAGCGCGGCTTCCTGAGGGCTGTCGGCGGACTGGCCGCACAGCGTCTCGGCCTCGATCTCGTTGACCACCAGCGTGTCGATGCGCGGCCAGAGCGGCTCGGCAATCGCCTGTACCGGCGACGGATTGAGCAGCACCTTGCAGCCCGCTTCATGCGCGACCGAGGTGGCGCGTGCCACCTGGTCCATCGGCGTCTCGAACTGCATCACCAGGAAGGCGGCGCCCTGCAGTTGCTGGCGCAACGCGGCCTCGTCGATTTCGACCTTCGCGTTGGCGCCGGGAATCATCACGATGCGGTTCTGTCCGCTGTCTTCCACCAGGATCAGCGCCGTGCCCGTGGGCTCGGCATCGACCGTGCGCAGCGCGGCGGTGTCGATGCCGTCGCGCTCCAGCGATTCGCGCAGCGCACGGCCGTGGGCGTCGTCGCCCACGCAGCCGATCATGCGCACCTGTCCGCCTTCGCGCGCACAGCTCACCGCTTGATTGGCGCCCTTGCCGCCGGGGATGTTGGCGATCGAATGGCCGAGCAGGGTTTCGCCCGCGGCCGGTGCATGGGGGACGCGCAGCACCAGGTCCATGTTGAGGCTGCCGAGCACCACGATGCGCGGTGGCGGCAGCGACGGTTCGGGGCTGCGGGAAGAAGGCTTCGGACTCACGGGGTGCGGGACTTTCGGTTTTCCGTTGAAGGCGCCGCGCCGGAGGCGGGCGCCGAAGAAGAAGGCGCGGGCGCGGTGGCCTCGCGGAAGCTCGCATGGCGCGCGGTCGAGGCGCGCACCCGCAGCTCGGGCTGCAGCACCACCTTGCGCGCATCGCGCCGCTTGCCGCCGACGCGTTCCAGCAGCATGTCGACCGCCAGCGCGCCGATGCGCTCCTTGGGCTGCGCCACGGTGGTGAGCGGCGGGCTGGTGTAGGCAGAGAGTTCGATATCGTCGAAGCCGACGATCGAGAGCTCGTCGGGCACGTGCACGCCGCTTTCATGCGCGGCGCGCAGCGCGCCGATGGCCATCAGGTCGTTGCACACGAACACCGCCGACGGCGGATGCTCGGTGCGCAGGATGGCGTGCATCGCCTCGTAGCCGCTCTGGCTGGTGAACGCGCCGCGCCACAGCAGCGCATCGGCATTCGGCGTAGTTCCAGCCTCGGCCAGCGCCATGCGCCAGCCTTCGATGCGCTGCTCGCTGGGCGTGAGGCCCACCGGCCCGCCGATGCAGGCGATGCGCTTGTGGCCGAGCGACAGCAGGTGCCGCACCGCGAGCAGGCCGCCCTGCATGTGCGCGGTTTCCACCAGATCGCAGCTCGGGTCGGCGATCTCGCGGTCGACCAGCACCGTGGGAATGCGCAGGCCCTGCAGCTGGGTCACGAGCGAATCGTCATCGCCCGTCGACACCACGATCAGCCCGTCGATGCGGCGTTCGGCCAGCACCTGCAGGTACACGCTCTGGCGGCGGGGCTCGTCGTCGGTGTTGCATAACACGAGCGTGTAGCCGGCGCCGAAGCAGCGGTCTTCCACGATGCGCACGATCTCGGCGAAGTAGGGGTTGGAGCTGTTCGGGATCAGCATCCCGAGCGTCGAGGTGGTGTTGCTCTTGAGGCTGCGCGCCATCGCGTTGGGCACGTAGCCGAGTTCGCGAATCGCCAGCTCCACGCGCTCACGGCCCTTGGCGCTCACATGGCGCGTGTCATTGACCACGTGCGAGACGGTGGTGACGGAGACTCCCGCGCGCAGCGCGACGTCCTTGATGGTGGCCATGGTTTGTTGTTCCTCGTTCCTTGTCAGGCCAGGCGGCGGTCCGCACGGCGCTGACGCAAGGTGTCGATGATCACCGCAACCACGATCACGGCGCCCGTGATGATCCGTTTGCTCGGCTCGCTCGCGCCCACCTGCGCAAGCCCGGCCTCGAGCACCGCGATGATCAGCACGCCGAAGAAGGTGTTGACCACCGAGCCGCGCCCGCCCATGAGGCTGGTGCCGCCGATGACCACGGCCGCGATCACCTGCAGCTCGATGCCGACACCCGCATTCGGGTCGGCCGCTTCGAGGCGCGCCGACTGCATCAGGCCCGCGAGCCCCGCAAGAAGACCAGTCACGGCGAACACGATGATGCGGATCGGCCGCGGATCGACGCCCGCGAGGCGCATCGCCTCTTCGTTCGTGCCGATGCCCACCACATGCCGGCCGAACACCGTGCGCGTGAGCACCATCTGCCCGACGATCACCAGCACCACCGCGAGCACGAAGGCAGCGGAGATGCCGCCGATCCACGGTGCGGCCAGCCCCGAGATCGCGTCGCCAACGTACTGCGTGCGCGAATCGGTGACGAGGTAGGCGCCGCCGCGCACCGCTTCGAGCATGCCCAGCGAGACGATGAAGCTCGGCAGCCGCCAGGCGACCGACACCGCGCCCGTGACCGTGCCGCAGATGAGGCCCGTGGCCAAGCCGAGCACCGCGGCGAGCGGCACCGAGAGCTTCCATTCGAGGATGGCCGCAGCCGTCACGGCCGCGCTGAGCGCGAGCACCGAGCCGACCGACAGGTCGATGCCCGCGATGATCAGCACGAAGGTCATGCCCACCGCCATCACGGCGAGCGCGGGGATTTCGTTGGCGATCGAGATGAAGGTCTCGCGGGTGAGGAAGTATTCGCTCATCGAGCCGAAGAGCGCGACCATGCCCACCAGCACGACGGTGAGGCCGAGGTAGGTGCCCAGCTGGCCTTTCAGTGCGGAGGTGCGCGGGTTGGAAGTCGAGGCGGCTGCGTTCATGGTGTCTCGGCGGTGGCCGGCTGGGCCGGGTTCGAATCGGGGAGGGCGGAGGGAGATGCCGGCGTGGCAGCGGGGCGTCCGGTGGCGTCGCTGAAGGCGGCGGCGAGCAGCGATTGTTCGCTCCACTCGCCGCGCTCGAACACCGCGACCAGCCGGCCCGCGCTCATCACGCCGATGCGGTCGCACATGGCCATCAGCTCGCGCAAGTCGCTCGACACCATCAGCAGGGCCTTGCCGGCGTCGGTCATGCGGTCGAGTTCGGCGTACAGGTCGGCGCGCGCACCGACGTCGACGCCGCGCGTCGGTTCATCGAGCAGCAGCACCTTGCATTCGCGGTGCAGCCAGCGTGCGAACACCACCTTCTGCTGGTTGCCGCCGCTGAGCGTGGCAACGGGTTGTTCGATGCTGCGCGAGCGGATGCGCAACAGCTCCACCAGTTGCCGCGCGATGTTGCGCTCCTTGGCGCGCTGCAGCCAGCCGGCGTACGAGATCGCGCCCAGGTCGCTCAGCGTCGCGTTGACGCGGATCGATTGCGTGAGCAGCAAGCCCTGTGATTTGCGGTCTTCGGTGACGAGGCCGATGCCGGCGCGAATCGCCTGCATCGGCGAGCGCCAGCCCTTGCGCACGCGCTGCACGGGCTCTGCACCGGTCTTCGCGTCGTAAAGGGAAATTTCACCGCGGTCCGCGCGGTCGGCGCCGAACAGCAGGCGCACCAGTTCGGTCCGGCCCGAGCCGACGAGGCCGGCGAGGCCCATGATTTCTCCGGCGCGCAGGTCGAGGTCGACATCGCGCACCATCTGCGCCCGGCCGAGGCCACGCGCGCTCAGCAGCACCGATCCGGCGACGCGGCGCTCGCGGCCTTCGTGCTCGTGCACCGCGCGGCCGACCATGCGTTGCACCAGCTCGGATTCGCGCACGCCGGCCATGGCGCGCACGTCCACCAGCTTGCCGTCGCGCAGCACCGCCACGCGGTCGGCGATGCGCTGCAGCTCCTCGAGGCGGTGCGACACGTAGACGATCGCCACGCCGCGCGCCTTCAGCAGTTCGATCTGCTCGAAGAGGTGCGAGGTCTCGCGCGGCGTGAGCATCGCGGTGGGCTCGTCGAGCACCAGCACGCGCGTGTCGTCCTGCAGGTTGCGCGCGATCTCGACCATCTGCTGCTGGCCGATGCCCAGCCGCGCGACGGGCGTGGCCGGGTCGATGTTCTCCATGCCGATCTTGGCGAGCTGGCGCGCGGCCAGTTCGTAGAGCTTCGCCTTGCGGATCCAGCCGGTCTTGTTGGGCAGGCGGTCGAGCAGCAGGTTCTCTGCCACCGACAGCGTGGTGACCAGCCCCAGCTCCTGCATCACCATGCGCACGCCCAGGCGCTCGGCATCGCGGCGCGAGCCGGGCTGGAAGGGCTCGCCGTCCAGCAGCATCTGGCCGCGCGTGGGCTGCACCAGGCCGCAGACGATTTTCGAAAGCGTGCTCTTGCCGGCGCCGTTCTCACCCGTGAGGGCGAGCACTTCGCCGGCGTTCAGGACGATCGAGACGTCGTCCAGCACCGGCGCCGCGTAGTCCTTGCCGAGCGCACTCAGCGAGAGCACGGGAACGGGCGGACCGGAATTCATGGCGGGTGCTGCGTTCAACGTCTTGGCTCTCTCGATTTACTTGGAGTCTTTGGTGACGAGCACCACGTCGGTCTTCACTTCGGCGGGCATGTCCGACTGCTTCTTCTTGTCGGCGATGGCCTTGAGCGCGGTCTCGATGCCGAACACGGCCTGCTTGGCGGCGAACTGGTCGGCGGTGGCGAGCACGCGGCCGTCCTTGAGCATCGGCTTGATGGCGCCGATGTTGTCGTAGCCCACGACCAGCACCTTGCCGGTCTTGCCCGCGGCCTTCACCGCTGCCACTGCGCCCAGCGCCATGCTGTCGTTGCCGGCGAGCAGCGCCTTCAGGTCGGGGTGCTCGCGCATCATGCCGGCGGCAACGGTGTTGCCCTTGTCGATTTCCCACTGGCCCGACTGCACGCCCACCACCGTCACGTTGGCGGCCTTCATGGCGTCCTGGTAGCCGAGGGTGCGCTGCTGCGCATTGAAGGTGGTCGAGACGCCTTCGATGATGCCGACCTTGTCGCCCGCCTTCAGCTCCTTGGCCAGCGCGTCGCCCACCAGCTTGGCGCCGGCGCGGTTGTCGGGTCCGACGAAGGGCACCTGGATGCCCTTTTCCTTCAGCGCGGCGGCGTCGAGCTGGTTGTCGATGTTGACCACCAGGATGCCCTTGTCGATCGCGGCCTTGATCACGGGCACCAGCGCCTTCGAATCGGCCGGCGCGATGACCAGCGCATTGATCTTCTGCGCCACCATCTGCTCGACCATCTTGATCTGGGCGGAGGTGTCGGTCTCGTCCTTGATGCCGTTGGCCACCAGCGTGTACTTGGCGGCGTTGGCCTTGTTGTGTGCCTTGGCGCCGTCTTCCATGGTGCGGAAGAACTCGTTGGCCAGCGACTTCATGACCAGCGCGACCTTGGGCTTGTCCTGTGCAAAGGCGGGCGTGGCGGCGATGGCGCCCAGCAGCGTGAGCGCGGCGGCGCTTTGCAGGGTGCGGCGGGTGAACTTCATGGGGTGTCTCCTGAGGTGGTTGAGCGGTACGCCGGTCTTTGCCGGGCCCCCGATATTACCGAACGAAAACGTTTGCGCAAACGTTTGCTAATCGGGTTTAACCCTGAGTTTTCGGGCGATGGAAGAGGGGGGCGAAGACCTGCGGGACGGGCACGAAACCATGGTCGCCTAAAATCCCCGGTTATCCAAGAGGACCTCCCATGAGTTTGCAATGCGGCATCGTCGGCCTGCCCAACGTCGGTAAATCCACCCTTTTCAATGCGTTGACCAAGGCCGGTATCGCAGCGGAAAACTATCCGTTCTGCACCATCGAGCCCAACGTGGGCGTGGTGGAAGTGCCCGATCCGCGCCTGGCCCAGCTGAGCGCGATCGTGAGCCCCGAGCGCGTGGTACCCGCCATCGTCGAGTTCGTCGACATCGCCGGCCTCGTGGCCGGCGCCAGTACCGGCGAAGGCCTGGGCAACAAGTTCCTCGCGCACATCCGCGAGACGGATGCCACGGTGAACGTGGTGCGCTGCTTCGACGACGACAACGTGATCCACGTGGCTGGCAAGGTCGACCCGATCTCCGACATCGAAGTGATCCAGACCGAACTCTGCCTGGCCGACCTCGCCACGGTCGAGAAGGCGCTGCACCGCCACACCAAGGTGGCGCGCTCGGGCGACAAGGACGCGCAGAAGCTCGTCGGCCTGCTCGAACGCTGCCAGGCCGCGCTGAACGAGAACACGCCGGTGCGCGCGCTCGAGTTCACGAAGGAAGAGCAGCCGCTGGTCAAGAGCTTCACGCTCATTACCGCCAAGCCCGCGATGTTCGTGGGCAACGTGGCGGAAGACGGCTTCGAGAACAACCCCTACCTCGACCGCCTGCGCGAATACGCAGCCAAGCAGGGCGCGCCCGTGGTCGCGATCTGCGCCAAGATCGAAGCCGACCTGGCCGAGATGGACGACGAGGACAAGAAGATGTTCCTCGCCGAAATCGGCCAGGACGAGCCGGGCCTGAACCGCCTGATCCGCGCGGCCTTCAAGCTCCTCGGCCTGCAGACGTACTTCACCGCCGGCGTGAAGGAAGTGCGCGCCTGGACCATCCACATCGGCGACACCGGCCCGCAGGCGGCCGGCGTGATCCACGGCGATTTCGAGAAGGGCTACATCCGCGCCCAGACCATCGCGTTCGATGACTACATCGCCTTCAAGGGTGAACAAGGCGCGAAAGACGCGGGGAAGATGCGGTCGGAAGGCAAGGAATACGTCGTGAAGGATGGCGACGTGATGAACTTCCTGTTCAGTTCATAAATCGGCTCGCCCCCAGGCTGCGCGCACTTCGTGTCGCTTCTCCAAACCCCTACCGGGGGCGACACCTGCGGCCCAGCGGAGCCGGTTCCGCGGTGTCTCGCGAAGATTCAGCCAGGGCTCTGCGACTACTTCGCAGCTTGCTGCTTGCCCCACACCACCGTGTTGTCCACCGCATAGGCCGCACACACCACCTTGCGCTCCGCGCATCCCTTGAGGTGCTCGGTCAGCGCCGCCGAGTTGGTGGCAGTGCCGAACTTGTTGTCGCTGGTGATCAGGAAAGCGCGCGGCCGTGCCTGCAGCAGAAACTGGCGGTACGCGACGCGTATCTGCGCGGGGTCGGTACCGACGACCGGCAGACCTGCTTCGTCGGCTAGGTCGGCATGGCCTGAAGGCGCGGGCTCGCCGTTGGCGTTGAGCGCCACGCCGACGTTCTTCAGCAGCTCGCGCCACTTCGTCATCTCCGCGATCACGCGCTGCGGCAGTTCCATCACCCACTGCGCCGGATAGGCAAAGCCGAGGTTCGCGCCGCCGGGCGCCACGCTGTCGGTGACGCCGACGAGCCGGCCCTCCTCATCGAACAGCCCGCCGCCGCTCGAACCCGAGGACACCGGTGCGGAGGTCTGGATGATCGGCAACTGGCCTTGCGACCGGGGCCGCAAGGCGGAGATCAGCCCTTCGCTCAATGTGAGCTCGAGTCCCTGCGGGCTGCCGATGGCGAACACGCGCTGGCCGACACGCAAGCCTTCGACCGGCGCGATCTGCACGGCCGGCAACTGCAGCGGTGTTTCCGTCATCAGCACGCACAGGTCGCGCGACGGATCGGGGTCGCGCAGGATGCTCTTGATCTTGATGGTGGTCTGGCCCTGCGTCACGGTGGCCGACATCGCACCGTTCACCACATGGCAGGCCGTGGCCAATGCCGCAGGCGTCACGGCGACTGCGCTGCCAACGCTGGTCTTGTTGGCGCCTTGGTCGCCCTTGACGGTCCAGACCGCGGGCGATGCCTTGCGAAAGACTTCCTCGGGCTGCAGCGCCCATGCGTGGCAGGCCAGGGCGCCGAGGCAAAGGCCGGCTGCGAGAGGCTTCCAGGGCCGGAGGGAGTTTTTCATCCGGACGAGTGTAGGAAGCGGCCCTCCGGCTCCCCGTAGGCGGGGGCGCTGTATCGGTGGGTGTCAAAGCCCCGTGGTCGCTGCTGTTGGTTAGACTGCGCGCGCCCCGATTTCTCCACAAGGTCCGCCGCCATGCTCACCGTTCACCATCTCAACAATTCGCGCTCGCAGCGCGTGCTCTGGCTGCTCGAAGAGCTCGAACTGCCGTACGAGATCGTTCACTACCAGCGCGATCCGCAAACCATGTTGGCGCCCGCTTCGCTCAAAGCCATTCACCCGCTTGGCAAGTCGCCGGTGGTGACGACCGACGACGGCCTCACGCTCGCGGAATCGGGCGCGATCATCGAGACGGTGATCGAGCGCTACGGCCATGGCCGCCTTGCGCCCGCGGCCGGCACGCCCGAGGCGTTGCGCTACCGCTACTGGATGCATTTCGCCGAAGGCACGGCGATGTCGCCGCTTCTGCTCAAGCTGATCTTCGACCGCATCGAGACGAGCAAGATGCCCTTCTTCGCAAAGCCCATCGCCAAGGCCATCGCGGCCAAGACCAAGGGGGCGTTCATCAACCCGAACATCGCGAGCCATCTGAACTACATGGAGTCCGAACTCGGCAAGAGCGAGTGGTTCGCCGGCAACGAGTTCAGCGGCGCCGACATCCAGATGAGTTTCGTGATCGAAGCCGCGCAGGCGCGCGGCGGGCTCGATGCGAAGCGGCCGAAGCTGATGGCGTACCTGGAGCGCGTCCATGCGCGCCCCGCGTACAAGCGTGCGCTGGAACGCGGCGGCCCCTACGGCTTGTTGAGCTGAGGTTCCGTCAGGACGGGAAGATGTAGATCAGCGCGACCGTCATCGTGACGTAGCGCAGAAATTTTCCGATGGCCATGTAGCCAAGACATGGCCAGAACGGCAGCTTGAGCCAACCTGCAACTGCGCACAGCGGATCGCCCACCAGCGGCAGCCAGCTCAAGAGACATGCCTTCGGCCCCAGCCGCTCGAGCCATCCGAGCACGCGCACGTGGTGTTTCGAGTGTGCGTATTTGTCGGCGACCTTGTGCGCGCCATAGCCCATCCACCAGTCGACCGCGCCGCCCAGCGTATTGCCGACCGTGGCCACCGCGATGGCCGGCCAGAACATGTCGGGGTTGAGTTTCAGCAGGCCGAACAGAAAGGGTTCGGAGCCCACGGGCAGCAGCGTGGCGGAAACGAAGGCGGCGACGAACAGCGTCGAGAGGCCGTACTGCGGCAGCGCCAGCAGCGCCATGAGGGAGTCGAGCCAGGCTTGCATAAGGTCGCGGAGTATAGGCAGCGCTCACGTCGCACCCACGTCGGAGAAGGCCCCGCGAAACATTGGTGTTTACGCCTGTTCTGCAGGCGCAAATCGTTTCAGTCGCTGAAATCGCAGGTGGCTACAATCGTGCCTCATTTTTCAGCAGCCGAACGCGCACCGCCTCCTTCCCATGACCTTGCAGATCGGCACCCACACGCTGGAAAACCGCCTGTTCGTCGCGCCCATGGCCGGCGTGACGGACCGGCCCTTCCGCATGCTGTGCCGCGAACTCGGCGCGGGCTATGCGGTCAGCGAGATGGTCACTTCGCGCAAGGAGCTCTGGGGCACGCTCAAGACATCGCGCCGCGCCAACCACGACGGCGAGCCTGGCCCCATTGCGGTGCAGATCGCCGGCACCGATGCGGCCATGATGGCCGAGGCCACGGTCTACAACATCGAGCGTGGCGCGCAGATCATCGACATCAACATGGGCTGCCCGGCCAAGAAGGTCTGCAACAAGTGGGCGGGTTCGGCGCTGATGCGCGACGAGCCGCTGGCACTTGAAATCGTGCAGGCCGTGGTCGATGCGGCGCAGCCCTACAACGTGCCGGTCACGCTGAAGATGCGCACCGGCTGGAGCGAAGACAACCGCAACGCGGTGAAGCTCGCGCGTGATTTCGAATCGGCCGGCGTACAGATGCTCACCGTGCACGGCCGCACGCGCGAGCAGGGCTACAAGGGCCACGCCGAGTACGACACCATCGCGGCCGTGAAGGCCGCGGTGCGCGTGCCGGTGGTGGCCAACGGCGACATCACTTCGCCCGAGAAGGCGCGCGACGTGCTCGCGGCCACCGGTGCCGACGCGGTGATGATCGGCCGCGCGGCGCAGGGCCGGCCCTGGATCTTTCGCGAGATCTCGCACTTCCTGGATACCGGCACTTACCTTGCCTCGCCGCTGGTGGTTGAAGTCCGCCGCCTGCTGCTCGATCATCTGGTGGAGCACTACGCGCTCTACGGCGATTTCAGCGGCGTGCGCACCGCGCGCAAGCACATCGGCTGGTATGTGCGCGCGCTGCCCGACGGCGAAGCGTTCCGCGGCCGGATGAACACCATCGAGGACTGCGCGGAGCAACTGCGCGCGGTCGGCGACTATTTCGACGGGCTTGCGGACCGCATGGACCGCATGCCCGCACACCAGGCGGCCGAAGAACTGTCCGGTGAAGAGGAGACGGCCTGCGCCGTCGATTGAGAGAAGAAGAGAAGAAGCAATGAGCAAGAAACACATCGAAGACTGCGTGCGCACCAGTCTGGACAGCTACTTTCGCGACCTGCGCGGCACCGAACCCGACGGCATGTACGAGATGCTCGTGCGCGTGGTCGAGAAGCCTCTGCTCGATGTCGTGATGACGCGCGCGGAAGGCAATCAGTCGAAGGCCGCGCAATGGCTGGGCCTCAACCGAAACACGCTCCGCAAGAAATTGGTCGAGCACAAACTTTTGAAATAACTTCACGGCATACCCATGGCTCAGACCGCACTCATCTCCGTTTCCGACAAGACCGGCATCCTCGAATTCGCCCAGGCGCTGCATGCGCTGGGCATCAAGCTGCTGTCCACCGGCGGCACCGCCAAGCTGCTCGCCGATGCGGGCCTGCCGGTGACCGAAGTCGCCGACCACACCGGCTTTCCCGAAATGCTCGACGGCCGCGTGAAGACGCTGCACCCCAAGATTCACGGCGGCCTGCTTGCGCGGCGCGACCTGCCCGCGCATGTGGCGGCGATCAAGGAACACGGCATCGACACCATCGACCTGCTGATCGTCAACCTCTATCCGTTCGAGTCGACCGTGGCCAAGCCCGGCTGCACGCTCGAGGACGCGATCGAGAACATCGACATCGGCGGCCCGGCCATGGTGCGCAGCGCGGCCAAGAACTGGAAGGACGTGGGCGTGCTCACCGATGCGGCGCAGTACCCCGTGGCGCTCGCCGAGCTCAAGGCCGACGGCAAGCTCAGCGACAAGACCAAGTTCGCGTTCTCGGTGGCTGCGTTCAATCGCATCGCCGACTACGATGGCGCCATCAGCGACTACCTCTCGGCCATCGACTTCGACGCCAGCATCGGCCAGCCCGCGCCGACGCGCTCGCTCTTCCCCGCGCAGAGCAACGGCCGCTTCGTGAAGGTGCAGGACCTGCGCTACGGCGAGAACCCGCACCAGCAGGCTGCGTTCTATCGCGACCTTTATCCGGCGCCCGGCTCGCTGGTCTCGGCGAAGCAGCTGCAGGGCAAGGAGCTCAGCTACAACAACATCGCCGATGCCGATGCGGCATGGGAATGCGTCAAGAGCTTCGACGTGCCCGCCTGCGTGATCGTCAAGCACGCCAACCCCTGCGGCGTGGCCGTGGGCAAGGATGCGAACGAGGCCTACGCCAAGGCCTTCAAGACCGACCCGACCTCGGCCTTCGGGGGCATCATCGCCTTCAACCGGCCGGTCGACTTGGCCACTGCGCAAGCCGTCAACAAGCAGTTCGTCGAAGTGCTGATGGCGCCGGGCTACACGCCCGAGGCGCTCGAGGTGTTCCAGGCCACCAAGGCCAAGCTCAACGTGCGCGTGCTCGAGATCGCGCTGCCGCCGGGCGGCGCCACCGACTGGGACAACGGCCGCAACCAGATGGACGTGAAGCGCGTCGGCTCGGGCCTGCTGATGCAGACCGCCGACAATCACGAGCTCGCCGCGAGCGACCTCAAGGTGGTCAGCAAGAAGCAGCCCACGCCGCAGCAGCTGCAGGACCTGCTGTTCGCATGGAAGGTCGCGAAGTTCGTGAAGAGCAACGCGATCGTGTTCTGTGCCGACGGCATGACCATGGGCGTCGGCGCGGGCCAGATGAGCCGCCTCGACTCGGCCCGCATCGCGAGCATCAAGGCCGAGCACGCAGGCCTGTCGCTGAAAGACACGGCCGTGGCGAGCGATGCCTTCTTCCCGTTCCGTGACGGCCTCGACGTGGTGGTGGATGCGGGCGCGAGCTGCGTGATCCAGCCGGGCGGCTCGATGCGCGACCAGGAAGTGATCGATGCCGCGGACGAGCGCGGCGTCGTGATGGTCCTGTCAGGTGTGCGCCACTTCCGTCATTGAACGGAAGCGCGGTTCGGTGCCCGCTTACTCGTGGGTGCCGAACCGGTATTTCAGCTGGAAGGTGATGGCGCCGTACAGGCGGTTCTTGATCGTCGGCACATAGGCGATGTTGAGACCCCAGTTCTTGCCCTCGATGGCCGCCACCGGAAGGATGGCCGGGAACCAGTTGCCGTTGCGGTAGTTGGGGTAGCCGTCGAAGCCGCCCACCACCGCGCCGAACTTCACGCCGTAGAACTCGAAGGGCAGCACGTACAGGCCGAGGTAGTTCGACTGCCTGCGGTCGCTGTTGCGAAAGGTGCCGCCCGTGATGCGGTAGGTGTCGCTCAGCGGGTACTCGAAGCCCAGCCCGAAGTTGGAATTTTCCAGGCCCTTGCCGCTGTCGAAGTGCGCCGAATAGAAACCCGGGTTGACCCAGATGTTCTTCGGCTCGAAGGCGGACTGCGCTTGCGCCAGGCCGGGTAGAAGAAGAGCAAGAGCAACACTCGATACCGGCAGCAGACGCAGGGCGTTCATGGACTAAGGCGTTCTGAAAATCTCTCGCGCCGCTTCTATGGTGGCTGCGATGTCGTCCTCCCCGTGCGCTGCGCTCACGAAGCCAGCTTCGTAAAGCGCGGGGGCAATATACACGCCGCGATCGAGCAAGCCATGAAACAACGCATTGAACTTGGCGTTGTCGGTTGTCATCACGGTGGCATAGTTTTGCGGCAGGTCCTTCATGAGGAAGAAGCCGAACATGCCGCCTTCGCTGTCGGCGTTGAAGGGCTGGCCTTCCGCGGCTGCGGCGGCCTTCAGGCCATCGACCAGCGAGCGCGTCTTCTTGCCTAGCGCTTCGTAGAAGCCCGGCTTGGCAATCTCCTTCAGCGTGGCCAGACCGCAGGCCGTGGCCACCGGGTTGCCCGAGAGTGTGCCCGCCTGGTAGACCGGCCCCTGCGGCGCGAGCTGTTCCATGATGGCGCGCGGACCGCCGAAGGCCGCGAGCGGCATGCCGCCGCCGATGACCTTGCCGAGCACCGTGAGGTCAGGCTTGATGCCCAGCACGCCCTGCGCGCCATGCAGGCCGACACGAAAGCCGGTCATCACCTCGTCGAAGATCAGGAGCGCGCCGTGCTTCGTGCAGAGCTCGCGGCAGCGCTTGGCGAATTCGGGCGTGGCGCGCACGAAGTTCATGTTGCCGGCGATGGCTTCGATCATCAGGCAGGCGATGTCGTTGCCGTGCAGCGAGAAGGCCTCTTCGAGTTGCTGCAGGTTGTTGTACTCGAGCACGATGGTGTGCTGCACCACCTCGGGCGGCACGCCGGCCGAGGTCGGGTTGCCGAAGGTGGCGAGGCCGGAGCCGGCCTTCACGAGCAGCGCGTCGGCATGGCCGTGGTAGCAGCCCTCGAACTTGATGATGCTTTTACGGCCGGTGGCGCCGCGCGCCAGGCGCAGGGCGCTCATCGCGGCCTCGGTGCCCGAGCTCACGAGCCGCACCATTTCCATCGAGGGCACGAGCGCGAGGATGGCCTCGGCCAGTTCGATCTCGCGCTCGGTGGGGGCGCCGTAGGAGAAGCCTTCGAGCACGGCCTTCTGCACCGCCTCGACCACCGCGGGGTGGCCGTGGCCCAGGATCATCGGACCCCAGGAGCCGATGTAGTCGATGTAGCGCTTGCCGTTGGCGTCCCAGAAATAGGCGCCTTGGGCGCGCTGGATGAAGCGCGGCGTGCCGCCGACGGCCTTGAAGGCGCGCACGGGCGAGTTCACGCCGCCGGGGATCACGGCGCGGGCGCGCTCGAAGAGGGTGTCGTTCTTGTCGGTCATCAATCGATCAGTGTCGGGTGTCGTGAGGGGGGAGGGCAAAGTCCTGGGGCGCGTCGGGGTCGTCGTCGCCCTCGTCGTCCTCGGGCTCGGCCCAGAACAGGCGGTCGGGCAGCACGTGGCCCATGCCGGGGCGGAAGCCCGCGTCCAGGCACCGGTCCATGTAGGCGAGGGCTTCGCTCGTGGCGGCCACCAGGTCGGTGCCGCTCGCAAGCAGGGCGGCCAGCGCTGCCGAGAGCGTGTCGCCCGCGCCGGCGAAGACCGCCTCGAGTCGCTCGTACTTCTCGTTGGCGAGCACCGACTGCGGCGAGGCCAGCACGTTGTCGATGAACTGGTCGGGCAGCACCATGCCGGTCACCAGCGTGTAGGGCACGCCGAACTCGCCGGCGGCCTTGGCGATGTCTCGCGCGCCGGGCGCGCGCTCGCCGCTCCAGTCCGGAAGGAGCCACCGCCACAGCGTGCTGTGGTTTCCGACCAACACTGTTGTCTGCGGCAAAACGAGCTCGCGAAAAGCGTCCAGATAGGCCTCGATCTGGTTTTCGTCCCACCAGGACAGGTTGGGCATGTAGGCCACGACGGGCACCTCGGGATAGTCGGAGGCGGTCTCGGCGATCGTGCTCAGGGCGTCGGGCGTTCCGACGAAACCCACCTTGATCAGCTGGACTTCCACGTCCTCCAGGATGGCCCGCGCCTGCTCGGCGATGGCTTCCTCGTCGAACGCGAAATGGTCGAATATCTCGGCCGTGTCCCGGGCGTAGGCGCCCGTCACCACGGGCAGAATGTGTGCGCCCACCGACGCCATGGCGAGGGCGTCCGCCGCCAGGCCGCCGGCACCGCTCGGATCGCTGGCATTGAAGACCAGCACGCAGGGCGGATTGAGGTCGCGCTCGGCGACCTCTTCGGCGTCCTGCGAGGGGTCGTTAAGATCGCCCGGTTTGCGGGCGTTGTCTGCTGGAAGTAAGTAGATGGTCATACGCCGGGCGGAATCCCCTGGATGGTGGCATAGGCGCGACGTTTATCGCTCGCCAGTGAGATACGCATAGATACACTCGTTGCATTTAATGAACAAGGACTTTAAGCTCCGATGAATACGAAAACTTGGATGTGCCTGATTTGTGGGTGGATCTATGACGAAGCGGTGGGTGTACCGGAAGACGGGATCGCGGCAGGCACGGCCTGGGCCGATGTTCCGATGAACTGGACCTGTCCTGAGTGCGGTGCACGCAAGGAAGACTTCGAAATGGTTGAAATCTGAAAGATTGGCATAGGGCTAC
This sequence comes from Variovorax sp. RKNM96, assembly GCF_017161115.1. Lineage (GTDB taxonomy): Bacteria > Pseudomonadota > Gammaproteobacteria > Burkholderiales > Burkholderiaceae_C > Variovorax. The sequence continues at coordinate 6,222,627 of NZ_CP046508.1, read as the reverse complement.
GCGATCTGCGTCGATGTACGGCGCGGCGGGCATCCAAGTCTCATGAGCAGGAGCGTTTGCAATGGGCCCGAATGGATCAGGTTACAAGGTGCTGGTCATCGATGACAGCAACACCATCCGGCGCAGTGCCGAGATTTTTCTGAAGCAGGGTGGGCACGAGGTTCTTCTGGCGGAAGACGGTTTCGATGCGCTCTCCAAGGTTAACGACCACAAGCCCCATCTGATTTTCTGCGACATCCTCATGCCGCGTCTCGATGGCTACCAGACCTGCGCCATCATCAAGCGCAACGCCCATTTTTCCAAGGTTCCGGTCGTCATGCTGTCTTCGAAAGACGGTGTATTCGACAAGGCCCGCGGCCGCATGGTCGGGTCGCAAGACTACCTGACCAAGCCTTTCACCAAAGACCAACTGCTGCAGGCCGTGCAGCAGTTTGGCATCGTTCAACAGGAAGTGCAGTAATGCCTATTCGAAAAATCCTCGTCGTCGACGACTCCAAGACTGAATTGGTGTTTCTGACGGACCTCCTCCAGAAGAACGGCTTCGCCGTGAAGACGGCCGAAAACGCCGATGACGCGATGCGCCGCCTGGAAGAAGAGCAACCCGACCTGATCCTCATGGACGTGGTCATGCCCGGCCAGAACGGCTTCCAACTCACGCGCGCCATCGCCCGCGACCCGAAGTACGCGGCCATCCCGATCATCCTGTGCACCAGCAAGAACCAGGAAACCGATCGCGTCTGGGGCATGCGCCAGGGCGCACGCGACTACATCGTGAAGCCGGTCAACGCGGCGGATCTGATGTCCAAGATCAGCGCGCTGGCCTGAGCGGGAGTCGGCTGAGTCCATGGCGAATCGCGACGCACTGAGAGCCTTCCAGTCCCGGCTTGCAAGCCGTCTGCAGGCTGCGCGCACGACAGGCGTGGCCGCGACGTGGCTTGCCGTCGAGGCGGGCGAGGGCAAGTACCTCTTCCCGCTGGGACACGCCGGCGAAATCTTTCCCTGGACGCCGCCGCAGCCCGTGCCCTACACGGAGCCGTGGTTCCTCGGCGTCGCCAACCTGCGCGGCGGCCTCTATGGCGTCGTCCAGCTCTCGGGCTTCGCCACAGGCGGGTCCGGCGCACTGGCCGCCACCGAGGCGGCGCGCATCCAATCGCGGCTCGTTGCGTTCAACGAGCTGCTCGAAGTCAACTGCGCATTGCTGGTCGACCGACTGGCGGGGTTGCGGGGCGCGGAGGCCTTCACGGCTTCCGAACCTCCGGGCGCAGAAGCACCTGCGTGGCATGGGCATCTGTACACCGACGCAGCAGGGGAGCGCTGGCAGGAAGTCAACCTGCAAGCGCTCTCGCAGCAACCCCAGTTTTTGAGTATTGGTGCTTAGTGCCTTGGCACGCAGCACTGGCAACCACCTGAAGGACCGACCGTGAGCTCGATCGCCGACAAGTTCAAGAAATTACTGCCCGTGAGCAACGGGAACGACAAGGCCCGCGTCGACGGCTCCGGTTCGATATCGCTCGACGATGTCGACACGGTTCAGGTTCCGGACGAGAAAACCGTGCGCATCGCCAGAAAGGGCGAAAGCGCCTTCGCCGCTGCGCCTGTGCCCACCGGCTTCGCCGATGGCGACGGCCTGGCCGGCGGCGAGAACCCCGACGCGGCGGCGCTCGAGGCCATCCCGGCCGCGGGCCGGACAGGCTCCAGCCAGGCAAAGCAGCAGCGGATCCTGGCCATCCTGCTGGCCGTCACGGTGCTGCTGCTGCTCCTGGTGGCCGGCTCCGCCATTCTTCGCGCGGAACGCCTCGCCCAGCAGGTGGCAGCCACCGGCCAGTCGCTGATGCAGTCGCAGCGTCTGGCGAAATCGATCTCCCAGGCCCTCGTCGGCAGCGCCTCGGCGTTCGTCGAAGTGAAGGACAGCGCCGACGACCTGACGCGCCGCGTCTCGGGTCTGACCAACGGCGACGACGCATTGCGCCTCGAACGCGTGGGCAACCAGTACGACGAGGAGATGAACAAGATCAATCCTCTCGTTGCACGCGCCGACACCAGCGCCAAGGCCGTGCTGGCCCAGCGCCAGATCCTGACCCAGGTGGGTGCCGCCTTGCGCGACATCAACCAGCAGTCGTCCACGCTGCTCGAAATGACGGAAACCGTCGCGTCGCTGAAGATGCAGCAGAACGCCACGCTGCCCGAAATCTCGGCCGCCGGCCAGCTCGTGATGCTGACGCAGCGCATCGGCAAGTCGACCAACGAATTCTTCACGGTCGAGGGTGTGAACCCCGACGCCGTGTTCCTGCTCGGCAAGGATCTGAACACCTTCCAGGAAACCACCCGCGGCCTGCTCGACGGCAATGCGCAACAGCGCTTCCCCGGCTCGAAGGACCCGCAGACGCGCCAGCAGCTCGAAGCCATCCTGAAGACCTACGAGCAGATGCGCACGCAGGCCTCCGCCATTCTGGGCAACCTGCAGGGTCTGGTGGCGGCGCGCGAAGCGCAGGCGTCCATCCTGACCGACAGCGAACCGCTGCGTAAGTCGCTCGGCGACCTGCAGGACAAGCTCTCCGCCCGCACGGGCCTGGGCGCCGGCACCATCGTGCTGCTGTTCGTGCTGTCGCTGGCCGCCCTGGCCCTCGCCGGCGCCATCGGTTTCGTGCAGGTGCGCGAAGGCCGCGAACGTGCCGCAACTGCCGAACGCGAGCGTCTGGCTGCCGAGCAGACTTCGGAAGAAGCCGGCCGCATCAACAACGCCAACCAGGCCGCCATTCTTCGGCTGATGAACGAACTGCAGACAGTGGCCGAAGGCGACCTGACGCAGGAAGCGACCGTGACCGAGGACATCACCGGCGCCATCGCCGACTCGGTGAACTACACGGTGGAAGAACTGCGTTTGCTGGTGGGCAACGTGCAGAACACGGCAACTCGTGTGGCGCAGACGACGTCGCAGGTGGAAAACACCTCGACCGAACTGCTCGCCGCCTCGACCGAACAGCTGCGCGAAATTCGCGAAACCGGCCAGTCGGTGCTGACCATGGCCGAGCGAATCAACGGCGTGTCCACGCAGGCGCAAGAGTCCGCCACGGTGGCGCGCCAGTCGCTGCAAGCCGCATCGTCGGGTCTGCAGGCCGTGCAGAACGCCATCGGCGGTATGAACTCCATCCGCGACCAGATCCAGGAAACCTCCAAGCGGATCAAGCGCCTGGGCGAGTCGTCGCAGGAAATTGGCGAAATCACCGAGCTGATCTCGGACATTACCGAACAGACGAACGTGCTGGCGCTGAACGCCGCCATTCAAGCGGCGTCCGCTGGTGAAGCCGGTCGAGGCTTCTCGGTGGTGGCGGAAGAAGTTCAGCGACTGGCCGAACGCTCCGCAGACGCCACGCGCCAGATTTCGGCGCTGGTGAAGGCGATTCAGACCGACACGCAGGATGCGGTGGGCGCCATGGAGCGTTCCACGCAGGGTGTGGTCGAAGGGGCTAAGCTGTCCGACAACGCGGGTACCGCGCTGACCGAGATCGACCGCGTGTCGCGCCGCCTCGCCGAGCTGATCGAGCAGATTTCGCAGTCCGCCTCCCGCGAAGCCGATTCGGCCAACGTGGTGGCCGCCAACATCCAGCACATTTTTGCGGTGACCGAGCAGACCGGTGAAGGTACGCGGACCACGGCCCAGCAGGTGCGCGAGCTCTCGCAGATGGCGGAAGAACTGCGCCGCTCGGTAGCCCGTTTCAAGATTGCCTGACGACAACAGATAGATAAGAACGGCGAGCAACCACGTGTCGATTCAAACCCCTGCCACGGCCCCCATCGCCGGCAACCTGCCGGCCACCGAAGACCTCGGGCCGTTGGCCTGGGTGCTGGGAGAAATCCAGAAATCCCTCGACGGTGTGGGCAAGTCGTTGCGGCGCTTCGTGCGCGACGTGGGCAGTGCAACGGAGCCCGAGAGCGGCCCGCTGCAGATGGCCCGCCAGCAACTGCACCAGGCCGTCGGCGCGCTGCAGATGGTGGGGCACTCCTCGCCGGCGCTGGTGCTCGGCGCCATTGAATTCGCGGTGCAGGGCTTCATTGCCGAACCGCAGCGCTGCACCGACAGCGCCGTCCTGAAGATCGAGCGTGCCGGCTTCGCCGTCACCGATTTCCTCAGTGCACTGCTGGCCGGCAAGCCCGTGTCGTCGGTCGCACTTTTCCCCCAATACCGCGATGTGCTGGAACTGGGCGGCAACGAGCGCGTCCATCCGGCCGATCTCTGGAGCACCGCCTGGCGCTGGGTCGAGGTCAAGCCTGCGCTCACGCAGGCGGCCGTCGCCTATGACCCTTCCGTGCGTTCGCGGCTCGACCGCGAAGTGCTGCAGCTGGTCAAGGCCGGCGACATGCAGGCCGCCAAGAACCTGCAGGGCCTGTGCCTGGGGCTCGGACGCGGCGCGCTGCTGCCCCGCGTCGCCAGCTTCTGGACCCTGGCCGCGGGCTTCTTCGAAGCGCTGTCGCTCGGCCTGATTCCCGCCGACGCCTACGTCAAGCGCGCCGCCACGCGCGTGCTGCTGCAATACGCCACGCTGGCGCGCGGCGACAGCCTGGTGTCCGATCGTCTCGGCCAGGACCTGCTGTTCTTCTGCGCACAGGCCGTGCCCACCGCCCGCGACGAGGCCGCCACGCTGCGCACCGTGCGCAGCGCCTGGGGCGTGGCCCACGAGCAGCGCATCGACTACACCGTCGAGCAGTTCGGCCGCTTCGATCCGCTGGTGCTCACGCAGGCGCGCAAGCGCATCGAGACCGCCAAGGAAATGTGGTCGGCGCTCTCGGGCGGCGACATCACCCGCACGCGCCAGGTGGCCGACACCTTCGCGCAGCTGGGCGAATCGCTGCAGAAGCTGCACCCGCCGAGCCTGCCGATGGTCGAGGCGCTGTCGCATGCCGTCGAGGCGCTGTCGCATGCCGTCGAGGCTTCCGTGAAGTCGGGCCAGCCGCCCGACACCGAACTGGCGATGGAAGTCGCCACCTCCGTGCTGTACCTGGAGGCCGCGCTCGAAGACCTCGATCCGAGCGATCCGCAGCTCACCTCCCGCACGCTGCAGCTCGCGGGCCGCATCGAACGTGTGCGTGCGGGCGGCCATTCCGAGCCGCTTGAGCCGTGGATGGAAGACCTGTACCGCCGCGTGAGCGATCGCCAGACCATGGGCACCGTGGTCGACGAGTTGCGCAGCCACCTGAGCGAGCTCGAGAAGTCGCTCGACCAGTACTTCCGCCGCCCCGCCGAAAAGGGGCTCCTGCGCACCGTGCCGACGCAGCTCATGCAGATGCGCGGCGTGTTCTCCGTGCTCGGCCTCGACCAGGCCGCGCTTACCGTGCAGCGCATGCGCGACGACGTCGAGGCCATGCTGGTCAGCACCTCGCCCGCCGAGGAAATGGCCGGCTTCGACGCGCTGGGCAACAACCTGGGCGCGCTGGGCTTCCTGATCGACATGCTGGGCTACCAGCCCGCGCTGGCCAAGCGCCTGTTCGTGTTCGACGCCGAAGCCGGCGAACTCAAGCCGCTCATGGGCCGCCAGGCGACGGACAGCCACGAAGGCGAAGTCGCGACTCCCGTGGCCGAGCCCGTGCTCAGCATCGAGGAAGTCGACGCCCAGATCGCCTCGAAGCTCGCCGCGCTCGCCACGCCCGCCAGGAAGACCAAGCCGACGCCGCTCGAGGAATTCAGCCGCAAGGCCGAGAGCTGGACCTCCAAGATCACCGGACCGGGCGCATTGCCCGACACCGAGGTCACTGAGCTCGAGGAAGACGATCTCCAGAACATCTTCCTGGACGAAGCCCGCGAGGTGGTGCACAACGGCCTGGCCGCGATCACCGAACTGGGCAGCCATCCGGACGACATCGAAGAACTCACCATCCTGCGCCGCGCGTTCCACACGCTCAAGGGCAGCTCGCGCATGGTCGGCCTCACCGACTTCGGCGATGCCGCCTGGTCGCTCGAGCAGGTGCTCAACACCTGGCTGGCCGACCAGCGTCCCGCCACCCCGGAGATGCTGTCCGCCACCGAGCGCACGCTGCGCGACTTCGGCCAGTGGGTGGAAGCCATCGCCTCGGGCGAATCGCATTCCTGGCAGGCCGGCCCGTTCAGCCGCGTGGCCGATGCGCTGATGGCCGGCGAGCCCGTGCCGCCGCCGGTGCGCGTGGCCGACGCCGAGCAACTGGCCGTGGCTGCCCGCCACATTGCCGCGGAACCCGAGCTGCCGCCGCTGCCTGACCTGTCGTTCCTGCCCGACCTCCCGGTGCAGGCTGCGCCCGAGCCGTTCCCCGAACTGCCCGCGCTCGAAGAGCCGCAGAAGCCCGTGTCCGCGGACGCGGACGACGACTTCACGTCCACCGACTTCATCGATTTCGAGACGAAGCAGCCCACCTCGCCCGCACCGTTGGCGGCGCTGCCCACCGGTGACGACTTCGATTTCCTGGCGCCCGCGAAGACGCCGGCGCCCGCCGAGCCGGCCGCTGCGCCACTCGTCGAGCCCGAAGCGGGCATCGAGGCGACCGTGCCGACCGCCGCCAGTCTGCCCGACTTCGCCTGGGATCTGAACCCGCTGCCCGTGCCGGCGAACGAGCCCAAGGCCAACGACATGGCTCTGCCGCCGCTGGAAGCGCCGGCCGCGCTGCCTGAACTCGAGCTGACACTGGATCTGGAACCCGAAGCCGTGGCCGCTGAAGTCGCTGCCCCGGTCGAAACGCCCGCCGAATCACCGGTCGTGGTGGTCGAAGAAGAGACGCCGGAGCCCGTCGTCGCACAAGAAGCTGCTGTTGCGGATGTGGCGGAAGTCGTCGAGGAAGAAGCCTCGACTTCTGCCAGCGCCGAAGACCAGGTCAAGGTGATCGGTCCGCTGCGCATCGGCATCGCGCTCTACAACGTCTACCTCAACGAAGCCGACGAATGGTCCAGGCAACTGGCCACCGACGTCGGTGAATGGGCCCTCGAATCGCACGAGCGCCTGCCCGACTCGACCATCGCCCTTGCGCATTCGCTGGCTGGCAGTTCAGCCACCGTCGGCTTCCACAGCCTCTCTGGCATGGCGCGCCTGCTCGAATCGGCGCTGCAGCATCTGCAGATGCAGGGCAGCGGCACGCGTGAACAGGGCGTGGTGCTGGTCGCAGCGGCCGACGAGCTGCGCCGCCTGCTGCATCAGTTCGCCGTGGGGTTCCTCCGCGATCCGGCCGAGGGCACGCTGCAGGCACTGCGCGACATCGCGGCGGCACCCATGCCGCTCGAAGCCGCCGTGCGCAGCGAAGTCCGGCCGTTCCAGCAGATCGTGTCCACCAGCGACGGCATGGCCGACGTGGCACTGGACGATTCCGAAGACGCAATCGACCTCGCCGATGCGGTCGACGCCGACCTGTTCCCGATCTTCGAGGAAGAGGCCGCCGACCTGATGCCCCAGCTGGGCGAAGCGCTCCGCCAGTGGTCGCACCATCCCGACGACAGCGCGCCGCGCGCCTCGGTGCTGCGCACGCTGCACACGCTCAAGGGCAGCGCGCGCCTGGCCGGCGCCATGCGCCTGGGCGAACGCGCGCACCGCATGGAGTCCGAGATCGAAGTCCTGGGCTCCCAAGGCGCGGAGCGGGCCGACATCGAAAAGCTGCTGACCCGCCTGGACGCTCTGCAGGCCACCTTCGACGCGCTGCGCGCGGCCGACGATGCCACCCAGGCCGAAATGGCCCAGTTGGTGGCCGCGGCCACCGCGCCTGTGCCGGCGGTTTCCGTGGCCCAGGTTGCGGCAGCCGACGTCGGTGTGCCCGCGAACGACGAAGAAGCCTCTCCCGTCGAACCGGGCGAAGCCGCTGCGGCCGCCGAATCGGCCGTCACGATGCTGCAACCGCGCCCGGCGCCCGCACTGCTCGCGCCCCTGCGCGCCGCATCGGGCCAGGCCGTGCGCATCCGCACCCAGCTGCTCGACCGCCTGGTCGCGCAGACCGGCGAGGTCATCATCACGCGCTCGCGCCTGGAAGCCGAACTCGGCCAGCTGCGCGGGTCGCTGTCCGACCTCACGGGCAACCTGGACCGCCTGCGCCAGCAGCTGCGCGACATCGAAGTGCAGGCCGAAAGCCAGATGCAGTCGCGCCTGGCACAAGCCAAGGACTCGCAGCAGAGCTTCGACCCGCTCGAGTTCGACCGCTTCACCCGCGTGCAGGAACTCACGCGCATGATGGCCGAGTCGGTGAACGACGTGGCCACCGTGCAGCGCACGCTGCAAAAGACGGTGCAGGCGACGGAAGACGATTTGAGCGTGCAGGCACGCCAGACCCGCGAACTGCAGCGCGGCCTGCTGCGCACGCGCATGGTGGAGTTCGAAGGCATCTCCGACCGCCTCTACCGCGTGGTGCGCCAGGCGTCCAAGGACACCGGCAAGCAGGTGCGCCTCGACATCGTCGGCGGCTCCATCGAAATGGACCGTGGCGTGCTCGACCGGATGACGCCCGCCTTCGAGCACTTGCTGCGCAACTGCGTGGCGCACGGCATCGAGGATTCGGCGGCGCGCGAGAAGGCCGGCAAGGAGGCCAGCGGCCTCATCGTCATCGACCTGCACCACGAAGGCAACGACGTCTCGGTGAGCTTCCGCGACGACGGCGCCGGCCTCGACCAGAAACGCATTGCCGAGCGCGCCCGCGCACTCGGGCTGCTGGCGGGCGACCAGGAACTCACGCCGGAAGAAGCCACCGAGCTGATCTTCAAGCCCGGCTTCTCGACGGCCGGACAAGTCTCCGAACTGGCAGGCCGTGGCATCGGCATGGACGTGGTGCGCGCGCAGATCTCGGCGCTCGGCGGCCGCATCGAAACGCACAGCACGGCCGGCCAGGGCACCACCTTCAAGCTGGTGCTGCCGCTGACCACCGCCGTGACGCACGTGGTGATGCTGCGCGCCGGCGAGGTGTCGATCGGCGTGCCGTCGAACCTGGTGGAGCTGGTGCAACGCGTGGCCGGCGCCGACCTGGAGGCCGCCTACCTGCACAACAGCCATCCGTTCGGCAGCGAACAGGTGCCGTTCTACTGGGCCGGTGCGTTGCTGCAGGCCTCGGCCCGCAGCGAGCATGCCGGTGCCAAGAACAACACCCTCGTGATCGTGCGAAGCGCGGCACAGCGCGTTGCGCTGCACGTGGACGAAGTGCTGGGCAACCAGGAAGTCGTGGTGAAGAACCTCGGCCCGCAGCTCGCGCGGCTGCCCGGTCTGGCCGGCATCTCGGTGCTGGCTTCGGGTGCCGTTGCGCTGATCTACAACCCGGTGGCGCTGGCAGCAGTGCACGGCGAACAGGCGCGCCAGCGCCAGGCCGCCGCACTCGCGGTGCCGGCGCACGCGGCTTCCTCGGCTTCGGCCGACCAGGGCGCGCCGCAGGAACCGATGCCGGTGCTGGCCCCGGTGGCGCCGCAGGTGCCGCTGGTGCTGGTGGTGGACGACTCCATCACCGTGCGCCGCGTCACGCAGCGCCTGCTGCAGCGCGAAGGCTATCGCGTGTCGCTCGCGGCCGACGGCCTGCAGGCGCTCGAACGCCTCCAGCAGGAGCGCCCGTCGGTGGTGCTGTCGGACATCGAGATGCCGCGCATGGACGGCTTCGACCTGGCCCGCAACATCCGCGCCGATGCCGCACTGGCCGAGCTGCCGATCATCATGATCACCTCGCGCATCGCCGAGAAGCACCGCGACTACGCGCGCACGCTGGGCGTGAACCACTACCTGGGCAAGCCCTACTCGGAAGAGGAACTGCTGCGCCTGGTGCGTGCGTACACCACCGAGCCGACGCTCGCGGCTGCCGCCTGACGCGCTCCGGCGCTCTCCAAAAAAAGGCCCTTCGGGGCCTTTTTTATTTCTGCAGCGCCTTGGCCCGCGCCACCCCGTAGCGCTGCAGCGTCTTCTCGCGTGCCTCGGCATGGTCCACCACGGGCATCGGATAGGTCTCGCCGAGCTGGATGCCCGCGGCCTCCAGCTCCACCGGCGACGCCGTCCACGGGGCATGGATTGCCGCGTTCGACAGCCCCGCCAGCTGCGGCAGGTAGCGGCGGATGAACTTGCCCTCGGGGTCGAAGCGCTCGCTCTGCGTCACCGGATTGAAGATGCGGAAGTAGGGCTGCGCATCGCAGCCGCTGGAGCTCGCCCACTGCCAGCCGCCGTTGTTGGAGGCCAGCTCGAAGTCGTTCAGGTGCAGCGCGAAATAGCGCTCGCCCCGGCGCCAGTCCAGCCCCAGGTCCTTGCACAGAAAGCTCGCCACCACCATGCGAAGGCGGTTGTGCATGTAGCCGCTCTGGTTGATCTGCAGCATCGCGGCATCGACCAGCGGATAGCCGGTGCGGCCCTCGCACCAGGCGTCGAAGAGTTGGTCGGCGTGCTTGCCGTGGTGCCACTGGATCTTGTCGTACTCGGGGCGAAAGCTCTTGGATTCGCCGTCTTTGTGCACGTGCGGGAAGTGCGTGAGGATCTGGAAGTAGAAGTCGCGCCAGATCAGCTCGCTCAGCCACGTCGCCGCGCCCGCGTTGCCCTGCAGCGAGAGCTGGTGCGCCACGCTCGCCACCTGGCGAATCGACACCGTGCCGAAGCGCAGGTGCACGCCCATGTAGCTGGGGCCGCGCACCGCCGGGAAATTGCGCGCCTCGTCGTAGCGGTCGATGCGCTCGAAGAAATCCTCGAACAGCACGCCGGCGCCGAGCGCGCCTGTCGGGATCTCCAGCGTCCCGAGGTTGGTCTTCTCGAAGCCCAGCTCGCCCAGCGAGGGCATCGGCTCCCGGTAGGCCTGCGGCGGCGGCACCAGCGCATCCGCGTGGCCGCGCACCGGGTAGGGCTTCAGGAAGAACGAATCCACCTTCGCGAGCCAGGCCCGCTTGTAGGGCGTGAACACCGTGTAGGGCTGGCCGGTCTTGGTCATGACCTCGTCGCGGTCGAAGACGGTCGAGTCCTTGTAGGTGTGGAAGGCGATGCCGGCGTTGGCCAGCGCGCCGAGCACCTTGGCATCGCGCTCCAGCGCATCGGGCTCGTCGTCGCGGTTGGCGAACACGGCCTGCACGCCCAGGTCGCTCGCGAGCGCGGGGATTTCCTGCACCGCGTGGGAGTGCCGCACGATCAGCCCGCCGCTCAGCGCGCCCAGCTCCGCCTGGAGCTCCAGCAGCGATTCGCGGATGAATTCCACCCGCCTGTCGGCGCTGGGCAGTCCCTCCAGGATCGCCTTGTCGAACACGAAAACGCAGACCACCTGGCGGCAGGCCCGGAGGGCCCGGTAGAGCGCCGCGTTGTCGTCCACGCGGAGGTCTCGGCGGAACCACATGAGCCCCTTGGGGTAGGTCTTGTCGACGGCCAGTAAAATGGGTGGCATATGGCCGCCGATTCTGCCCCGATGAACCTCACGCATCACTTTTTGATAGCGATGCCCGGGATGGAAGACAAAACTTTCAACCGCAGCGTCGTGTACCTCTGCGAACACAGCGAGCGCGGTGCGCTCGGCCTGGTGATCAACAAACCCAGCGACATCAACCTGAAGGTGCTGTTCGAGAAGATCGAGCTCCACTTGACCCGCCCCGAGCTGGGCGAAGCCCCCGTCTTCCAGGGCGGCCCGGTGCAGACCGAGCGCGGTTTCGTGCTGCACGAACCCGTCTTCGCCCATGCCGAGAAACCCGAGGAATCGGTCTACGCCTCGACCATGACCATTCCCGGCGGCCTGGAAATGACCACTTCCAAGGACGTGCTGGAGGCCCTGGCCACCGGCGCCGGCCCCCGCAAGGTGCTGGTCTCGCTGGGCTATTCGGCCTGGGGCGAGGGCCAGCTGGAGTCCGAACTGGCCGAGAACAGCTGGCTCACCGTGAGCGCCGACCCGGCCGTGATCTTCGATACGCCGATCGAGCAGCGCTACGACAGGGCGCTGCTGCTGCTGGGCCTGGAGGCCTGGAAGCTGTCGCCTGACGCCGGACACGCATGAGCGCCGTCATGCCAGACGCCCCAGCCCCAGCTCCTGCCAATTCTTCCGTTCCCGTTCCCGTTCCCGTCCCGTCCCATTTCCAGACCTTCCTGGCCTTCGATTTCGGCCTGAAGCGCACCGGCGTGGCCAGCGGCAACCGGCTGCTTCAAACGGCCACCCCGCAGGCCACCATCAAGGCTGAGGGCGATGCCCGCTTCGCCCAGGTCGAGGCCCGCATCAAGGAATGGCAGCCCGACGCGCTGGTGATCGGCGTGCCCTACCACCCTGACGGCGCGCCCCACGAGAACACCCGCCGCGCGCAGAAGTTCGCGCGCCAGTTGCGGGGCCGGTTCAACCTGCAGGTGTTCGAGGTCGACGAGCGCTACAGCACCACCGAGGCGCTGTCGTCCGGGGCAAAAGATGCCGATGCCGCCTCCGCCTGCATCATCCTGGAGCAATTTTTGAGGAGTCTCCCGTGAGTTCCATTTCCGCCATTCCCGATGCCGAAGCGCTCTACACAGGGCTGCTGGCCGGCGTGAGGGCGCTGCTGCGCCCTGAAACCAAACTGGTCGGCATCACCTCCGGCGGCGCCTGGCTGGTCGAGCGGCTGCAGAAAGACCTGGGCCTGCCCGGCGCGCCCGGCGTCATTTCGTCGGCGATGCACCGCGACGACTTCGCGCGCCGCGGCCTCTCGGCCAGCGCGCAGACCTCGCTCCCCTTCGATGTGAACGGCACCGACGTGCTGCTGCTCGACGACGTGCTCTACACCGGTCGCACCATCCGCGCGGTGCTCAACGAGCTGTTCGACTTCGGCCGCCCCGCCTGCGTGCGGCTCGCCGTGTTGGTCGACCGCGGTGGCCGCGAACTGCCCGTGGCCGCCGATTTCGCCGCTGCCAGGCTCACGCTCCCGGATACGCAACTCCTCGCGCTCGCCCGCGCCAACGACGGCGCCTTCAGCCTCAAGGTGGAGGAAAGCAAGTAATGCTCTACAAGCGAAATCCGCAGCTCAACAAGAACGGCGAGCTCATCCACCTGCTGTCGATCGAGGGCCTGCCCAAGGACATCGTCACGCACATCCTGGACACCGCCGCCAACTTCACCAGCGTGAGCGACCGCGAGGTGAAGAAGGTGCCGCTGCTGCGCGGCAAGAGCGTGTTCAACCTGTTCTTCGAGAACAGCACGCGCACGCGTACCACCTTCGAGATCGCGGCCAAGCGCCTGAGTGCCGACGTCATCAACCTGGACATCGCGCGCTCCTCGGCCACCAAGGGCGAGTCGCTCCTGGACACCATCGCCAACCTGAGCGCCATGGCCGCCGACCTGTTCGTGGTGCGCCACAGCGAGTCGGGCGCGCCCTACCTGATCGCGCAGCACGTGGCACCGCATGTGCACGTGGTGAATGCCGGCGACGGTCGCCACGCGCACCCGACGCAGGGGCTGCTCGACATGTACACGATCCGCCACTACAAGAAAGACTTCGCGAACCTCACGGTTGCGATCGTGGGCGACGTGCTGCATTCGCGCGTGGCGCGCTCCGACATCCACGCGCTCACCACGCTGGGCTGCGCCGAAGTGCGCGTGGTCGGCCCGAAGACCCTCGTGCCCGGCGACATGGCCGGCATGGGCGTGCGCGTGTGCCACACGCTCGAAGAAGGCATCAAGGACTGCGACGTCATCATCATGCTGCGCCTGCAGAACGAGCGCATGAGCGGCGCGCTGCTGCCTTCGTCGCAGGAGTTCTTCAAGACCTACGGCCTCACGCCCGAGAAGCTGCAGCTGGCGAAGTCGGACGCGATCGTGATGCACCCCGGGCCCATCAACCGCGGCGTGGAAATCGACTCCGCCGTGGTCGATGGCAAGCAGAGCGTGATCCTTCCGCAGGTCACCTTCGGCATCGCGGTCCGCATGGCCGTGATGAGCATCGTGGCAGGAAACGAAGCATGAGCAGAACACTGATTACCAACGGCCGCGTCATCGACCCCGCCTCGGGCACCGACAGGAAGACCGACATCGCCATCGCCGACGGCAAGATCGCCGGCATCGGCAACCTGCCCGCCGGCTTCAAGGCCGACCGCACCATCGACGCCGCAGGCTGTGTCGTCGCACCGGGGCTCGTCGACCTCGCCGCGCGCCTGCGCGAGCCGGGCTACGAACACGAAGGCATGCTCGAAAGCGAAATGGCCGCGGCCATCGCGGGCGGCGTGACCAGCCTCGTGTGCCCGCCCGACACCGACCCCGTGCTCGACGAGCCCGGCCTGGTCGAGATGCTCAAGTTCCGCGCCGAGAAGCTGCAGTGCGCGCGCCTCTTTCCGCTCGGCGCGCTCACGCGCAACCTGGCCGGCGGCGTGCTCACCGAGATGGCCGAGCTCACCGAGGCCGGCTGCATCGGCTTCAGCCAGGCCGACGTGCCGCTGGCCGACACCCAGGTGCTGCAGCGCGCGCTGCTCTACGCCAGCACCTTCGGCTACACCGTGTGGCTGCGTCCGCAGGACCGCGACCTCGGCAAGGGCGTGGCCGCCAGCGGCCCGCTCGCCACGCGCCTGGGCCTCTCGGGCGTGCCCGTGTCGGCCGAGACCATCGCCATCTTCACCATCGTCGAGCTCATGAAGAGCACCGGTGCACGCGTGCACCTGTGCCGCATCTCCAGCGCCGCGGGCGTGTCGCTGGTGCGCGCGGCCAAGGCGCAGGGGCTGCCGCTGACCTGCGACGTCAGCATCAACTCGCTGCACCTGGCCGACACCGACATCGGCTACTTCGACAGCCGCGCGCGTCTGAACCCGCCGCTGCGCCAGCAGGGCGACCGCGATGCGCTCTCGGCCGGCCTGGCCGACGGCACCATCGACGCGCTGGTGTCCGACCACACGCCCGTCGAGGCCGACGCCAAGACGCTGCCCTTCGCCGAAGCCGAACCCGGCGCCACCGGCCTCGAACTGCTGCTGCCGCTCGCGCTGCAGTGGGGCGAGCGCAGCGGCGCGGGCATCGCGCGGGCGATCGAGGTCATCACCTCCGCGCCGGCGCGACTGCTGGCCACGGCCGACGCGGGCACTGGCATCGGGCGCCTCGTCGAAGGCGGCGTGGCCGATCTCTGCGTGATCGATCCGGCGCTCGAATGGCAGGTCGAGCCCGATGCGCTCAAGAGCCAGGGCAAGCACACGCCGTTCGCCGGCTACCCGGTGCAGGGCCGCGCGCGCCACACGCTGGTCGCGGGCCGCGTCGTCCACGGTTAAAAAGAAGGAAACCCGCCCTCCATGGTTCATTCGCTGAAGGCCTGCTGGCGCTTGCTGCACGCGGTGGGGCATGCGCTGGCCGGGTGGTGGACGATCCGCTTCACATTTCCCGGCCTGTCGCAGGCCGAGCGCAATGCGCGCGTGCAGGAATGGTCGCGCCGCATGCTCGAGATCATGGGCATCACGCTCAAGGTGCAGGGCACGCCGCCGCCCGCGGGGCCGGTGCTGCTCATCAGCAACCACCTCTCGTGGCTCGACATCACCGCCATCCATGCGGCGCGCCATGTGCGCTTCGTGTCGAAGTCGGGCGTCAAGCACTGGCCGCTGATCGGCACGCTCTCCACCGGCGCGGGCTCGCTCTATATCGAGCGCGAACGCCGCCGCGATGCGCTGCGCGTGGTGCACCACATGACCGAGGCGCTGCGCGAGGGCGACCTGATCGGCGTGTTCCCCGAGGGCACCACCAGCGACGGCCGCGGGCTGCTGCCGTTCCATGCCAACCTGCTGCAGGCCGCGATCTCGTCAGGCGCGCCGGTGCTGCCCGCCGCGCTGCGTTTTGCCGATGCCGCCACCGGCGAGACCAGCCAGGCCCCGCGCTACATCGACGACGACAACCTGATCACCTCGCTGTGGAACACGCTGCGCGCACCGCCGCTGCTGGCCATCGTGCGCTTCGGCGAACCGCAGGATTCGCACGGCCGCGAGCGCCGGGCCTGGGCGCAATCGCTGCATGAAGACGTGCAGCAGCTGCGCCGCGAGACGCACTGAGCTGCCCCCTCAAAAAAAAGCGCCCTCGAAAGGGCGCTTGAACGGCGCACGGATGCGCCGTGAGGAGGAATCGGGATCGAGGATGTCTTGGGTTTCTGGTGGTCAGAGAATGCCGAAGACCTTCAGTCCGATGATCACGATCAGCGGTACGCCGCAGAGCCAAAGAATGATGCTTTTCATGATCGAGGTCTCCGTGAGGTAAGTAGGCCTCTACATTCGCCGTGCATTCGGCCGGCGCTTGCGGGAGAAGGCAAACCGTGCGCGTGGGCGCCTGCCTACAAGCCCCGGACGACGAAGAAGCCGATCGCCACCAGCCAGGACAGCGCCAGCGCCACGCAGAGCCACAGGCCCCATTCGGTGAGCCTCTGGAGGAGTGGCGAGGTGTCTTCGTGGAGGTCGCGCCTGAACAGCGCAAGAAGCGCCTGCCCGCCGTTCATGGCGGGCAGCGGCAGCAGGTTCAGCGCGGCGAGCTTGGCGGCGACCATGCCCACGAGCGGCACGAAGCTCTGCTGCGCGGCGAAGGCACGGGCGCCGTCGATCAACCCCTGCGCGGAGCCGAGCGGCGAAAGCCCGCCGGCCACGATCTGCACGAAGCCATGGCCGATGCTGGCCAGCGCAGAACCGGGGTGAAGGAGCAATGCGACCAGTGCGAGCGAGGCGGCACCTGCCAGCGGCAGGAGCACCTGCACCGCGCGCGGCTTGTGGTCGAAGGCGTCATGGACATCGCCGTGCTCGACGGGCGCCTCGTCGGTTGTGTCTTCGGACCGCGTGTCCTTGAAGGTGACAGCGCCGCCGAAGGGCAACGCGCGGAGCTGGAAGATGCCGAAAGAAAACAGCACCGGTCCGAAGCCCAGCGAAACCAGTCGGACCGCAATGCCCAGCCAGTGGCCGAGGGCCGCCATGACAGAGACATGGAGCGCCGCCAGGAGGGCGATGGCGGCAATGAACTTCAGCGCGATAAGCATGGCCCACGGATGGTAGCGGGCCCTCGCAGCGGAAGATCAATCAGTCGCGATCTTCGTAGTAGCGCCGATGCTGCTCGCGCTCCCACTGCCGGCGGCGCCATTCACGGCGCTCCGCGCGGCGTTCTTCCCAACGCTCGGCGCGACGCTCTTCCCAGCGGGAGCCCGGCTCGTAGTACACGGGCGCGGGCGTCGAATAAACCGGTGCCGGGGGCTGGTAGTAGGTCGGCGCCGGCCGTGAGTAAACGGGTGCGGGCTCGTAGTAGACCGGTGCCGGTTGGCCGACGACCAGGCCGGGCAGGTTGACGCCGACGGACCAGTGGGTCTCCGCGTTGGCTGCTGCACCGGCGAACAAGGCGCCTGCGGCCACGATGCCTGCGGCGGCCAGCTTGAGAACGGTTCGGGGAATGGACATTTCATCTCCTGAAGCGGGCGGGAAACAGCCCGGATGAGACCTCCAACGTCCGTCCGCACGAGCTCGCTCACATCGCCAACGTGAAGTACCGTTCCCAAATGTCACGAGGCTTGGCGAATGAATGCAATCTTCTACCCCCAGAACGCGTCTTCCGCCGCTTGATCTTCCGAGAACAGCCACACCTCGCAGATGCGCCCGCCGTCGATGCGCAGCACGTCCACTCCCGACATCGCCATCGACGCCCCCGGCTTCTCCGCACGAAAGTGCAGCGGCGTCGCGACCTGGTCGCCCTGCGCCATCAGCGGTCCGACGCTGTCGATGCGAAAGCTCCCGCCGCTGCGCTCCATGAAGCGCCCCAGCAGGCCATAGACAGCCTCCTTGCCCCGGTACGTGCCCGACAGGCTGCCGTTGCCCGGCTGGTGCCAGACGATGTCGTCCGCGAAAATTTTGCCGACCGTTTCGAAGTCGCCCTTGGCGACGGCGTCGAAGTAGCTGCGGACGAGTTCGATGTTTTTCTGTGGGGTGGTGTTCGTGTTCATGGCGCGGACAATAGCCACCCGCATCCCCTCCCGCAAGAACGCACCCCAACGTGCCCAAGGCACCCCGAAGTGACCATGGACGAACAGCGACAAGACCCGCAGCGACCCCGGGCCCCGGCGTGGAACCCGTACCTCGCCACCTGCCCGACGCGGCAGGTGCTCGACTGCATCGCCGACAAGTGGGCCGTGCTGGTGCTCGGGCTGCTGCTCGGTGGCACCCGACGCTTCGGTGAACTGCGCCGCGACATCCAGGGCGTGTCGCAGAAGATGCTCACGCAAACGCTGCGCTCGCTGGAGCGCGACGGCATCGTCCGCCGCGATGCCTACGCGACCGTGCCGCCGAAGGTGGAGTACTCGCTGACGACACTGGGCGAGTCGCTCGCGACCACGCTGGACGAACTGCGCCTCTGGGCGGAGCGCAACATCGAGGGCGTGCTCCGGCATCGGGAGACGTTCGACGCGGCGGCGGGGGAAAGTGTCTCGGCGTCAGCGAAGGGTCGCTGAATTGCAGCTTCGTTCATTCATTCACGCCACACCATCTCTGGACCTGCCTCACATGACTCCTGTCGTCATCTACCCCAGCCGCCTGCGCGTCAGCCTGCTCCTCGTGGGCGCCGTCCTGTTCGTTGCGGGAGGCATCTGGCTGCTGATGCATCCCATCCGGGGTGACGAGGTCATGGGCTGGGTGATCGGCTGGGCAAGCATCGTCTTCTTCGGCGCGGTCGCGCTGTTTGCGTTGAGCCGGCTCGTCTCGAGAAAGCCGGCGCTCGCGATCGATCACACGGGCATCACCGACAACGCATCAGGGCTGTCGGCCGGCTTCATCCCCTGGTCCGACATCGTCGATGCGCAGATCGTGAATTTCCAGCAGCAGAAGTTTCTCGGGCTGTCGTTGCGCAACCCGCAGGACTATCTGGCCAAGGCGTCTCCCTTCAAGCGCATGTTGATGAAGGCCAATTCGTCGCTGGTGGGCTTCGTCATCAACATCCCCCGGATCGCCTTGCCCGTGACCCTGGAAGAAGTGCTGGCGCACATCGAGCGCTTCAGGCAAGGCGCAGCGCGCAGGTAAACCTTAGTTCGGGTATCCCGCGCAGGGATATGCCCCGAATTTGCCCAGCGGTGCGCATTGCTGAATCATGGCTGCCATGAAAGAGATCCGCCTGGGCTGGGCGCTCAACGTCAGCCACCTCAAGCACCAGATTCAAGCGGCCGCGAGCTGGAAGCGCGAAACGGCCGCGCTGCGCCGCGACCTGGAGATCATGGTCGAGGTGGGCAACGAGGTCTTCGGCGAAGGCACGCACTGGATCGAGGAACGGACGGTGCCTGAGCCTCGATGAATGAATGAATGAATGAATGAATGGCGCTGCCGAGTTCAGGCTCAGGCCTGCAACTCCGGGAGGCTTCCATGTGTCCGGGCTCCCCTGCGCGCGATGACCGCATGCGTCGCCTCCGCCAGCACCAGCGCCGCCAGGATCATGGCCGCGCCGATCAGGCTGAGGTAGTGCCTGTCGATGAACAGCAGCACGAGCCCGCCCAGCATGCTCGAACAGGCGAGGCCGCCGTAGGTGGCCGTGTTGTTCAAGGCCAGCAGCAGCGGCGCCACCTTGGGTGCGATCTTCACCAGCCGATGCTGCTGCGGCACGATGACGGCCCAGCCGCAGAAGCCCCACAGCACCAGCGAGACGACGGTGCTCGCCATGGACGCCGAAGCCCACGGCAGTGCGCAGAACACGGTGATGGCGATCGCCAGAGACGCGTTCATCACGCTGCGGCTCCCGAAGCGGTCCACGAGCCGGCCGGCGAACAGGTTCCCCACGGTGGCCGACACGCCCCAGACCAGCAGCACGGTCGCGAGGGTCCGTTCGCTGCCGCCCGTTGCGCGGTCGAGCACGAGGCCTGCATAGGTGTAGACCATCAGCAAGCCGCCGTTCGCGAACACGTTGGTCAGCAGGGCCAGCGCCACGCGCGCGTCGCCGATCGGCGCGAAGCGCTCCCGCAGGCTGATGCGCTCGGGCGGGCGCACCGAGTTCAGCAACCACCACACGGCCAGCATTGCGGCGAGTCCGAGGGCTGCCACGAACCACAACGTCATTCGCCAGCCGCCCAGCCCGCCGATGAACGTGCCCAGCGGTGACCCGAGGGCCGTCGCGCCCGCGAGGCCCGCGGTCACGATCGACAGCGCGTAGCCCCTGCGCTCCGGCGGGGCGATGGCGGACGCAACCCCGAGCGCCGTCGGCGAGAACATCGCCGCGCCCAGGCCCGCCAACGCGCGGCTGAGAAGCACGGTGTTCAGGTCGGTCGCCATCGCGGTGATGGCATTGCCCACCACGAAGATGCCGAGCGCGACAACCAGCATCGGCTTGCGAGGCCATCCGCCGCCCACCGCCGCCATCACCGGCGCGAGGATGGCGAACGACAGCGCATACACCGCCACCATCTGGCCGGCCAGGCTGACGGAGGTTCCGAGCGAAGCGGCCACGCTGGGCAGGATGCCGGCAACGACGAAGTTGTCGGTGCCCATGGCGAACATGCCGAGGGCCAGAACGATCAATCGAGGATCCATGATCTTGTTGGGTCAAATTGCGATGTTCGGCGCATGGCGCGTGGAAGGGAACTGATGGTTCTTCACGAGGACAGTGCAGGCCGTGCACTTTCCTCTGGCCCATTGCTCGGCATCGATGCCCGCTGCGCATCGGGGTGGCCGTTGAACGGCGTGCAATATGGAACTGCAGAACCATCAGTTCCGTTCATTGCATGCCTCGCCCATGATCGCGCCCTGTCATTCAGCAGCAGGAAACGAAACCATGGCGGCCGATACCCTCATCGAAGAACCAGACGCGGTCCAGGCGACCGCCGAATGGTCCCAGGAGGCGATCGCGCAATGCGTGGCGACCGTCGTGCGCTCGCGCCGGGCGACACGTGCCTTTAAGGCGCAGCCGCTGGGCCGCGAAATCGTGGAAGAGATCCTGGCGGATGCGGCGCACGCCCCGAGCGGCGCCAACATCCAGCCCTGGCGTGTGTACGTAGTCAGCGGCGCGGCCAAGAACGAACTGACCGACGTGCTGGTTGCCGCGTCCCGCGCCGGAACCGCACCGGCACCCGAGCATTTCCCCGAGCCGCTGCCGGACACGTACCGCGCGAGGCTCATGGACTTCGGCGCGCGCTACTACGCATCGCTAGGCATCGAGCGCCACGACACGCCCGCGCGCACACGCCAGACCGAGCGCAACTACGCCTTCTTCGGCGCGCCGGTGGGCCTCATCTTCAGCATCGACCGCCGGTTGAAGGCGCACAGCTGGATCGACCTGGGCCTCTTCGCGCAGAGCGTGATGATCGCCGCGAAGGCGCGCGGCATCGACACCTGCCCGCAGGTCGCGTTCGCGCAGTTCCATGAGCCGATCGCGGCGCACCTGCGCATGTCGCCGGAGGAGGTGACGGCCTTCGGCATGTCGATGGGTTACGGCGACCCGGAGGCCGAGGTCAACCAGGCAAGGATGCCGCGCGAGCGCGTGCAGGACTTCGCCCGGCTCCTGGGCTTTGCGGCCTGAGCCTTTCGACCGTTTCACCAAGGAGATCACCCATGAAGAACACCTCATGGCTTGCCGCCGCTATTGCGGCCGGCGCCATCGGCGCTTTCGCGCCCACTGCAGCCACCGCGCATGCGGCGGCGGAACGCGTCACGCCCGTCCTCCAGCAGGCGATTCCCAACATCCCCGGCAAGTCGCTGGTCGCCGTGGTGGTCGACTACCCGCCGGGCGGCGCGTCGCCGGCCCACGAGCACGCGAAGTCTGCGTTCATCTATGGCTACGTCGTCTCGGGTGCCATCGAGTCCCAGGTGAACGATGGCCCGAGGCAAGTCCTTCGCGCAGGAGAAAGCTTCTACGAGCCGCCCGGCGCGAAACATCCCGTCAGCCGCAACGCGAGCAAGACCCGGCCCGCGAAGCTGCTCGCCGTGTTCGTGGTGGACACCGACGACACCGCGCTCACGACCCCCACGCAATGACCCAATCCCGATCTTCAGGAACACGACCATGAGCCAGCGCCTCGACTACAACCAGATCGCCCCGGCCGGCATCAAGGCCATCGGCACCGTGTACGGGTACGTCACGCAGAGCGGCCTCGCGCCCGTGCTGGTCGACCTGGTGTATTTGCGTGTCTCGCAGATCAACAACTGCGCGTACTGCCTGGACATGCATACGCGTGACCTGTTGAAGAAAGGGCAGGCCGTTGAAAAGCTCGCGCTGCTGCAGGCGTGGAGAGAGGCGGGTGCGCTCTTCGACGAGCGGGAGCGTGCTGCGCTGGCTTGGGCGGAATCGGTGACGCGGGTGGCGGAGACGGGTGTTCCCGATGGCGACTACGACGCGGCGCGTGCTGTCTTTGACGAGCGTGAGTTGGTGGATCTGACCATCGCGATCGGGTTGATGAATGTCTACAACCGGATGGCGATCAGTTTCCGCAATACGCCTCAGGCTGTCGTTGCCGGGTAGCGCCGCGTCGTTCGGACGCATCGGTCGGTCGATCGGGCAACGGACAAATCCCGACCGTCATGCCGAGCGGCCCCCCGCGCGGCCACGAAGGCCTTTGGTGCCGCTGGCAAGGACAATCGCCGGATGGAAGTGCTCAAGACCCTCTCCCTCTTCATCGTGACGGCGCTGGCGGAAATCGTCGGCTGCTATCTGCCCTATCTCTGGCTGAAGCAGGATCGATCGGCGTGGTTGCTCGTGCCTGCGGGGATTGCGCTGGCGCTCTTTGCCTGGCTGCTTTCGTTGCACCCGGCGGCGACTGGCCGTGTCTATGCCGCGTACGGCGGCGTCTACATCGGTGTGGCGATCCTGTGGCTCTGGTCGGTGGATGGCATCCGGCCGACGACCACCGATTGGGTTGGCGTGGCGGTGAGTCTCGCCGGCATGGCGATCATCATGTTCGGCCCGAGGCCGACTGCCTAGTCCGGCTGTGGATTAGGGCACTTCTTGGCGCTCATTCCGGCAAGCTTTGACGCCGTACTGTCAGAAAAACCGCCAAAAGGCTTGATAGGTTCCGGCAATTCCTGTCTTGGTTTCCAGATTTCCGGCATAGCCTGTCGTGCGTCGCTGACGCGACTAAGTCCTTGTCAGCCAAAGCGAAAAGCATCGCCAACGCTGCAAAAATTCCGGCAACTTGGCTCGCAGTTCGGCAGATCCAAGCCGAGTGCAGTTTCGAATCGCTAGTGAGCGGTCATGTGCCTCGGACTGAAATCGATGGACCGAACCGCCTCAGGACATCAACTAGGTACGAAGTTCCTTTTTGTATCGCTTCATCAGCGAGCGCATCAGCTCAGATGGCTCCACGGTGAGGCCTTCGCACAACGACACGAGACTGGTCAAGGATGGACTCGTGGTCGCCGTTTCCAGTTTGGCGACGAAGGTGCGATTAAGGCCAGCAGCAAATGCCAGCTCCTCCTGATTGAAGCCAAGCTCCGCTCGCCGAGATTTCAGCTCGGCTGCGAAAGCTCTTAACAGCGCAGGATCCTGAGTCGACCGCATGCAACGAATCTCGTTGCATGGTCGACTTTATGCACCCGCTTGTATGGTACAAATTGAAGCATCACTGTTTGAGATAGGCAATGCGATGCTCGATATTTGCGGCAGGGATGCAGAACTGTCATCGGATGCTCAGCGTTCCCGGCTTCGGCCGCACGGAGATCGCGTATGACGCTTACGCTCATGTTCGTGGCAGCTATAGCTGCAGTCCTGTTCTACTGGGCATGGGTTGTCGCGCCTAAAGGGGCCCAGGCTCGGCGGGAGGCGCTACTTCAGGCGAAGAGCAGATCCTCTGGCGCGACCTTCGTCCCGGTCGATCCCCGGCGCATGCTGGGCGGTTGGGACGGAACCTGCATCCTGTTCGACCCTGACGCACGCAAGGCCTGTATCGTCTTTCGCGGAAAGTCTGCCCGGACGGTCGACTTCGACTATTTCCGGAGCTGGCAGCTGAAGTGGACTGAATATCCCGCAAACCCGGTGTTTCGCTTTCAGCACGTGCACTTCCTCTTCGAGACCAGTGACTTCGATCGCCCGACGATCCGCGTCGCCGTGCCCTCCAAGTCCGATGGCGAGGCATGGAACGCCAAGCTCTCGATCCTGATGCCCTGAATGCGCTGCTGAAAAAAAGGGCCTACCGACGTGAAGCTGCTCATCCTTTCGGACCTGCACCTCGAGTTCGGGATCTTCAACGTCCCGAAGGTCGACTACGACGTTGTGATCCTTGCTGGGGACATCTTCGTCCCCGGTTCCAAGGCCATGCGCTGGGCCCGGCGGGCGGGGAACTTTGGGGAGACAGTCCCCATCGTGCTCGTGCCCGGTAACCATGAGTACTACCAGGGTGTTTTCCAGACCACGCTCAAGGAAATGGCGCTGACCGCGGCCGCGTGCAAGGTTCATCTTCTGGCGCCCGGCGAGGCCGTGATCGCCGGCGTCCGCTTTCTGGGTTGCACGCTGTGGACAGACTTCGAACTGCCAATCCAGACCAAGATAGGCTCGCTGGTAGACACCGAACGGGCCACGAAGGCAGCCAAGGTCCGTCTCAACGATTACTCATCGATTCGTTGGGCCGAGGCGCAGGAATCCTCCGACGCACCCGTGGTAGCAGCCAAGTCAAGAAAGCGCCGCCTGGTACCCGAGGACACACTGGCGCTCCACCAGAGTGACCGCGCCTGGCTGGCCCAGAAGCTGGCCGAGCCCTTCGATGGGCCAACGGTGGTTGTGACCCACCACGCCCCGCACCGAAACTCTCTCGCGCGGCACTATCAGTCCGACTGGCTGTCCGCATCCTTTGTGAGCGAGCTCCCAAGTTCCTTCTTCGAAGTGCCGTCACTCTGGGTGCATGGCCACATCCACGAGAGCTTTGACTATCAAGTTGGCAACTGCCGGGTGGTGTGCAATCCCCGCGGATACTTGCAGCATGGCCACGGCCTGGAGAACAAGCAGTTCAACCCCGATTTCGTAGTCGAGCTATGAGTGAGATCCAGCCGCCTATCCGCACGATCCAGCAAGGGCTGGCTGCCGCGACTGCGGTTTCGGGTGGGGACCTCGAGGCGGCCATCCTTTGGTACAGGAACGTGCCACTCGCGCCATTCAACTACAAGACAGCCGAGTTGCTGGTGGCCGAAGGCCGAGCCGCCGATGTACTCAATCTTCTGGAGTCCTTCCAGGCGGGGTTT
The DNA here is from genome assembly GCF_017161115.1 of Variovorax sp. RKNM96. Lineage (GTDB taxonomy): Bacteria > Pseudomonadota > Gammaproteobacteria > Burkholderiales > Burkholderiaceae_C > Variovorax. Next base: position 6,197,617 of record NZ_CP046508.1, on the reverse strand, counting down.
GTTGGATGATGACGGACAATCAGGAAAGCGGAGGTTCGATGGAGCGTAAAAATTCAGCCATAGCCTCAGCACAGAGCCGAATGCACGATTGGTCAACCACAAAGGACCATCGTCCCTGCATTGCAGCGCCGCATGCATAAGTCAACGTACATGCCGGTTTGTCCACCGAGCAGATCAAGCCCTGAACCTGGCCGATAGCGAACGCGATTTGCTGATCGCCCTTTGCTGCCCCGAGCTCCAAAGTGAATGCACTCGGGTTGACTTGCCATTCGACAAGTCGCTCACGAAGTGATTTCAAAGAGGCCAGATTGATCAAGACCTGCGGCAGCTTGACCTGAAGATCAGGAATGGTGCCCTGGCTGCGGTCATCATGACCACGCGGCCAAAACTCCCTGCTGGTCTCGACTTCGCAAAGGAGCGTGCCGGGGTCTTTCGAGTACCCCACCAGCGCGCAGCTGATGCGGGCACGACCACTGGCGGACGGCATTGCCCACTGGAACCTTTCTTTATCGGCGTGGCGTTCCAATTGGATTGCCCTTGGGTCTTCTGGAATGCTCTTCTTTGCTGTTGACATTTCGTTCCCCTGTCTCGTGAGGCGTGCGGCCGCGCGCTTCGTGGCCTCCCATGTCGCGGCCAGGACCTTGATCAGGTATATCAGAGTCGGGATCCAAGTTCCCTGTCTCCAGTTCGTCCCGTAGTCTGCTTCTCCGACCGTCGACTGACTCAGGTGAGTATGGATCGCCAGGCAGGAAGGGCGATGGCTTGGAGAACATCCGATCACTGATTCCCTTGCACAGGTCCAGGATCAACCCGGGGATGGTGAAATCAAGGGGTGAGACCGGTCTGGGTTGAGGCCACGAAAGCGCCGGTGGCGGGATGGGAATCCCGTCTGGATCGTAAGAACCGGCTTGCGGGACTGGACTTGGCCCAACCGGAATCGGTACGCCACGCGGCCCACGTACGACCGTCTGCAGCCCTTTCGGATCGGTCCCGCCAAGCGGATTCCCATCAACATAGCTGAATCGGTTCCATCCGCCGACCAATCCGATAGGGTCACCCTGTCGATAGCGGCCAGTTCCAGGATCGTACGAACGGAAGTAGTTGTAGAACAGCCCCGACTCCTCATCCGCGTACTGTCCCGGATACCTCAGGGCAAACTTCACCGCGGCGATGTTCGTGGTGCCGGGGTTGGGTGTCGTCTCAAGATTGGCGAAGCGGTTCCGCGCCAGGGTCGGCTTGTCTTCTCCGAATGCGCTGTATCCCCACTGCCAGACCGCTTGTCCGCTCGCATTGGTGAGCTTTCTTGGCGTGTTCAGGTGATCGCTGTGTATCGCATAGATGCTGCCGTCGATCACCACCGCCACAGGCATCGGCCCGCTGATCGTCGGCAGATAGATGTACTGCGACAGGCCAGCGCTGTTGGCACCTCCACTGCCCGTTTCCGAGAGCAGCGCGCCACCTTCGTCATAGGCAAACGCGAAGCCCAGTTGCTCGGCCTGAACGGTCGATGGTGTCCATTCCTTCGCGAAGAAGGCGCTCAGCGCGGCACCCGTGGTCCCCTGCAAGGGGTAGACCGGTTCGGTCTTGAACAGCCGTTGGCCCAAGGCGTTGTGCGCGTATCGGACGGTGGGACTGCTATCTGTGGCGCCGGTGGTTGCCGTCTTCAGCCGTCCCTCGGGGTCATAGGCGAAGCTGCGCAGACCATCGTTCGTGAGGTCTCCGTTGGCGTTGTAGCCGTAGGTCACGCCGGTCGTGATGGTGCCCACGGTCTGGCTGAAGCCCGTGAGTCGGTTGCTTCCGCTGCCTACCGTGTATGTGCGACTGGTGGTTTGGCCACCGATCCCTCGCGTGCTGCTGCTGCGGTTGCCGTTCGCGTCGTATCCGAAGCCCGCCGTATCACCGGTCGCATTGAATCCGGTAATGCGCTCCACGGCGTCATAGCCCACGGTCCAGGTCACGTTGCCATTGGCGATCGTGCTGTTCGCGGGATTGGCGTCGCCGGGCTTGTAGAGGTTCTGGGTCAGGCTGGTGATCCGGCCTGCGGCGTCGTAGACGTAGCTGCCGAACTCGGTCGCGGTCAGTCGACCGGCAGTGTCGTAGGTCCGGCTTGCAGAGAGCGCCGGCGACACAAAAGCCCAGGTCCACGCCGTCGGCTGGCCGAGCACATTCCAGGAGATGCCTGTGAGCAGCGGCTGACCGTTCCAACTCAATCCCGCCAAACGCCCCGTGGCGTCATAGCTGTACAGCAGCAGACTGCCGTTGGGATAGCTGATGCTGCCGAGGGTGCCGTTCGCGTTGTGGCCGTACAGCACTTGCTGCACGCTGCCGTTCGCCAGGGTCTGCTGTTTGACCGCCACCCGCCCGAAGGCATCACGGGTGTAGGCGGTGGTACCGCTGCGATCGGTGAACGAGCTCAGGTAGCCCCTGCTTGCCGTCGTCGCATCGTAGCTCAGCGTGGTCGTACGGCCGTCCGCAAAGAGCAACTGGGTCGGGCGGCCGAGCGCATCGCGATTGATCGTGGTTGCCTGTCCCAGCGCATCGGTGATCTGCTTGGGCAGTCCGAGGCTGTCGTATTGCGCGCTTGCGGCGCCTGTGTCGGCGCTGGCCTCGGCGGTCGAATTGCCCAGCGCATCGCGCGCATAGCTCGTGGCGACCCCCTTGAAATCGGTAGCGCTGGTGACGGAATCCAGTGCGTTGTAGGCGAGCGCGGCGGTGGCGTTCGCGGCGTTGGTGATGGTCTTCACGCGCCGCAGGCCATCGAGTCCGTACTGCGTGGACTGGCTCAGGCCATTGGTCTCGGAACTCAGTTCGCCGTTGGCGTCGTAGCCGAAACTGTTCGTCTGGTTCGATCCTTCGGTCTTGGCCGCCAGGCGGTTGAGGTTGTTGATGGTCCGCACGGCGTTCCAGGCCACCGCGCCACCGTTGTTCTTGAGCTGCTCGCCGGTGCGATTGCCCATCGCGTCCAGCGTGTAGGTGCCGCTCTCGCCGCGGTTGTTGCTCCAGCCGGTCAGACGGTGCGCGGCGTCGTACGCGTAGCTCAGCACCAGGCCTGTGGGCAGCGTGAGGGTGTCGACAGTGCCCGTTGGCTTGTAGGTCAGCGTGGTGGTCTGCTGGCCGGCCAGCCCGGCGCCGACCGTCTTGGTGAGCAGTCGGTCCCGGTTGTCGTAGGTGTAGGTGGTAACAAGGCCGTTGGGCGCCGTGGTGCTCGTGACCCGGTTCGCGCTGTCATAGGCATAGAGGGTCACGTGTCCCAGCGCGTTGGTCACCGTGGTGAGGTTGCCCCGCGTGTCGTAGAGATAGCTGGTCACTGCTCCGTTCGGCTCGGTCTGCGTGTCGGCCAGGCGCTGTGCGTTGTAGGTCCACTGCCAGGTTCGCGTGGTGTTGGGCGAAGTGGCCGTGTCGGTCACGGCGCGGCTCAGTAGATTGCCATTCGCGTCGTAGGCGTAGGTGGTGATGCGGCCGGTCTCCGTGACCGTCGCGGGAAGCCTGAACGATGGATGCCACTGCGTCGTGACCGTCTGCGCTTCAGGAGTGCCGGACGCGCGAACCACAGTGGTCGGCAAGCGTCGCACCGAGTCCCAGGTGGTCGTGGTGACCACGCCCTTGAAATCGGTCTCAGAGGTCACGAAGCCGTTGGCGTCCTGGATACGCGATGCCGCGTCGGCGCCACCGCTGCCGGAAGGCAGGGAACCGCCGGTCACGGCCAATGCGCCCTTCGTGGTGCCGTAGCTGTAGTTGCGACTCGTGCCGAGCGGATCGATGACGGTCGCGGAGCTCGCGGAGGGATAACTCACCTGGTAGCGATTCACTGTTCCCGCAAGCTGCGTGTCGATGGCCCGGCCCTGGGCGTCGTAGCTGAAGGTCGCGAAGCGCGCGCCGGTTTCGTCCAGGATGCCCGTCAGGGCCTGCGGATACGTGGCGTTCTCGTAGACATATGTGCGGGTCTTGGTGTCGGGGTAGGTGACCACAGACAGCCGTCCCGCGGCGTCATAGGCGTAGGCGATGCTCCGCAGATCGGGAGTCGAAACGGATGCGAGCAGCCCGTTCGCGTTGTAGTTCAGTGTCAGCGTACGGCCGAACCCATTGGTGATGGTCGCCAACTGCCCGGCAGCGTTGTAGGTGTACGTGGTGACCCAACCGTTGCGCTGCGTGAGGGTCTGCAACTTGCCGTCCGCGGCGAATGCCAGCGTGGCGTCATGAAGCGCGATGCGATAAGTGCGCTCGAATCGGTGTGATAACTCAGCGTTGATCCGTTTGCATCGGCTGCAACGGAATTGCACAGAGAGTGAATACTATGCCCATGGGCGTATCCCGGCGCCCCTGCAACTGGTCATCTCAAACAGGCTTAGGCCACCCGGTGCAGGGCTCAGAGCCTTCTGGCTCTCCGTAGCGCAGCCCATGAGCGTTGAGCGCCCCTAGTATCGCCTGACCGCGTCTAGCCGCCTCGGCTGCAGTCCAGCCCGGAGGGCATCTGCCAGCGATGAGATCGAAAGCAAACCATCGCATGAGGCCCAAGGTGAACGTGGCGTTTGGGTGGCCCGGGTCGAGGCTCATGATGGCCCTTTCCAGCTGTTCGACGCCGCAGCCCGTGGCCCTCGCGAACATCTCGGCGCGGAACACTTCCAGCGTGGTGGGCTCTGTTGATCGCGTCATGGCTCAAAACTTCCCCGAGTTGATTCGACCGTCCTTGAGGATTTTGAAGAACTGCTCCGCGTTCCTCGCGCCTTCTTCATCGGTCCTCAGTGACAGCCTTGGTGACTGCTTGCCGTTGTCGAGCTTCAGATTGAGATTGACGGTGCGCTCCGACCGGGGAGGCTGGGCATCCTCGTCCTGGGGCGCCTGGAGCCCCGGTCCAGTGGCTTGGCCCCCCTGGCCTTCAAAGCGGTCGATAGCCTGCTGGAAGCGCTTTCCCGTGGCCTGCCAAGCGATGTCATCGCGCTGGCCTTCCAGCGAGATCGCGCCGGGCATGTGCCTGCGCACCTGGGCATTCTGGATCGAGTTCTGCCGCAGGGCCGCGACCACGGCGCGCAGATCGCCCACGTCCTGCGGGCTCAGCGTGCCGGCTGCGAGCTTGTCCCGCAGATCGAACATCAGCCGGTTGTCGGTGGCATTCTGGCCGGTGAGGCGCTGCTCGCGGTTGTCGCCGAAGCTTGACTTCACTTGCCGGCCGGAGTCGTCCTGGCCGCCTCCGCTGGAGCGGCCCTGGCCGTCGCCATAGAAGAACTTCTGCCGCTCGTTGCTCGGGCGCTGTTCGTCGCGCTGACCGCCTCCCGAGCCGCCGCTGGGCGAAGAGATGTTGCCGCCTCCCGCGCCCTGGTTTCCGCCGCTGTTGCTGTTGCTGCCGTTGCCCCGCGAGTTGAACGAGTTGACGCTGCCGCCGCGCTGGCCGTTGAGGTTGCGCAGCGCCGTGATTTCGTCCTCGATGCCCTTGATGACCTCGCTGGAGGCGTTCGCCTCGATCTGCTTGGCCTTGATCAGCTCCAGGCGAATCTCCAGCTCTTGCTTCTTCTGCGCGTAGAGCGCGTCCTGCGGGCTGAGCGCCGCGAGCTGTATTTCGAGGCCCGCTTTGTCGGCCGCCAGTTCGAGGTTCTTGATTTGCGTGGCAAGCTTGATCGCCTCGATCTGCTTGGTCTTGGCCTCGACCGTGTAGTAGGTCGCCTGGGCCTCATCGCCCAGCGCCTTGGCCTGACGGGCCATGGTCTCGTAGTGGGCCTGCTGCGACTTCACCAGCGCCTCATTCACCGTCAGGTGTGCGGCATCGGCGCGAGCCTTGCGGTCGGTCGCGGCCACGCTGTCGGCCACGGCATCGCGGTACAGGTTCTCGAACTTCGCGGCGTCGCCGGTGGCCTTGTTCAGTGCCTCCTTTGTGGCCGTGAGGTTCTGCTGCGCCTGGTCGTAAAACTCCTGCGTGATCTTGCCGGTTTCGAGCTTGTCTTTCAGCTCATCGAGCGCAGCCGTCTGCGCGATCACCCGCTGTTCGAGCGCCTCGGCCACCACGCGCGAATTTTCCATCGCCTGCCGGTAGGCATCGACCTGAAGGGAGTTGTCGGCGTAGGCCTCGGAGGCGGCCTGCGCCGCGAGCGCTTGCCGGCTCATCTCCAGCGTGCTGGTGCGCGAGGCTTCCACCTCGGACAGCTGCACCTTCAGCACGTTGTTGAGCTGGTCGAGCTGGCTCTGCTTGGCCGTGGAGAGCTGGCCGGCCGCGTCACGCTGGCCGTTGATCGCTGCGATGGCGGCCTGCGTGCTGGCCAGCTCTCGCTCACGCGCCATCTGCAATGCGGCCGAGGCCGCAGCGGTCGCCGTTGCTGCCGCCGCATTGGCGTCGAGCGCCTTGCTCGCATCGCCCGTGAGCTGCGCGGTGAGCACGTTGGCTTTGCCTTCGTCCTGCTTGGCCTTGAGCAGCTTCTCGGTGGCGGTCGTGGCCGCTTCGGTGGCCGTCGCGTTCTCGGCCAGCCTGACCATCTGCTGCACGTAGGCCACGCCGGCACCCGTGGCGGCGGCACCGGATTTCTCCTGCGCTGCGGCGTTCGCCAGGATGGCGCTGGCCGTCCTGGCGTGCGCCTGGGCGTTCTGGCCCAGCGCGGCGCTCTGCTTGTCGGAGCCGTTGATGGCATCGTCCAGCGCCTTATGCAAGCCAGTCATGCGGGTGGCCGACTTGTCGACCTCCTTGCGGAATTCCTCCTGTGCCTCCTTGCCTCTGCCTCTGAGGCTTTCGTAGAAGCCGTACACGGCCCGCCCTGCGAGGTTTACCACCTCGACAAAGGCCTGCACCGGCACCACGATGACGCCCACGACCACGAGCAGTGCCTTGAGCGCCACCGTCATCACCTTCACGCCACCCGCATCCCCGATGGCCGTGGAGGTCTGGTTGAGCACGTTGAGCAGGCGGCCCCAGTTGCCCGTGAGCGTGTCGGTGGAGCCCTGCATCTCCTGCAGGCCCTTGGTGAGCGCCGGGAAGAAATCTTCCGTGGCCAGCTTGCCGCTCTCCACCAGCTTGATCAGCTGCTGATCCGTGATGCCCAGGCCCTTGGCCGAGAGGCTCAGCGCGCCCGGCAGCGACTCGCCCAGCTGCTGCCGCAGTTCCTCCATCGACACCACGCCCTTGGAGGCCATCTGGCCGAGCGCATCGAGCACCAACGTGACGCGCTCGCTGGAGAGGCCCAGCGTGGACCCGGCACGCGTGACGGCCGCGAATAGGTCGTTGGTGACTTGCAGCGGAATGTTCGCGCTACGGGTCGCCGCGCTGAAGCGCACGAACGAATCCGCGATGCCCGACATTGCGATGCCCGAACGGTTGGCCGCGCCGCGCAGCACGTCGATCTGCGATGCCGCCGTCTGCACGCTGCCATACACCGCAGTGAGGCCGCGCCGCATGCCTTCCATCTGCACATTGGAGGCGATGAATTCCCGGCCGAGGTCCTTGATCTTGCCGACGATGGACGTGATGCCGTCCGCCAGCAGCGAGCCGGCCGCAAACTGGCCCATGGTGTTCTTGAAGGCACCGGCTGCGCGATCTGCGAGCGTCATCTGGCCCGTGGCGGCGCGCAACTCGCGCTCCAGCTCGCGCACCTGGGCAGTGCCTGCCGTGAAGGCCCGCTGCACCTCCTGGCCGCTGACGCCGGCCGTGTTGCGCACGGTGTCCATCGCGCCGCGCACGCGCTCGATCTCCTGGCGCAGCTGGTCGGCCGACCGCACGCCCAGTTCGCCGTAGGCATTCCGCAGGGCCTCGGCCGAGGCCTTGGCCGCCGCTGTGGCCGCATTGGCGGCCTGCCGGGCGCGTTCCTGCGCTGCGGCCTGCGCAGCGGCCTGGGCCTCGCTGGCCTGCTGCATGGAACGTTGGATCGACACGAAGGCCTTGCCTTCGCTGACAGCACGCTCGATGGCCTCGGCGAGCCCGCGCTCGGCCTCGGCCAGCTTGTCGGTGTCGATGCCCAGGGTGCGTGCCTCGGTGCTGGCTGCGCTCAGCGCAGCGGCCTGTGCATCGACCTGGGCGCGCGTGCGCACGAGCGCTTCGCCCGCTTCGGTGTACGAGGCCGCCAGTGCCCGCTCGGCCTGGACCGCCTGGCTGGATAGTTGGCTGACCTGGCGCAGCGCTTCTTCCTGCTCGCGCAGGTAGCTGCGACCCTCGCGCACGCTGACCTGCAACTGCGCGTTGGCTTCGCGGTAGGCATCGGTGCTGCGCGACGCGCCGGTGTACTCCGCGCGCAGGGCGACGAGCGCCTGCCGCTGTTCGTCCAGGTCGCGGCTGGCGCCATCCACCGCTTCCTTGGCCTGCACCTCGGCCACGGCCAGGCGCGAGACGGCAGAGGCCGCATCCGGCAGCGTCTGGCTGAGCTGCTCGACCGCATGCTGTGCCTGGGCGAGTTCGACACTCAGCGCGTCGGATTCGTTCTTCAGCGCACGGACGTTGTTGATCGCTGCGCCTTGCGCGCCCAGGGCGTCCAATGCCGCGGCTGCGGCCTTGGCGTCTTCCTGCACCTTGCCGCCGAGCGCGGTCCCGAGTCCGTCGATTTCGTTGCGCAGATCGCGCACGTCCTCGCGCCCGGTTGCGCTCGCTCGGACTTTGACGTCAATGATGTTGTCCATGGTTTTCTACTCCCGGGCCGATGCCAATGTGAAAGCCGATGCTCGGCTCAGTGCGCGCTCTGCCGGCGAGACTGAGCGCCGGACAGATCGACCGACAGGCGCTTGTCGCCCTCCAGCTCTGGCCAACTGATGTGCCGCAAATACCAGCTGCCCGGTGTCGGGTTGTTCGCGTGTTCGGGCGGATAGAACGCCGCCGTTTTCTTGCCGGCCTTGTCGGTGTCGATCAGCTCGGCCAGGCGCGAATCCACCTCGGCCTCCGTCGCGAGCAGCCTGCCGTCTTCGGTGGCTTGCAGGGCATGCACCCATCCGAATGACGGCTGGTCGTGCTGCGGGACGCCCAGCGCCATCGGGGCTTCACGCGCAGTGCGGCTATAGCCTGCGGCGGTGCGCTGAATGTCGGCCATGCTCAGGTCATAGGGCTTGCCGTCATCACCGGTCAGGCGGCCCACACGCAGCAGCTCCAACGGCTTGCGCAAGGGAACCATCGCCGGCGCCGCCGCTGCCTCTTTGAAGCTCGTGACACGCGAGCCGCCCGAATCGACAACGGCGTGGATCGCCTCGGCGTAGCTGACGCTGTGCGCGCCTTGGTGCTCCAGCGCCATCGCGTGGAGCTTCGCATCGCCGAGCTGCTCGCTGTACGACACAGGGCGTGCAGACGATGCGGCGGGTTGATTGGCCTTGGCGTCTTCGACCACGGCATCCAATGCCTCCATGTAGCTCACGCCGTGCTTGAGCGCATAGGCGCGGGCCAGCTTGTGCAGCTCCTGGTCGTTGGGAAATTCGGCGGCCATGATCACGAGCCCTCGCCGATCTGGATGCCGTCCGCGCGGAGGCGCTTGGTCACCGCGTCACGCCATGCGAGGTACGCGCCACGGCCATCCGATTCCGCATCGAAGAAAACCTGCGGCGTCACGAACATGCCTCGCTTCTTGTTGCTCTCCAGGCTGTTGAAGCAAGGCAGGTACACGCGCCCGTAACCCTGCGGGAGAAGCACATGCGCGGTTGAATCGCCGGCGTCCTTCAGCAAGCTCGCGATTGCGTTGATGTTGCGGTAGCTCTCGGCCACGATCTCCGCCGCCGCGATGTAGGCCGCTCCCACAACTTCGGCCTCTGCATACAGCAGATCGCGCAATCGCATGCGATGCTGTTCGCGCAGCTTCGTCTCGGCACCTCGCATTTCTTCGATCTTTCGCTCCAGGCCGGCAATGGTCTGCTCGGCCTGCTCGATCTTCGGATGCAGCTTCTTCGTTTCAGCCTTGCGGGCGGCGAGCTGCTCATCGAGTGCGGCGAGGTCGACCTGCGTGCCCTGGCCGAGCGCGACGGCTGCGAGCTTGTCCTGGCGCTCGCGCTCCAGCGCGGCAACATCGGGCAGCGCGGCGCGGCTGCGCGTGATGATGGTTTGCTGTTGCGCGATCGCGCTCTGCAAGCTGCCGATCTGGCGCTGCGTGTCGGCGACGGCCGCCTGGTTGTTGAGCACAGCCTGGTGCTGCGGGCTGAGTTGCTTTTGTGTCGTCATGGTCTTTCGTCTTTCGGGTTGGTGGTCAATGGGCGGTTTGCTCTTCGTCTTCGCGCGCTTCGCGGGTGCTGGCACGCGCTCTCGCTCGAACGACCATGCCGAGCGCGCAGGTCTCCGACACGCCGAATTGCCCGGCGAGCTGGTCGAGGTTTGAGCCGTCATAGAGGGCGAGTGCTTCGGCGTCGGCCTTGGCTTGGCTTGCAGCGAAGCCGCGCGGGAAGTTCACGCTGGTGCCGCCCCAGACGTCCGCGAGGTAGTCGCCAAGCAGTGCTGCCGTCTCCTCGGCGATCTCTTGCGGCACGCCTTGCGTCAGCAGCTCTTGGCGAAAGGTCTCCATGGCGGCCAGATTCGTATCAGTCCGTCCGCCTGGCTGTTCCGTCGCTCCGCGCATGCGCCTGCTGGCCATAAGACCAGCGTCCTGCCAATCGGCGCGCGCACGTCGCGACAGGTTGTTGAGAATGGGCGCTCCGCTCCATTCGCTTTGCAGATAGCTCATGAGCAGCGCCGCGTGCTGTGATGCTGTGCTTTCATCGAACCCGGCGCTTCGCAGCATTGCTGCTGCGTGGATGCGGAACTCGGTTGCAGGATCGAGTGTCCTGTTCGGCGCGCGGGTATCGCCCGACGCTGCTGGTGCAGGAGATCGCGCCCTCTCTGCGCGGCGAGCTACGGTGACCTTGCGAATGAGGCGACGTGTGGCCGCTTCGCTCAAGCCGAACTCGGAGGCGAGCGCCTGATAGTTCCCGCCGTCGAACCTCGCGAACAGCCGTTCGTCGCGCTCACGCTTGCGGCGCGCATCGTCCCTCGGAAGGTAGAACATCTGGCCGTCGAACAGCTCAGCGAACGCCTCCACGATGGCAAGCGCAAGCGCCTCCAGGCGTGGAAGCTGATGCGGCTGCAATGCGCTGCGCGCGCACGTCATCAGGCCGTCGATGAGGCGCAGTCGCCCTTCTTTGAGGGCGCCTCTTTGGGGTGGTGGCAATTCTTTACTCCGGTGCATGAAAGCAGCGATTGCACGCGGTCGTCGCAGCGCTGGATATAGACCGCGGTGCATAGAGTGACCATGGATGCGCGGGAGACAGTCGCGGCCGGACTGACCGCTTGCAGCACGTCACCACTTACCTCTATCCGGGGCAGCAGCTGGCGGTTGGTCCCTTGTCCTCTAGTCTCCGGGCCGCCCGAGTCGGGCACTTCGCGATCCATCCGGGTCGCTTTTTTTTGCGTGTGCCATTCGCATCGCACGCGCACCGCGCAGCTGGCGGCCCGGCGCGATCTCCCCAGTCTCAAACCCCACGCCACTACGTCACAGCCACCGAAGCGCGCCGAGCGCGCGGCCTGGTGCATCGGATGGCGGGCCAGACGCGTTTACAGCGATTTACGGGGCCGCATCAGGGTCGAGGACAGCCCGATGGGGCGGGAAACGGTTCACGGGCCTTGTAGGCGCTTTAAATCGGTCGGGCTTCCGCATCAGCTCGCGCAACGAAAAAGGCCGGCGAGATGCCGGCCTTTGAATGGATGCTGCGAAGCTCAGAGAAGCGCCACAAGCAGCGCGCGCAGCTGGTCGTGCAGCACATCATCGTTGATGGCCTTGAACGCGCCGCCTTCGGGCGTGACATCGACCGGCTTGGCCTGGTCCTTGTATTTGCGGGTGAGCACCGCCTTACGCGTGTCGTTGTCAGCCTCGATCTGGATGTACCCGCGCAGGGTGTACTCATGATCTTTCTTGCCGATCTCGAAGCGGTATTGTGGGTTGCCCTGGCCGCCGTCAATGTCGGGGTCGCCGCGTCGGCGGTCGATGTAGCTTTGGATTCCCTTGCTTTCGAGGAAGCTCTGGAACTCCATGAAGGTCGGCGTTACGACCGACTTCAGATGCTCCTCGTACTTGCGGTGGAAGTCCGCCAGCTCCTGCTGCGCCCGCTGTGCTTGGTCTTCCTCGCGGCGCTTGCGCTGCTGTGCATCGGAGAACAGTTCCTCCAATGCTTTCTTCTGTTGCTCGTTCATGTTCGTCCTCGGGTTTATGGTGGGCCACCCGCGCCCGGAACAAGGCCGCTCGCTGGTGCCCGGCAACGATAGCACCCGAGGGCATTCACGGCCCGTTGCAGAGCCACTAAAAAGGCCCCGAGGTATGCCCGGGGCCTGGAATGGAAAACGGCCCCTGGTGGGGCCGTCTGTCCGTGCTGCGCAGGGTCTGGTGCTAGCTCACCACAGACACCGTGAGGCGCTCGCGCTTGCGCGTCCGCTTCGCTGCGGGTGCCGCTGCGGCCGGGGCTGCTGCCTTCACGTAGGTGCGCGTCAACTCGCCATCCTGCACGCTCATCGCCATCGTGACACCGTGACGCTCCAGCGCACTGTCGAAGGCCTGGGCGACGGCTGCGAAGGCGCGATCCTGCGCGCACAGGTCCAGCAGCTGATCGCTCAGCGCCAGCATGCGCTCGGAGGCGATGCCATCGCCACTCACCGCGAGAATCAGCTCCACGAGACTGGCAGGCGAGAGGCCGCCCGCTTCGGGCGTGCTGATGAATGCAGCGGGCAGCGCGTCATCGCGTTCCTGGTCGAATCGCGATTCGGCCGCGTGCATCAGCGAGGTCACCGTGGTTTCCTGTGCGCCGAGAAAATCGGAGAGGTCCGCCGCGTCGAAGTTCGCCCTGGTGCCCTCAGGCACGCTGAGCAGATCGCCCACGAGACGCAACTGCCCGCGCACGCTTTCGAGCTGGTTGAACTCGGCTTCCGTGATGGTGTAGGTGTTCATTGCGCGCGCTCCCTTAGTGGACCCACGCCGAGCGGGCGGCGATGGGATGAAACGATGCCCAGTCTTGCCATGCATTGGCAACAGCCTCACGGCGGCTGACTTGGTAGAAGCGTTCTAGGCGGCGAGCGCGGCGACGCACCCAGTTGACCGGCGATTGCGCGGCCTCGATGTTGCGGAGGTTGTTTGCCATGGTGCCGCCCCTCATTTCAGAAGGTAGTGGGTGTAGGCGTGATACGCGGCATCGTTGAGCCCGATGCATTCGCGATGCGCGAGCACCGTGCGCGTGAAGCCGTCCAGCGTCTTGGTCAGCTCGGCCAACTCGTCTTCGTCGGCGTAGCGAACGAGGACGCGGCACAGCTGGCGGCAATAGGCCTTACGGCGTTCAAGGGTGGGAGAGGGCGCGCGTGGTTGATCCACGGCGGGGGACTGAGCAGCCATGATGGCCTCCTAGCGGTTTCGTTCAATTTGCCCCTTGTTCAGAGAGGCGGCCGGGTACTTGAACACCGCCGCTAGACGGCCCGCAGCTTTCCCCCCTTTCGAGGGTCTTGTATCGCTGCACGCTACCCGGCCTATACAAAAGCATAGGCGCAAAAAAACCGCAGACTGTCGGGCGCGGTTCGGGCCGCTAGCGGAAGGTGTGTTCAGCACCTGGGCGAAGTGTACCCCGAAAACTCTCGGCGTTGGCAAAAAACGATAATTGGTTATACATTTGTGGCAAAGACCGCCGCTTACTGACGCTCCAGAAAAATCCCAACGTCGCGACAAAACGATAATTCCGTATCTCATTAGGAATCGGAATTCGCTTTTCTAGCCCCCTCGAATGCGCATACACGTCACTCTCCAAAAGCCCACCACCGTCTCGGTGGATGACGAATTGATGGCCCTTTTGGGCGCTGCGCTGGTGCAGGCGTATCCGTCGCTGCATGCCAACGCAAAAGAGCATCTGCATCGAGCGAGGCGTTTCGTTCAGGCCTTCGCAAAAGATCACCGTGATTCGTCGCCAGACGGCTTCAGTCGTTCGGTGCAACGCGCTATCTATCGGCGGATGGTTGCGCCTCAAATCTTGGCCATCTTCGAGACGCGGGACAGCGAGGAAACGAAGGCCCGAGCGAAGGCAGCCGATGAGGCCTTCATGTCGAGCCTCCCCCGGCTCAGCCCTGAGGAACTCGCTGAGCGCGAAAGGCAAAAAGCGTTCGATGCAAAGCGTCGGGAAGTGAAGAAGACTCGCAAGGCATTGGAGGCGGTCACGCAACCGGATGCAAAGCCATCGCACGAGCAGATGCTCCGTGCGGCAGAAGCCTTGCTTACAAAGCCCGTTGGTAGCTCTCTGCGCCGCGCCTAGGGCCGGTATAGGGGAAGCTTGCCTCATGCAGGGCGACCACCCCGCGCAACGTGCCTCGCTGCCCGCTTGCTCTGAGCAACCGGCCAAAGCTTGAGCACCTCGAAGACCCGATAGAGCATCTTCCTCGCCTCCAGCAGTTCGAGCGTCTCGCCGTCTTTCGTGCGCTTGTCGCCCGTGGCCTGGAGCGCATCGAATCTCTCGGCCGCTGAGAGCCATTGCGGAGCGAGCTGCTCGGCGAGTTTGGGCTGCTCGCGCAGCATGAACGGCAGCACGTTGGTGAACACCACGAACAGGCCGTTTGCCCAGTCATCGAGCCTGTCCATTTCCTCCCGCAGCGGAGCCACGGCCCGCGCCGTTTGGATGGCGATCTGCGTGTGCAGCCAGGCGGTGGCTTCAGGGGAGAGGGTCGAAGGAATCGTGTTCACGGGCAGCACCTTGATGCGTTGTTGTTGATGGCCTCAATTCTTTCGATGGCAAGGCATGCGCACCAGTCCCAGCGGCGGATTTTGTTTGGAGGCCGACCACGGGCGCGCAGCCCGAGCATTCCAACGGCGCGGCGCGATTGGAGCGAGCCTTTTGGCTGTGCGAGCGCGCTACGCGCGTGAGGCGCAACTCGCCGTGCCTCAAAGGCTTTTCATGCACCGCCGTCCATAGCCGGCCCCGCCGTTTTTCGCGAGAGTGCGCTGTATTCCACTCAAGGCACGGCATGAAGACATCCGATTTCACTGGCGAGCGCGCTGACCGAACAGCGCGTTGCACGTCGCGAATGCGGCGCTCCACTGTCGGCGCTGGAGACCTGTTATCAGCGGCACAGATCGCCGCGATATGGCCTGCTCCCGAGGCATTGAGAGCATGGAAGCGCCACGCCCACATCGGCCGGTCCACCACGTACGAAATTGACGGGGAGCGCCTGTACCTCCGAGGCAAAGTGACTGCCTTTTTCGTCGCGCGAAAAGATGCGCGAGAGGCTTGTCGTGTCTTCGCACGAGGAGGCCCGCGCCATGGGACGTAGAAGCTCGATCCACCGCTTGCCTGCGGAGATCAAGGACTACATCGAGGCAGTGCTCGCGACCGGTGCGCTAACCCTCAAAGAGATCATCGATGACCTTCGGGCGCGCTTCCCCGTTGATGCCGCTGAAGGCAACCTGCCGAGCCGTTCCGCGCTACAACGCTATGGCAGCAAGATCAGCCGTCGCATCGCGACCATCAAGGCGAGCACTGAGGCTGCCCGCTTGATCAGCGAACAGGCCGGCGACAGCCAGGACGCTCGCAGCGAGGCTTTAACCGCCCTGGTGCAGAGCCAACTGTTCGACGCAATCCTGTCGCTGCAAGAAGCCACCGAGCCCGGCGTGGATCAGGCCAAGCGAATCGAGATGCTCGGTACAACGGCCAAGAACATCGCCTCGCTCACTCGCAGCAGCGTCAACCTGAAGAAGTTCCAAGCCCAGGTCGAGGCAGACACGCGCCGCAAGCTGCGTGAGGAACAGGGCATCAAGCTGGCCGAGTTCGGTGCAAAGCGGGTGATCAGCGAGGACACCATCGCCGCGATCCGCAAAGCTGTGCTCGGCATCGTCTAGAGCGGTCGGGCGCAAATCTAAACCGGCCGCCCCTGGCTGCCGACCCTGAACTGAAGCGCATCATGCGCATGGAGAACCTGATGGGAAGATCCTCAAAGATCGACTGCCTTCCTGAGGCTCAACGGCATTTGGCGCGGGAGACCCTGCGAACGCTCCGATTCCAAACCCTGGACCACGTGCAGGCGTTGCTCGCCGGGGAGGGCGTCCAAGTTTCGCGCTCAGCGCTGCACCGCTACCGGCTAAAACTCGCCGCCCAGGATGCGGTCCTTCTCGACACTCCTCCCGGGTTGGTCGTCATGCTCTTGGAGCCCGCCAGCGGCCTGCATGCGATGCTTACAACGGCCGCCGACATGGCGACCGTTACGCATGCAATCGAGCAGCTCGGGCCCGCTCTGCGACCGTTGCAACAGGCGTAACTTGGTTACAAGACTCCATCCCACCGGGTCGCCCTATAACCCCGAGAAACCCATTTATCGCGCCGTTTGGGGTTTGTTTATCTGAACTCCCTTCAGCGTCATCGTCGGCCCGGCGGTACGACCAGGTGCCATTGCCCGCCTGCACCAGCGTGTCGGCACTGTTCGTGGTCGTCCAGTTCGTGGCGCCTGAAGCCTTGGTGAATGCTCGCAGCGTGCCTTCTGCGTTGTTGATCGCGACCGCCGTTGGAGTGACGGCGGGGGTGGCCCTCAGAGCTGTCGCGTGGTTGTGTGCCCAGGCCTTGCTCAGCGAGCCAGCCGGGCGAGCTGCATCGGCGCCCCACGTGCTGCGATACGTGCGCTGGAACGAAAGCGGCGAAGGTCCGCCGTCGACGAAGTCGATTTCCGACCGGTACTTCTCCGCGGTGGCTGGAAGGATCGGCGCGCCAAAGATCGCACCGTCGTCTCGACGACACGACTGCTCGGGCGCTGCGCACTTGCCGGTGATGGGATCGACGAGGGAAGGATCGCAAGCCGGCGCCGGCTCCTCAAGCGGGCCGTACACCAAGGTGTCGACCACTTCTACGGGAAGCCAGATGTTGAACTGCCGCTTCTCGATGTTTCCTCGGCAGATCCGTTCGCCCAATCCCATGTCGGGTCCGGTGTACGCATTGCTGTACCGATGAGGAAGGGGGCTGGTGGCCGTGTAGCCGGCCATGCGCCGTTGCAGTTCGCCGATGACGCAGGCGTCTTCAGGCGTGGGAAAGTGGGTCTGACTGGTGTCGTAGCGCGAATCCAGCCAGTAACTGGCGGCATTCGCGTGCGTTCCAAAAAGCAGGGCTAAGAAGCCCAGGAGGATCCACAGCCACTTGGCAATGCTCGATTTCATCGACCCGCTCCTCGCTATTGTTTGAACGAGGCGAAGCGCGGCCGATCCTGCGCCAGAAAGCTGCGCGGATTAGTCATGCATCGCCCTCAAGGCATGCAGGTCGTGCGTTGATGCTGCGTGATGTGTCGCTTGTGCTGCTGGCGGCCATGCAACTGACACTCCCTCCTCGTGCATCCCTGCCCTCCCGGCAGCACCTTCTTCGGTCTTGAGCCATCGAAGGTGGGCGCAAGATACGCGAGCGCTGTCCGATCTACAAATGCAGAACTAAATTCACATCGTGTTTCATCAGGGCTTTGGAATGGTTAAGTTGTCTCGCCTGTTCATTGAATTCTTTTAGCCGCTTCGATGGCTCTTCCAGTTGCTCCGGCGCACAAGAAGCGATCGCTGCCACCCGTCGGCGTATGCAGGATGCCTTGGCCGGACGGATGCCCAGCACTTCCAAGAAGCCAATGGTTGTGTGCTTCTCGATTGCCCGATGTAGTAGCCATCGCTATGATGAGCCCGACGAAAGCGCTTTCTCAAGACTTGCTCAAAACGCCATGTTGAATTTCTCAGCCGCAACCTTCCAACGCGTCGCATGCGACGCGGGTTCGGCTGCGCGCATGACCATCTGCTCGCGTGTTTCGACCCGGACTTCGACTGGGATAGCAGCGGCTATACCGCCTCTCTCATATTCGTTTTCCCAGTCTTAAGGAGCTGACAGATTCCGCTCCCTCCAGGAGCCCAGAATGGTCAGCCCGAAGCAGTTTTCCTCTCTCCCGCCACCAGGCGCCAACGCCAAGCTCCTGTTCTTCGGCGACCCTCATGGCGACTTCGAGCCCGTCATCGCGGCGGTCGAACGCTTCCGGCCCGAGGCCATCGTGCTGCTCGGCGACATCCAGGCGCGCAGGCCTTTGCACGTTGAACTGGGGGCGATCCTGGATCTCACCGAAGTCTGGTTCATCCACGGAAACCACGACACCGACTCCAGCCTTGATTACGACAATCTGTGGGGATCGGAGTTGGCGGAGCGCAACCTGCACGGGCGCATCGTCGAGATCGCCGGCTACAAGGTTGCAGGCCTGGGCGGCATCTTTCGCAGCAAGATCTGGGATCCGCGGCAGCCGGTCGTGCATGCACCCTTCATCTCGGCCGGCATGCTGCGCCGGTCCATGCGCCACGAGGAACGGTGGAGAGGCGGCATTGCCCTCCGGCATCGCTCCAGCATCTTCCCGGCTGACTACCTGCAATTGTTCCAGAGCCAGCCAGCCGACATCCTGGTAACGCACGAGGCACCAGTAGCGCATCCGCACGGCTGGCAAGCGATCGACGAGCTCGCCAAGACGCTCGGCGTCCAGTTGGTGGTCCATGGCCACCATCACCAAAGCGTTGACTATCTGGCCGAGGGCCTGATGACCGCCGCGGCACCGTTCCGCGCCTTCGGGGTCGACATGGGCTCCCACCTGGCGTGGCCACCTGGCCACCAGGATGGGACCGAGTCGGAAGGTCCCCCACAAGAGTTGCTGGATCTCGCCGCTCAGGTGTTCGGCTCGGCGGCCGAGGCTTGGCTGAACAAGCCGCACAAGCTCCTCGACGGCCAAACGCCTGCAGCGTTCGCGGCCGGGGACGGCCCGGACAAGGTTCGATCAATGCTCGTTGCCATCCAGTACGGCGGTGTCGTATGAAGGCCTATGAAAATGGACCGGGAGGTCCGGAATGATCCTCTTCCTCGACTTCGACGGCGTGCTGCATCCAGAGGGAGAAGATAACACCCTCAACGGTGGCGCCGACTTCTGTTTCCTGCCGCGCCTGGAGGCCTTGCTGCGTGAGTTCCGGGACGTGAAGGTCGTGATCAGTTCGTTCTGGCGCGAGCAAGTGCTATACAAGACGCTACTGAACCCGTTCTCCAGCGACATCCGGGCCCGGATTCTTGGAGCTACGCTTCCTTCCGGCTTTGGCCTTCCGCCGCCGTACAGGAAGCGTGAAGGAGAAATCCTTGCCTGGCTCCAGATCCACGACGCGGTCGACGAGCCCTGGGTTGCGCTCGACGATGCTTATTGGCAGTTCGACCACTGCAAGGACATTTTGGGGGTGTGGTTCGTTCACCGGCTTCGACGAGAAAGTGAGTGTCGGGCTTCGCGCGCGCTTTGACGAGGTCTCCCGCGTCTGCGGCGTCTCTCACGCGCCACACGGCTTAGGCAATTGCACGCGATAAGCTGCTGGTGCATGCAAGGAACTGGGCTACCGCGGTTGACCGTATCGATATGTTACGGTAAGTTGTATTTTCGTCCTCATTCCTGCGACTGCTTGGGTTCCGAATCTTCAATGGCCGTCTTGATTCCATCATTGAGCACCTGCGTCGCCCGCATGACGTCCGGTGAGCGCCGCTTGGCGGAGCGGCTGCAACAGAAGCTCGACGACGACTACCTGCTGTGGTTTGACGTGCCCATTGGGCCCAAACAGTGCCACCCCGACTTCGTCGTGCTGCATCCACGCCGCGGCCTGCTGATCCTGGAAACCAAGGATTGGCGTCTGGACACGATCCAGAAAGCCAGCCGCGGTGACTGGCTGATCGCACCCGACGGCGTTCCCAAGAGCGTCCCCAATCCGATCGAGCAAGCCCGACATCAAGCCCTGCAGGTCGTCGACGCCCTCAAGCGCGACGCGCAGCTGATCCAGCACGAAGGCAAATGGCAAGGCATGCTGACCTTCCCGTGGAGCTACGGCGTCGTCTTCACGCGCATCACGCGCAAGCAGTTCGACGCCGCCGGGCTCGGGAACGCGATTGAGTCGAACCGTGTTGTCTGCTCCGACGAGATGCTGGAGGACGTCGAGCCGGAAGCCTTTCAAAGCCGGCTCTGGGACATGTTTCCGCAACTCATGCGCGGTGCGCTGTCGTTGCCCCAGATCGACCGTGTGCGCTGGAACCTGTTTCCCGAGGTGCGCGTCTCCGAGCAAGGCGCGCTGTTCGACGATGCCGACGACAAGGCGACCATTCCCGACTTCCTGCGCGTGATGGACCTGCAGCAGGAGCAGCTGGCGCGCAGCCTGGGCGACGGCCACCGGGTCATCCACGGCGTCGCAGGCTCCGGCAAGACCATGATCCTGGGCTACCGCGCCGAGTACCTGGCCAAGGCCGCGACGGACTCGCAAAAGCCCGTGCTCGTCCTTTGCTACAACGAACCGCTGGCTGTGAAGCTGCAAGCCGCGATGCAGACTAAGGCATTGGCAGACCGCGTCCATGTCCGCCACTTTCACAAATGGTGCCGGGACCAGCTGGTGGCGTTCGGGCAGCCTCTGCCGCCCAACGACCTTCCCGTGGGCGCCAAGATGGATCAGATGGTGCACAACGTCATCGAAGGCGTCGACCGCCAGATGATCCCATCGGGCCAGTACCTGGCGGTGCTGGTCGACGAAGGCCACGACTTTGCGCCCGAGTGGCTCAAGCTGGTCACCCAGATGGTCGACCCCACGACCAACAGCTTGCTGCTGCTGTACGACGACGCCCAGAGCATCTACGACAAGCGCCTCGGCAAGCCCTTCAGCTTCAAGAGTGTCGGCGTGCAGGCGCAGGGCCGTACGACCATTCTGAAGATCAACTACCGCAACACCCGGCAGATCCTGCAGACGGCGAGCGCGATGGCGACCGAGCTTCTGCGGCCCCAGGAGAAGGACGATGACGGTGTTCCGCTGGTCCAGCCGGTGAGCTGCGGCCGGGACGGGCCGGAGCCGATCGTCATCGACCTGCCGAGCACTCGCGCGCAGGCCGACAGGATCGCGGATCTCATGGCCAGTGCGCACAACGAAGGGCACGCCTGGGGCGACATGGCGGTGCTGTGCCGAAGCTGGGCGCTGATGGACGAATGCTCCAAGGCGTTGAGCCGTCGCCGCTTGCCGCACAAGGTGCGCAAGGGCGCGCACGATTTCGACCCGGCTGCGGACACCATCAAGGTGATGACCCTTCACGCCAGCAAGGGACTGGAATTTCCGGTGGTCGCGGTGATGGGGGCGCGCCAGGCGGTTGCGGGTCTCAAGGTATTCGCCAAGGACGACGACGCGCTGGAAGAGATGCGGTTGTTCTACGTTGGCGCCACGCGCGCTACGTCGCGACTCATGATCGCCAACGCCATCCGGCAGTGACCAAGACTTACCTGCTGATCGATCTGCAGAACCGGCAGCCTGCGCCGGAGCACGTCGCATCGTGGATGGGGGCGAATGGCGAGGCCTGGATCTTTTACGGCGAACACGAGATTGGCCAGCTCGCGCAGTACATGGAACTGGGCGACCGGGTCTCCCTCGTAGACATCTCCAAGCCCGGCAAGAACTCGCTCGATTTCCACCTTGTCCTGTATCTGGGTTACCTGGTCGGGCGTCACGAGCCAGGGGCACGTTTTGTGATCGTCGCGGCCGATGGAGACTATGACCCCGCCGTCGTGCACGCTCGATCGAAGGGGCAACAAGTCGAGCGTGTTGAAGTCTTGGGGCCGACGCCTGTCAAAGTCGAATCTGAACCGTTTAAACAGTCGCATTTGTGGCAAACCCCGACCGCGCTGCGTCCTCTGGCTGGCAAGGCAATTGAATCCACGCCTCTTGGTCCAAGCTTCAAGAAGTTGAAGTCTGTCGATCAGATTTCCGCCGAGATACTCAAGGATTTTGTTGAAGCGGGGAAGCCCAAGACTTTGAGTGCACTCGAGAAACGAATTCAATGGCGCTTTGGCCCTGATCCCGTTCCTGAAAAGGTTGCCGGTGTATTGGCCGTTTTGGTGACAGTGGGTGTGATCTGGGTATCAGATGGGTCTCTCGAGTACAGAGCGCGCAGCGCGTGAATGAAGTCTGCTGCAGGCTGACTTCCTCTATCCGTTTTTCCCCAATCTAATGCTGGCCGCCGACGAATGCAGAACTTGGCGCTTGTTTCGCGCGAACGACTGGCCTACCTTCGGAGCGAATCTTCGCCGATATCGTCGAGGAAGTCCTTGAGACGCCTAGGCATGGGAAAGCGACTCTCCGCGATTCGACTCGAATAGAACGCACAGGAATTTCATAGCTGTCGCGGGCACATAGCGATTTCCACCTCCCTCACACCAGAAGGTTCGAATGCCAAAAATCAAAGCCGTTGACATGAAGTTTCTCGATGAGGTTTTCCAGATGGAGAGTGGATATGTGCTCGACTTCTCGGATCGGACCATGGCCTCATTTTTCAGCGACGAACTCAACGTCGATATCTACGATGTGCGATACGCCACGGATGGGACCTCCAAGGCAAAGCGCTTGCGCTGCTTTTTGCAGACAGTCGACGCCCAAACTGCCGTACGGGTTCTAGACGCACTCTGGACCTATCGCGCTGCATTGCGTGCCAGGTCAGGAGAACCGGAGCAGGTTTTCAACGCGCACGGCAGGTTGCTCGCCCTGACAGATCTGCTTCAAGGAAAGGGAGCACAGCCGACGTCTGCGCTATTCGGACAACCTCCGGTGCCGGTCTACGACCACCGGACACTGCAACACCTCAAAGCCGATCTGCTCCGGGTCTCGACCTTAGCGCCGCATGAACGTGGTTACGCGTTCGAGGAGTTCTTGAGCAAGCTTTTTAACGCCTACGGCCTCAAAGCGCGCGAGGGGTTTCGCAATCGAGGAGAGCAGATCGACGGGAGCTTCGAGCTGGAAGGGGAAATTTACCTCGTTGAAGCGAAATGGCAGGCCGCGAGAATTGGCGTTGCCGAGTTGTTCACCTTTCAAGGCAAGATTGACCAAAAGGCCGCTTGGGCACGGGGCCTCTTCATCAGCGATAGCGGCTTCACGGAAGAGGGCTTGCACGCCTTTGGTCGCGGTAAGCGACTGGTATGCATGGATGGACTGGACCTGAATGATGCACTCGAAAGGGCACTACCGATCAACCACGTCATTTCGCGGAAAGTTCGCCATGCTGCTGAGACCGGCCACTCGTTCGGGCGCGTGCGAGACCTATTTCCATGATCCTCAGTGCGCCGCGGTGGGCTGACGCTTGCCCATTCCCTATCCATGGCTACAACCAGACGATTGAATGCGCACGGTGTCTGAAGGCGGTCGCGAACTCGCTGCAGGATGAACTGCTGATCGTGATACGCGCTTCTCTTGAGAGGCCCCAGGCAATGCGTAGCAGACATGAGCCGCGTCGGAACGAACGATCTCACTCGTGATCGGCTAATAAGAAATAACTTGGTACAGAGACGAATGTCAAATCGCGAGAAGCACCTCGTTGAACTACAGGCGGAGTTGCGCAATGGTGCACCCAAGACACTCGAACGACTTGCCATGGATCTTGTGGGCCGTCTTGTTGGTGTGCGGATGTCTCTGGCCAAAGAGGGTTTTCAACATGGCGCTGACGGAGGGACCACAGGCAGAGGCGGGCGACATCTGCGCATCGAGTGCAAGCGCTATGCAGACAGTACCCCGCTCAACGAAAGAGAACTGCAGGGCGAAATTGACGATGCCCTTCGACGCAATCCAAGCCTGGAAGCCTGGATCCTTGTCACGACAAGAGAGGCTTCGGAAAGCGCCCAGGAGACCTTGAACCGCAAGGCCCACGAGGTTGGCGTTCCGATCATCGTCCTCGATTGGTCTTCCACAGCAGCCTCCCTGCCCGATCTGGCCGCACTCTGCGCTTCGGCGGATGATCTTGTCCAGCAGCACTACGGAGCGAAAGCGGGAAAGGCGGCCAGAGCATTGGCGCCGCTGTCGGCCGAGGTCGTCGAACGCATCACTCGTGAGCTGTCGGTATGGAAAATCGGATACGAACAACTGCGGCGCGTCGCGGCGGGTCGGCTGAGCTCGATTTGGACGGACGAGGCTGAGTCGCGGGTCGCCATGGCACAGAACGTGGCAGGTGGCGCGAGCCACAGCCTCGTCACGAGGAGTGCGGTCCGGCAGCAGCTTCAGGCTTGGTGGGGAAAAAACGACGGCCGTCCCGCAATAGTCCATGGCGCCGAAGGCGTCGGCAAGACGTGGGCGGCAATGCAATGGGTTCTGGCAGAACTTGACGATCTTCCGATCACCCTGACGGCGCCCTCGTCAGCCTTCCACGAACTCAGCAGCTTTTCAGTGGGCGGCGTACTTGAGTTCTTGGGGGCCTCCATCTTCGAACTCGCTCGTTCCCATGATCGCAGGTACTGGCGGGAAAGGGTTCACGCGCTCTTGCAAAGGCCGCAGGAAGAAGGTCCGACGATCTTGATCCTCGTGGACGGCATCAACCAGGAGCCGTCATTCAACTGGCAGCGGCTCCTGCAGCTTTTCGACGGGGGGGACTTTCGCGGTCGCGTCCGCCTGCTTGCGACCACCCAAACTCACTATCTCGACCAACGCTTGAACGGCATGCGCGGAACGAGCGCCGGCATACAGCGCATCGTTGTCGAACCCTACGATCTGTCCCCGGGCGGAGAGTTCGAGCAGTTGCTGTCAATGAATGGCCTGAACTTTGAGGGCATTCCCCGAGACTTGATCCCGCTTGCCAGAGTTCCTCGTCTTTTTCCGTTGGTGCTGAAGCACAGTGCTCATGCGGCAACCGAAGGGGGCGCAACATTGTCGCGACTGCTTTGGGCGCACGGTCGAGATGAGCTGAGCTTGCGGGAGGGGCGAGCGTTCAGCGAGAGCGAGTGGGAGCGCTGGCTGCTAGGGCTCGCGGAAAGCCACTGGTCAGCCATTCAGTCAGGCGGATCAATGCCCGGAAAGGCTCGGACCTACTCGATCGATGAACTTGATCAACTGGTTTCCAGAAGCTCCTTCGACCCCGCGCTCAACTACCGACACCTCGAGGAGATCATCGACGGGACATGGATGGAGCCAGTTCCTGGGAGAGCGGGCCACTTTCGACCGAAGGAAAGCACCATCTATTTGGCGTTGGGCGCTGCTGTCTTGGGCCTGTTGGAAGACGCTGAAAGAGCCTCCGGTGGCAATGCGGAACTCGCACTGGCCCAGTGGCTCGATCCGTTGGCAGGGACATCCGCTGCAGCAGACATCCTTGTCGCAGCCATGTCCATCCTGGTAGCGAAGCAAATTCCTCCGACATCTCCGGTGCCCGGCATAGTGGTGACCGCATTGTTGCAGAGTCAAAACGCGCAGGACGGCCATCGAGAGCAGACGATTGCAGTGGCACCCGCGATCTTTAGAGCATTGCTCTTCGCCGCGGAACAGTCTGCCGGTCGAGCCCAGGCATCCGCACGTCACTGGGCATTGGTGGCCTTGCGCTCAATCCAAGCTGAGAATCGAGATGCATGGGCCGAAATCTGTGGCGTCTTGGTTCGATGGGTTGCCGAAGTGACCTGTCCCAGCCCTGCAGAGGTTGCGCAAAAGGATGGCGCGGGGAAGAGTAAAGCAGCGCGGCTGGACGAGAGGATCGGCTGCCATCTTGCAGGTACTCGATTGGTCATGGGCGTTCCAATCAAGCTGCACGAACTTGATCGGGATGATCTAAAAAACCATGTTCCGTCACTTCTCATCGGGAAGCCGCTATCGCTGGCGATGCCAGTTCTTGCTGCCGCTGCAGTCACGATGGCGATTGGCTCTTACAACAGGCTATGGCAAGGTTTGAAGTGGCTCGTCACTTTGAATCCGATCGACGCCGACGAGGCCGTTGCAGCGCTTGTCGAAATCTCGAAAGCTGCGCTAGAGGTTCCTGTGGAGGGCGGTGTGCACCCGGAGTTGCCCGTCAGGGTTGCATCGTTACTCCTTTGGCTTACAGGTGTGGAATTACACGAGCGCAGAGCGAACGAAATGCGTGTCAGCTTCGAAGGGGGGATCGACTACGAAAAAGACTATCTGCGTAACCCTACGCGCAGCTTCTTCATCCCGATCGAACACCGCCATCTCGATCTGCTGTGGGCCGATGACAAGATTGAGCCGCTTCAACGCTTGCGAACGGCCAAGTTTCACCTGCCGGACCCGCACCTTGTCCTTCCTGCTCGCTTCGTGAGACAGGTGGACAAAGATGTTGGAGATTTTTCGGTTGAGGAACTGGACGCGAACGAATCCTATACCCGCGATGACCATGAGCTGGAAGCCCTCCAACCTCTGGTCGCGCGCGTGGCTCCCTCAGCTCTCGCAAGGTTGCTGAGGCGTTGGATCGGAGGGCTGGCGGGTCGAACGGGGGAGCGGAGGCATTGGGCAGCTTTGCGCGCATGCCGCTATCTCTTGTTGGTGCGCCCCACGGAAGTCAAGTCGCTCCAAAGAATGAGAGCAAATTGTCCCGATCCGATCGACCCTGACGAAAGATTCCTTTTGATGGGGCTATTGCAGGTGGAACTGCTGCATGCCTCCTTGGACGATCAACTCGACGCTCTTGTAGCAGCTCAGGATACCTTTCTGGGACTACAGTTGCTGGACCTGTTTCCCCCGCCACAGCGCAACACCATCCCGAAATTTATCGCCAGATGGGGACTAGAGAGCCAGCGCGCAGCGGAAGTTCTGATGGCGTATTTGGCGCGTCGTCCAGTGGCCCTGGAACGGTCGCTATTCGAATCGCTCTTGTCCCATGCTGTTGGGCAAGAATCCCCCTTGAGGACGCTTGCATTCGTCTGCCTTGGGAGAACGAACGCCCGCTGGTTTGGTGAGGCACTTATCACTCACGCGTGGTCGGCGCATGCGACCTATAACGATGTCGAACAGGAGCATGGTAGCTTGGCGTTGCTCGCTGCAAACTCCCATGTTGATCTAGATGCTCTTGGTTCTCTGGTTGCACCTTGGTGTTTGCTTAGAGAAGCGCGACAGCGAGGCGCTACGCCGCGTCTAGCGAGAATCGCTTTCGCACTTCTTGATGAAGCAGTCAACGCTGGCGGATTCGAAGCGCTTCATTCGGGTGTAGATATTTCGGTTGACCTGGAGCGGCACATTGGATCGGTCTCGTTCGAACAGCCGAAAAGACAGCAAGACGACGCACAAAGCTTCCGAGATGCATTCGACTCCAAACTACAAAGTCGGCTGCGCAGCGATGCTGCGAGCATGGGGAAAAAGTTCCTTCGCCGCGCCACCGATGCGGGAGCGCTCATGCTTACCAAGCTGGTCGATCTCGAAGATGCTCGGATGTTGATCGAGCATTGCTGGGCCGAGGTTGAACTTTGGCTTGATGGCTGCGAAGAAAGAACACCCGCCTTTCGAAATCGAGTAAATAGTGCGAGCGGGCTGTTCCTTGCACTTTGCGAAGCTCTTCTGGGGGCGATGCCTGATCGAGGTGCGCCGCTTTGGCGAGCCTTAGACCAATCCTTGAGCATGGATTTTATCGGGCTTGGTGGTGTCGCTGAGCTTCGACACATCTTGTTCAGAGCACCAAATAATCCGGCCGTGCTGAGCCTGAGGGAAGAGATATATGGCCTTCACCGGAATTTGACCGATTCCTCATACCTGGACATTGCGCTGTGCGCGTTGCTTCACGGATGCGCCGATTGGCTCGGTGATCGAATCGAAGCCGACCGGGATTCCCAGATGCCCTTTCGACGGAAGCGAGCGATCTTGATGAGCGGTCTGATCGAAACAGGTTCTGAAGAACCTCGCGAACGGCCAACGGGCTTTGCGGTAGGCGAATGGGATTGGCTGCGCCGTCGCGCGTCGTTTCGGGTCAATCGGGCTTCATATGCTCGGCATTGGTGGCGCGTGTATCTTCAGTCACACGATCCTGAGGCGGCTTACGCTGCGTGGCAAGTGTTCTTGGATTGTGTGGATCGGATGGCGCATGTTTGGATCCGGCCAGATGCTAAAGCTCATCTCTCTGGCGACGCTGGGCTGCGGCGGATGAAGCTGCTGAACATGGAACTCAACTGGTCGTCTATCGAGAGAGCTATGTCTGAGAAGGAGACGAAGGGAGGCAACGAGATGAGTCGACACCTGCTTAGTTGGGACAGTCCCGACGACTGGTTCGACATACCGCAGCTCGCGTCCCTCAAGCACCTGAGCTGATAGGCTGACTTTCTCACTCTTGGCATGGCATCATCATCTATCACCTTGGACGAATTTTCATGGCACCCGATTTCGAATCACGTTGTGAAGAGCTATTGACCCGCGGTCGTGCGCTGTCGGGAAGGATCGGACACGGAGAGCACGGCCCCGAATATTGGTTTGAATCGCGAGACATTCCGCAAGCTCATGCGTGGATCGGCTCAGTTGCAAATTTTTTTTCGTTGTGCGCGATGCCAGGAACATACTTTCTTGAGGAAGTTGGTCGCATCGTGGAACAAGCGGAATTAAGAGGGGGCGTACCTTTTCACGTCGTGCAAAAGCTCGTTGGTCTTCTCGAAGCAATCTCAGAAGAAATGAAGCGGGGACTTCTTCGCAAGGCTGAATACATCTTCGTAGCATCCACCTTCGATGACTTTCTCGATCATGCGACGGAGTTTCACAGGGCGGGTAGGAAGATCGAATCTGCGGTTTTGTGCAGCGCCGTCTTCGAAGACGCGGTTCGCAAGCTTGCGGAGAAGGTCGGTGTACCCCAAGCGGGGGCAGCGCTTGATGCAATCATCGATGCGCTCGCCAAGCAGGGCGCTACGACTCCGGTCAAAGCGAAGCGATGGAAAAGCTATGCCGGCATTCGCAACAAGGCGCTGCATGCGCAATGGGATGATTTCGATATTCGCGACGTTGGCGAAATGCTGACGGGCACTCGGGAAATTATCGAATCCTTGTAGTGCGGCCCACCAACGGACTGCCTGCATCGGCCGAAATTCGCTTGTCAATTTCGCGAGCCCAATGTCGCGCACCAAGACAACTACGTCGTAGACCAGTTCTTTCGGGACCTAGAAGATGTCGAACTGCACGTGGAGTTCAGCAAGAGTAGGGTAAGCGGCCAGTTGCCCCACCTTGAGAGCCGAAGCCAGGCCGGAGACCATGCTAGCCGGGCGATCTGGCGGATTCAAGATGCGTTGGCATACAGTGCACCCTCGCCTATTGACCGCAATAGATGATCAGCGGCACTTGGTAGGTCTCGGACAAGAATTTTTCTGTGACACCGAGCAAGGCCAACTGATGATCCGCCGCTTGCGCTTTGGAAAGACCTGGTTGGACGATAAAGACTCTCAGAGTAACCGCACACGTGCGACTGATGTCGCGAAGTTGGACGAGGCGTTCTCGGCTTCCAAGTTCGATCCGGGTGTGACGACCAGCCTCTACTCGTCGAGCCTCTCTCTTCAACAAATGTGCGAAAAGGTCGGTACGTCGATCCTTGTTGTGCAACCACATTACGCTACGTTGTGCTTGGCCGCACACTTCATACATGTCATCAATCCGCGCTCCAGGAGTGGGCGCTATCGAGTATTTGCAATGGAACAGATCAATGGAGATAAGCCTTGGCAGCATAGGATCGTCCAAGCGTACGCCGACGATGTCCGCCGCCTCTCCTGCACCATCGTCATCCAGTAGAACCTCGTACTCATTACGCTGTTTGAGGATCTCGATAGTGCGATATTGCACCGAGTCCTGTCGACGTTCTTCCCGTTGCGATTCCTGGGTAATGTCGATACCGGTCCAATCCAGAACCTCAAGGCGTTCACTTGAAAAGATTGATGCCTCTCCCCGCAGCTCCGTGTGCATGTTCCCGTCGAGACGCGCCCCGTCCGCAAACCATATGGTCGGGGGAAACTCTGTGAAAAACTCGCAAAGATCGTAGGACCTGCCGCGCCGGACGGTCGCCCTTGCGCCCCCCTCGTAAACGAACGCGAAGTCTGCTCTTGCTCCTTCGCCGACGAAGTTCAGTCGGACAAATACTTCCCGCTGATCAGAAAACACTCGGACTACGAGAGGCTGTGTAGCTGAATATTCGCGTAACTCTAGTCCCACGTTCGTGAGCTGTTCTTCGATGGTGGCCGCAAAAGAGATGCTCGTTGCCGACTCCAGATGCTCAAGGAATTCCGTTGGCCAGTCCACACCGACCGCCACAACGGCCGGCCGTTCCATCACGAGCCGAGGTACGAGTGTCCCCCTGAGGACCTCTTCCGGGTCTATCTCTTCATTGGATATCTTGGCTCCGGCTCGCTTGCACCACTCGGCGTATGAGTTGACGCGCAATCGAAGGTTTGACCAGACTCTTCCTCTTTTGCCCGCGCCAACGGACGTTTGCTCTCCACGCTCGAACCCGACTCCAGCAAGAACAGCTTTTGTCGTCGTCCCCAACGTTGCATCCGAAAGCCGAGCCCCCACATCGGGCCCCATGCGTCCCGTATATCGAATTTGGCGCCCTATCTGCTCGTCGAGGCCAACGTTGGTCAGCATCAATCGGTTGATTCCAGCTAGGACCCGAAATACGTGAGGAGCTCGGATGAGCGTCACGTCTTCGCCGCATAGCGCTTTGGCGAAATCGCCATAGGAGCCATTGTTCGCAGAGCCGTGGATGTACAGAAGCGACCTTGGCTGATCCCAGACCGCGATACACAGCTCCCAAACAATGCTTTCCACAGACGCGATGTCGGTCCAAGGAACACCTTGACGCCGAGCGGCAACAACGACCAACGTACGCTCAGCCTCATTCAGAATCGGGTAGACACGCTCTTCCTTGGCCAAGCCGCGGAATGCCGCCCGATAGTTGTCGGGCTTCCAGACTCGGCAGTTGGTTCGGTAGACCACCATGCTAGCCGCAGGACGAATCTCGCTGAGTGGTATCTCCTCAAGTTGCCCCACGAATCCTGCGAGAAACTCCTGAGCCTCGACCTCTTGACCGATCGCTCCATCACTCAATTCCGGCAGCAGCAGATTCCAGTCGGGATCTTGTGAGTACAGCGTTCTAAGCTCCTCACGAAGATTCACGTCCGCGGTGTTTGCAATGAACACGGGGTCTCCAAGGTCTTGCCTGGATCGAGTAAAACGCCCCGCAAGTTGAAGTGTGACTGCGAGACTCTTGCGAAGGTCGTGAAAAGCTGCAATCTTGAGCTCGGGCATATCGAAGCCTTCGCCCAACATGTCCACGCAGACGACAATTCTGGCTTGGCCACTCTCGAGCATCTCGCGCGAAGCCTCGACTTGGTCCTTGGGCATGCTACTGTGAAGCATCACAGGGTTGTATTGGGCGATGGCCCTATAGATCGCAAGCACCTGCTCGGCGCGGGCAGTGGTTGACACTCGCGCCATTGCTACGTGGCGGCCAGTCTGGTCGGCTCGTAACTCTTCAATCACCTTCAGGGCGATTTCTCCGTCCGCGCGCCTGCTATCGAACGCATATACAGAGTTGAATCGAATGGGGCGAAAGTAGCCCTCTCTCTGTGCTTGCCTCAGCGGATAGACATAGACGATTCTTCCGTCCAGCGGCAATCCGTCCTCGCGGAACGGCGTTGCTGTGAACTGCAAAACCAATCTATCCTGGGATTTAAAGTATGACTTGAACCTTTTCCAGCTAGGCGCCTCGGCGTGATGCGCTTCATCGATGAAAAGATGTGAGCAAAGCTCTGCCATTCGATGCTGCACATCTGTAACGCAGCGGCCCGCCAAGGCACTAGTGGTGATGATGACGTTGCATCGTGAGAAGATTTCATCTACTTCACCCACGGTTGTCGGAATCTTCGTCAAGATGCCGACGACGGGGCGCAGAGCCTCTTCGCTCAGTACTTTAGAGTTTGGTTGCTTGAGAATTCCAAGAGTGAAGAACTTCTCCGCAACCTGACGGCGAAGCGCATCGGTGGGGACAAGTACAAGGACCCTGTTGCACGGGGTCGAGACGAGAGTTGCGAGCATCGTCTCCGTCTTGCCCGTGCCAGTCGGCATGACAACCGTGGCTACACTACTGTTGGTAGACCAATGGGCGTGAATTGCATGTAACGCACCGAGTTGAGGTCGGCGAAGTCCGATTTGGCCGGCTTCGACATCGCTTTCCCCGACGTAGTTGAAGGAGAGTTTCCAACTGGTCAAAGCTCGTGTCGATGATTCAAGGCCGGCACCAATATCGGGGTGGGAGAGCCATTTGCTCGCGGCAAGATCCAGTTCATCACTGCCCTCGACAAGGTTCCCCAGCAGAACCCGTCCTCCTGGCCGATGTTCGGCGCGAGGTGCTTTAGGAAAGATATAGGTCACCGCACCGCGCTCATCCGTAAACATCCAACCTGAGGCCGACGGTACGACAAACTTTGCAAGTGTCCCTTCCAATGAATGTGCTGGAACAAGCAACTGCCTGACACGCCCTCTGGAGAGAGTCAACTCAACGCCCAATACGGGCGGCACCGTCAGCTTCATCAGTACTCCCTCCTCAGGGTCTTTGGCTTCTTGTGGTCACTCATCGGAAGAGCACCGCTTCAGGTCTTTCCCACTTCTCTCGGTAGCGGAGCGCTAGGCTTGCTACTCAAGCTGATAGCTAGACCATAGTGGGGTCAATCATCCTCGGAGTGTCGGTTGTGATTCTCTGCTGAGCGCTCCCACAAACTGGGGATACTGGTCGTATGCAGCCGGTCATGCCACCTTGACCAACCCATAGTCTTTCGATCCACCAGCTAGACTTCGGCTGTCGGCCAGCAGTCGACTTCAGCCAGGTTGATCTAACGATGCTTAAAGAAAATTTTTCCCGAACGGGACTACAGCTCCCCCGCGTCTGCCGAAGCAATTGCAGATACAGAGCTAGGGGTTCGGTTCTGGTTCTCCACCCAGTTGTTGTCCGCGAGCAAGCTCCCATCGTCCAGGTCGCGCGTCAGTGCAGCCCAGTGCTTCAGGCTGTAGTTCAACGCCTTCGCCGTCGCTGAACCGTCCGGGACCTTCAGCTGTCAAGCATGGCTCCATGGAAGCCAAGTTATGCGGCGTCGATGCCGGGACACGCTCGGCCGGCCAGATCGGCGCGGCCGCCAACCTCACTCCCTTCGCTCAGATCCTGGCCGAGGCCATAGAGGCGTTTCTGGCCACCGACTCCGACTCCCGGGCATGTTGGATTACAAGGTCACCGGACGCTCCGGCGCGTGATGCGCCTCAACCTAATAGCGTAAGCTGATCTTGCCCCCGTATTTCAGGACACGGACTATTCGCAATGTAGCGTCTGCTCGATCTGAGCAATGCGCTGGTGAGCAGCGCGATGCTGCCTGAACTCCCTGGGTTATTTCATCTTCAATGCCGAGTGCGGATGCACCTCATTGAAGTGCTCGAAGGCTGCGGCCATATGCGCCATCACCGTTCTCGCATCGGCAAGGTCCATGCGGCTGACGTAGTCGCGCTTGAACGTGTTCACGAAGCTCTCGGCCATGCCGTTGCTCTGGGGGCTACACACGGGCGTGTTGACTGGGCTCAGGCCCAGTTGTCGAGCGATCTGCCGGTCTCGGCCGCGATGTAGGCGCCCCCGTTGTCCGAGAGGAACTCCAAGGCGTGGGTACTGGGAACACCCTCGACGCCGCCGAAGCGCTTCTCCACGGCCTCGATGAGCATTTCGCGCACCGGCTCGCCCGGCAGCCCTTTGCCCTCCCATGCCCGTTAGGCCAGGATCTCACGGTCGCAGCAGTCCTTGGTGAAGGTCGCGGTCACGTCTGCCCCGAATCACACTTGATCTCGAAGCCGTCCGAGCACCAGCGCATGTCGCTGTGCGCGACGGCCACCTTGCCCTCATGGGGCCGGCTGGACTGGCGCCGTCCCGGCGCCTTCGGTAGCAGCAATGCATGAGCCGCCATCACGCGGTAGATGCGCTTGGCGTTCACTCGCGGCGCACCGGTGGTGGCTCGATGCCGGTTCACCAATGCGCAGGCACGCCGGTAGCCATAGGTCGGCAACTCGATGATCTGGGCCTTGATCTCGTCGAGCAAGGCCACGTCGCTTGCAGGCGTCGTGCGTCGTGTCCGGGCGTCGATCCAGGACTCGGGGCGAGCTTGCAAGCGATGAATGTTCGAGCGCGCCAACCCAAGGGCCTGGCAGACGGCCTTTACTGGCCGTCCCCGTCCAGCAAGGGCGAGCGCGCAATCCACTTTTTTTCTGCGGCGTACTCCACAGCTTCCTTGAGGATCTCGTTCTCCAGCGTCTTCTTGCCAAGCACGCGCTGTAGCTTGGCGATCTCGGCACGAGCAGCGGCGAGCTCAGAAGCCGGCACCACCGCCTCGCCGGCGGAGACCGCAGTCAGCGCCCCTTGCCGCTCCAGCTTGCGCCACTGGAACAGCAGGCTGGCGGCAACGCCTTCCTGGCGTGCGACGAGCGACATGCTCATGCCAGGTTCGTAGCTTCGACGAACCAGCGCGGCCTTCTCTGCAAGGGACCAGCGCCTGCGGCGCTGGTCCCTCATGATCACTTCGACGGTATCCGTATTCCTAGTCGTATTCACAGTCCTACTCCTATCTTTAAAGATAAGCGATAGACCGTGTCCTGTCATTCAAGGGGCCAGCGCAAAGCAGACTCGGCGAGCCGAAGCTGACAAGTTGATCAACCCCTTCTTCGCGGCCCTTAACCGGCGTCCGAACTGGAACTCGGATCCGATTTGCGAGTCCGTGCATCTACAATTTTCCCAACCTCGACGATGACAAGGCCAACTTCATCTTCTCGTAGTTGTCCCAAATATTTTTGATGTGACGATGAATGTTGTCGCACCAGACTTTGTCACGCGACAGCGAGTCACCGTCCACGCGGTCTGAGTCCGTCCCCTTGCCTTTACCCGAATCCCAGTCGTGGACGGCATTGCGCAAGAAGACCAGTTGGTCACGCAAATCAAGCAGCGCGGCAGCTGCCTCAGCTGAGCCAACTTCATGCGCAGGTATTGCGCTCACCGCTGCGACGCGACTCTCGATCACTGAGGGGTGGTATTCATCGAAGAATTTGGCCCTAGAGATTGGCTGTGTAGAGAAGATCTGCCCTACGGCCTCTGCCCGATCAGCGCACATCCGAGCAATCTCCAGAATTGCCGCGCGCCGCCCCTGCTCTGCGTCCTCCGCAAGCAGCCTGGAGTTTCTCAAGGCCGCCCAGGACTGCGACCTTCCGATCCAGAACGCCACAACGATAGAGGCCACCGCACCGAGCGCCTGCATCCACGACGCAGTACCCGGATGCCCCTCAATCCAACGCAGAAAACCCTCAAGCATCGCGGCTCCTTAATCCTGCTCCACAAATGGGAGGTATCCGAAGTATGCTGCTGCTCCGACAACTGCAACCCCGAGCCCGCCGCGGCACAGCGAAGAAGGCGCGCCAGCCAAAATCAGTCTTCAGTCGGGAGGTCAGTCGGAAAATTGCATCTGTGATCGAGTCACCGCGGTCACCCAATCGGGGTAGAGTTTTGCGTACAAATCCCCGATGGCTTGGTTCGCAATTTGCACATACTTAGAGGCGTCCTCGGCTGACATTTCATCACCATCGTGGCGATGAATCAGTGAGTTTCGGGCCTCGGCGACTGACCGAATCATCGAACGCGAGAGAGATGATTTGCAACCCATGTATTGCTCCATCATGTCACCATAGAGCTTATCGAGTGGAGGCGACGGCATGGCCTGCAGGAGTGGTCCGATCAGAGGACACTTCACAATCAAGGCCTCTTTGATGCACAGCTCCATGGCCAGAGCTGCATCGATGACTCGGTACCTCGGAATTTGGTTCTGCATAGCTCGCGCGAGGTGCCGCATGCCCATTAGAGGTCGGTAACCCTTGCGAAGGCCCTCTTGGATATCGGCCGCGGTGATGTGATCTAGCGGGCTTGACGTTACATGGATGCTGGACAGCGCTGCCGGCATCGGGAAGTAGCCCGTCTTTTCACCATGCTGCCACCCAAAGCTGCGGAGCATTCCGAGCGTCGAGTCGGATACTGAAGGCCGCAGAAGTAGGAATTTTATGGTGTCAACGACCATTTTGCAGCTGCCCTGCAACGACGTTCGAAGGCCTTCAATCTCGTTGTATGCAGGGACTTCGAATGGTGGAGGTACCCCAGTGTCCCGCGTTAGCACCCACTCGTGCAGCTCGTCGCTGATCGGGCATCCGGTGACTTCTCCTCTCACGAGGGATTCGGATTGAAGGACTGTGACATGTGTATTGCCGTGAGCAGAGGCTACCTCGATGTTTACGTCTGCAATGCCACGTGGGACCATGTATGACAGTGAGGCCTGATGGTCAATGTCGAAGATGCAATAGACAGAAAGAGTTGGCATAGCGGTATAGGCGCGTTTACACGCGCAGAAGAACAAGAATCCGCGATAGCACAGACGCGGCCGGCTCCTCGGGAGAAGCGCATGCGGCAGAGCGGCAGCCGACGCCTATTTTTCAACCTCGTCTTGAGCTGCACGCTGCGCGCGATACAGGTCATTGATCGTCTCGGAAAGTGGTGGGGCGACTGGGAATCGTGGGTCTGACGACTCGACGATGCGAATTTTCGCGTAGATGCCTTCGAGTTCACGTTGGAGTTCATCGCGGCGCTCAACGAGTGCCGCCCATTCTTCTCCAACGACGTTCTCGTACTTCATCTTTGCCACCATTGCTGGCGACGGCAGTTGGGCATCGATTGTTGAAATCATCGTGCCAATCGCGGCCAACTTAGTCGTCAAGAAGTTCATGAGCGCTTGGTCCGCTGCCGATCTCGCGGCCTGTGCCGCTTCAAGTCGTGTCGCGTGAAGAGTTCGTAGCTGAATATGAATCGTCACTAGAAGCCCAGCGATCGTAAGAAAGCCGATGGCTGGGTTCATCAGGCCACCGATGAAG